>JBAPQU010000047.1:0-4140 GCA_049280795.1 Candidatus Sulfotelmatobacter sp.
CTTCCACTCTCCAGCTCAGGGTCGTAGCCTACCCGCCGGGACGCTCATCACAATTCAAATGGAAAGCTCACTCTCCATTGCGCACGTTAATGCGGGAGATCCATTTACCGCGACAGTCGCTGGGCGCCTTGTGATTGACGGAGATACGTTGATCGAGCGCGGCACTCCCGTCAGCGGACGCGTCGAGTCTGCACAGCCTCCTGCGGGTCGGCCCGGCCTGAGCCCTGATCCGGGATTTGTTCGGTTGACTCTGAGTACCATCACCGTGGATGGCAAGCCAGTCGTGCTGCAGACTTCGAGCCTGTTTGCCAGAGGAACACCGCAGCCGGCCACGAATCCAAGGTCCGGCTTTGCTGGCGGTTTCCAGGTGCAAAAAGGACGCCGCCTCACTTTTCGTTTGACCGCTCCTGTCTTGCTCGCCTATCCCAACTCGATCGCCAATCGTCAATATTCGAGTCTTCCCAGCGAATAACCCGCCCACTCTCCTTCCCGAATCTTCGCTGCTCACGAGTTTTTTAGCTCGAATACTCCACTCCTATATCGAACAATCCAAAGCTACTTCCCGCGTTTTCCACAGGATGTTCGCATTCTGAGTGACGTCTGCCCTTCGCAGTTTCAGATTGGGCCTCCTATAGTGGGACCGAAATTGAAATAACCAGTGGGGCCGAGATTAAGAGGCGGCTATTCCGCACCCTTGATCCAAGCGCCGTCCTATTTCGGGAACACCGAGGTATCAAACGGTCTATTGCGGTGTTCCTTTCGGGACTCCTCCCACGGCACAGTATCAGTATGAGCACGGCGACACCATTTCCGGTTTCAGAGCTCTCGGCAGTACGTAGCCCAAGAACGGACTTTCGTTCCATCTTTGAATTCGCTCCGGTCGCCGCTGCCTGCTTTGACTCGCAAGGCGTGATTGTCGAAATGAATCCGGCGTTCGAGCGCGCGCTCCGGGCCCGCCGGAGTGACAAACGCTCGTTGCGGCTTTACGACCTGATCCCTCTCCAAGATCACAGCGCTGTTGAGCCGCTGATGCGCGATCTGCTGGATGCCTCGCGGGATAGCATCCATCTCCAGATAAGAAATGCGGCGCATGGGCTGGCAAACACAAACTGTACCCTATGGCGTTTTTCCGGAGCCGCCGGAGAACCCTGCCACGCATTGCTAATAGCGGAGCCCAACGCCGAAAACCCTCCCGCTGAGGAAAGCCTCATCCAAGCTCAGAGATGGGAGGCAGTCGGCCGCCTGGCGGGTGGAGTGGTGCACGACTTCAACAACCTGCTGACCGGCGTCATGCTGTATTGCGATCTGCTGCTTTCAGCTTTGGATTCGCGAGACCGGAGGCGCAGGTATGCCGACGAGATTCGCGCTGCCATTGTGCAGGCCGGCGGGCTGGTACAGCAGTTGTTAGTCTTCGCCCGACCGCAAGCCGCAGAGGCTCGCGCTCTCTGTCTCAACCAGATCGCTGGTGCCATGCAGGGCCTGCTGACCCGCCTCATCGGCGAGAACATCTCACTCGATCTGCGTCTTGATCCAGATTTAGGTCTTGTCAAGATTGATCAGGCCCAGGCGCAGCAGATCTTCCTCAATCTCGTGCTCAACGCCCGCGACGCTCTGCCGGATGGCGGCCGCATTGTAGTCGAGACCAGAAATTGTGAATTTCAACCCGTCACCCGCTCGATGTCGGTGGAGCGCGGCGTCGCTTTTCCTTGTGTCCTGCTCGTAGTCAGCGACAACGGCCGCGGCATGGATGCGAAGATTCGCCAGCGTCTCTTCGAACCTTTCTTCACCACCAAGAGCTCCGGCAAGGGGACGGGCTTAGGACTCACCACGGTGCGCAGCATTGTTACCACCAATCGCGGACTGATCCACATCGAAAGCCAACCCGGCAGCGGGACGCGCGTCATGATTTTGCTCCCCCGGGCGTCGCAGCACGCCGATCCAGAATTTCTAGACTCGACCGGACAAATTCCGGAACCGTTGCAAACGACACTTCAGGAACCTAAGAAGGAACCACTCTTATGACATCAATCGCTGTAGCTCCCACCATGCCCACTCCTCAAATTCTGGCCGCCAATTTTTTGAACATTCTCATCGTCGACGATGAACGATCCATCCGCGACGCCTGCCGCGAAGTCGCTTCGTCCCTCGGTTTCATGGCTCACGTCGCCGATTCCGCCGAACACGCCTATCGTCTCCTGCAGACTCAAACCATCGATGCCGTCCTGCTCGATCTACGCTTGCCCGGAACCGGTGGTCTGGAGGCTCTCCGCCGTATCAAGGCCCAGTACCCCGACGCGCTTGTAATCGTTGTCACCGGCTACGGCACCGTGCAGTCGGCGGTGCAGGCCATGAAGCATGGCGCCTACGAATACGTCACCAAGCCCTTTAGCGCCGATGAACTCAGGCTGCTGCTGGAACGCGTCTCCAATCACCTCAAGCTGAAGACCGAAAACCGCATGCTGCGCGAAAAGCTCAAATCCAAACAAGGTTATGGTGGCCTGGTCGGCCGCGCCCCGGAGATGGAAAAGCTCTATCGCATCATCGCCAAAGCTGCCAACAGCTCCCATCCTGTTCTGATTCTCGGCGAAAGTGGCACCGGCAAGGAAATGGTCGCGCGCTCCATCCACTACTCCGGACCATTCCGCGACAAGCCGTTCATTCCCGTCGATTGCGGTTCGCTCGTGCCCACACTGATCGAAAGCGAACTCTTCGGCTATGTCAGAGGAGCCTTCACCGGCGCCAATCAAGCCAAGGACGGGCTACTGGCCATTGCCGACGGGGGAACCGTATTTCTCGACGAGATCGGTGAGCTTCCCGTCGACCTCCAGTCCAAACTTCTGCGTGCGATTCAGGAAAAGGAAATTCGTCCCGTGGGCAGCACTCGCCGCATTCCCATCAATGTCCGCATCCTCGCCGCAACCAACCGCGACCTGGAGCAGGCGGTGACCGAAGGCGCTTTCCGCCGCGACCTTTATTTCCGCCTCAACGTGCTCAGCCTGCGCATTCCTCCGCTGCGCGAACGGCGCGAGGATATTCCGCTCCTCCTGGCTCATTTTATGGAGCGCTCCTCGCGTGCCTCGGGTCAGGAAAAGACTCTTACCGACGAAGCCATCAAAGCCATGCTGGCTTATGACTGGCCGGGCAACGTCCGCGAACTGGAAAACTGCCTGGAGCGCACTTGCGCCTTCACCAGCGGCCCGTTGATTCACGTAGCCGACTTGCCTCCCGCCATCGCCGGCGCACAGGGCACGATTCCAGCCAATGGCAATGGACATGGCCAGAACAAGATCGTCCCCATGGCGGAACTGGAAAAACAGACCATTCTCAGCGCTATCGCGGAACTCCATGGCGATAAGCTGCAAGCCGCTCGACTGCTCGGCATCGGTAAGACGACTTTGTACCGCAAGCTAAAGGACTACGCGGCACAAATCTAGTCGCTAGGCGCTACCTCAATCAGAAGTGACGATATTCTCGGCAGGAGAATAGAAATGTGCAACGTCATGTCTATTTTGAACGAGGGACGGAGGTGCGGACAAACCGAACTGGCCAAAGTGGACCAGTCTATTGTCTCCCTGTCGTCCCTCCCAGATTCCAAGGACAACCCGGCGGTTACGATTCTGCTTCAAGGTCGCGACCGCCTCCAGCGCCAACTCGACGAACTGGAGTGCTCCATCGCCCGCGTAAAAGCAGCCGGAGACGGCTCTCTTCTAGCCGCTCAACAGGACGGACAGAAGCCAGTCATACCAGGCCAGTATTCTGGAATGAAGCTCAGTACCGCAGTTCAGGCTTACCTGAGTGAGCGCGGTCGCGGTCCAGTAAACATCTCGGTTCTAGTGAAAGATTTAACCGCAGGCGGATTTAAGGTCATCCAAAGTCGCGCCATTGGCCCCAAGAAAGGTTCGCTGCGAGATCCCGATACGCGCGACTTGCGGCTCCTGGCTAATAACAACCGGAAGCGCTTCTCTTACGACAGCACAGCTGACACCATCGCTTTACGCCCCGCGCCGGGCAACGATACGTCGTGGAAAACACAAAGTTAGACCATCAAATCTTGGTTCCTGAGGTGTTCGGTTATGGAATGAATGCGGACCCAACGGAATCCCATCGCGGGAACCGTGCCTCG
This sequence comes from Candidatus Sulfotelmatobacter sp., assembly GCA_049280795.1. GTDB lineage: Bacteria > Acidobacteriota > Terriglobia > Terriglobales > Acidobacteriaceae > Sulfotelmatobacter. The sequence continues at coordinate 4,124 of JBAPQU010000047.1, forward strand.
TGCATTACCTTCTAAAC
>JBAPQU010000048.1:0-9340 GCA_049280795.1 Candidatus Sulfotelmatobacter sp.
GCAATTTTTGTAATGATCGACAGAGCTCAGCATTCGCCGGGAAAAACTGTTCTGGAAAGCATTCAGCGTGGAGACTTGCCGGGCATCGGGATGGTGATCATCGACGGCGCGGTGAGCGCACAACGCAGCCGCAACACGCCGCCCGCCACGATGGTGCCGGAGATCGTAAAGCAGTGACCCGCTTGCGCAAATTATTTTGGCATCACGACGACTTCGTCCTTCGGGATGGCATCGAGCGTGGCCTTATCAATGCCCAAGTGTGCCAGCACGAGCTCCGGCGGTATGTGCGTGAGCCATTCTGAGAGCGCAAGATCCTGATATACGTTGCTCTTGAACATCTCCAGAAATTTCAGATCGGTGTCACCCGTATTCTGGACGTAGTGCGGCAGCGTCTTCTGAACGTAGCCGACATCGCCAGCCTGAAAGTCCATGGTGCGGGCGCGGCCTCCGGTGGCGAAGACGGTCATTCTTCCCGTGCCGCTGATATAGTACTGCCACTCGTCGGCATTGGGATGCCAGTGCAGCTCACGTATCCCTCCCGGATGGACGGTCACGATGGCCGCCGCAATCGTCGTGGACACTTTGAACTTGTTCGAATCAATAATCCGCACCTCGCCTCCCTTGGTGCGCTTCGTAACCGGTTGCTGAGAAGTTCGAAAAGCGAATTCTTGTGGCGACATGCCGAGCGTCCCTGCGGCTACTTTTTGATCTTCAGCCAAAGGACCGGGAACAGCCGCCTGGAAAATAAATTTTTCCTTTCGGGGCATTTTTTCCATGGCTTGCTCACTTACGCCGAAGTTTTTCGAGAGCACATCGTGGGGCGTGTGCGCCATCCAGTCGGTGAGCAGCACCGTCTCGTATTCCGAGAAGTTGCCATCGTCGAATACCAGCAGAAACTCACAACCGGTGGGCCCCAGGCCTTGAATAGAATGCGGAATTCCCGTGGGAAAATACCAGAGATCGCCTTCCGCTACATCGGCGACAAAACTTTTTCCGTCTAAATCAATCGCCGTAATCCTTGCGTTTCCGTAGAGCATGATGGACCACTCAGCCGCTGTGTGCCAGTGCAGCTCGCGAATGCCCCCGGCGGTTAATCTCATATCCACGCCGGCAATCGATTTGGAAACTGCAAGCTCGCGGATCGTGACCTCGCGCGACCATCCACCCTCCTGCATCCGTTTGTGAGAGAGCGCGAAAGGGTACTTGAAAGTCGGGACGCCGCCGGCGTCGGAGGGTGGGGGCAAGAAAGAATCGGGATTCTGCGCATCCAGCGGAGGATTACCGGGCCCGGGAGCGCTGGCGCTGCGATCGTTCTTCGCCGGATATGGCTTCTGCTCCTGACTCGTAGCGTCCGCCGATAACATCCCCGCGGCCGCTATCGCCGCAGACCCCATTCCCAGGAATCCGCGCCGCGAAAACGAATCTTTCTTAGCATCGTCGCTCATTGAGAGTGCCTCCCTTTGAAACATAACAAAAGAAACCGTGCTCTTCAATTTTATGCGTCTGTTTAGAGCAACACGATTAGGCGTGGCAGTGCTGCATAAATCCTCGTATTACAGCGGATTCAAGGAGCAACGCTAGCAATCTTTCCCCTACCGCAGGCCGTCTTCACCCTTGATCTGCTCCTTCGTCAGTCCGCCCACGCGTGCGAGTGGCCGGCCGCTGTCCGTGACCGCAACTGCCACCATAATTTCGTTGGCTCTGGGGGCATCGTTAATGCGCACCTCCATGCCATCGAAGTGGCTGCGAACGAAAGCGGCATCTTTGTGCCCCAGTGGTACGTCGAGAACAACACCCATCCCTCCTCGTTTCTTAGAAGAGGGAATGAGCGCTGCACCTTTGCCGAGCACTCGCCTCACAGGCGTGCCAAGCTTGGGATGCAAAAGCGCCGCTGCGTGCTCCAGCTCTCCATCTTCACCCACGGCAGCGGCTTTGCCATAACTCTCAACGCTGGTGGCAGGGATTCCGAGCGCAGCAACGGCGCGCAAGGTGAGAAGTTCCCCCAGTTCCTCTCCAATCGTCATCAACTCAGACAGGTCTTCCACATATTTTCCAGCAAAAGGATTTTCTATTACCGCGACAGTCGCGGCGCGTTGAGTAGGAGGATCGATGCTGCGATCCATCTCAACCCTCGTCTCTTCGACGAATGTCACAATCTTGCGAATTTTCGCATTCATCGCAATCCGTCCTCTCCCTTAATCTCCGCCGCTTTCAGTCCGCCAACACGAGCATGGATACGCGGACCGGTCGTCATCACCAGCGCCAATAGAATCTCGTCGGCCCGTGGCGCGTCGGTCAAGCCAACTTCCATGGCGTCGAAATGACTCCGCACATACGAAGCGTTGATGTGAGTAATGGGAACGTCGAGCCGAGTTCCGGGCCCACCCACTTTCTTCGTAGAAGCCACAATGGCCTTTGCGTTGCTCAGAACCTCGCGCATGGCGTAGCCTCCCGGCACATGCCACAGAGCGCCATGTTCGAGTTCCCCCGCCGCTCCAACGATGGCACCCTTGCCATAGCCCTCGATCAGTTTCGCGTCGCCGCCCAACGCGGCCACCAGGGAACGCGCCATTTCCAATCCCAACGGCTTAAGATCATCCATGAATCCCGCGATCTCTGGCACGTACCTACCGGCAAATGGATTGTGGATAACGGCCAGCGCAGCGGCGCGCCGCAGGGGCACAGGGGAGAGTGGTCCGCCTTCGTGGAAGATCTCTTCGACCGCTGTCAGCTTCTTTCGAACTCGAACCTCAGGCATGAACCGGACTCCTGTTGGAATTCGTTGACTCAGCATCGAAATGTCTTGCAGCTACATTCGCGCCGACCACGCGAGTCTCGCCGCGCAGGTGCAGCGCGGCAGAATGGATCAGTCTCTCGCAAACGAGGGAGTCGGCAGCCGCAACCCCTGCGTCGAGCGCTGCTGCAATCTCCGCTGAGAAAAGATCGCCTACGCCCCGAGTCACAAGCCGATCGCCAAGATCGCTATCAGGCGCAAGATCGCGGGCGGGAATGCGCGTAATGGCCGGATGACCCGGCAGGTCCACGGCATTGGCAATAATGGTTGCCGCGGCGTCCGCCATGGCTGCGCGGCCGGCAAGAACCGTTACCGCATCGGCAATGCCGAGAGAAAAACTGCGGCCGCGCCAACCGCTGGTTGCGACGCCTCGGACCAAGTCGCTCGAATGCAGCTCAACCTTTCCGAAAAGCGAGGGACGATCCGGCTGCTCGACCATGCCCACGACAAGGCGCTCTCCCGGCGCAAGATGGAGCGCGATATCGCCGCCGTTGTTGACATAGGCCCGCGAGAGGCTGGCAACAGATGTCATACTGCCAAGAATTTCCTCCGCGACTGCGCCTGCAACTGCCGCCATCGGCGTGATGAAGTTTCGCTCACTGTAAGGGGCCACTGCTTCCACCATGCGTCTGGCGATCACACCCGCAGGTAGCGGATCACCAATGCTCGCGGGCTGCCGCAGAGCAGAAAGCTCGGCACAGAGTTCATCGAGCACGGTGACGAAGCGCTCGGCTGCCGCTCGATAGGCAGCGCTAACTTCATTCGCCGCGCCGAATGCCTCGATGATCAGATCGATAGGCCCATCATGAAGATGCAAGCGGCCATCAAGCAAACGGGTTATCTGAGCGCGCTCTTCCACTATTTAGACCCCGGATCTGATTTCGGCGATTTCGCACGGGATAGCGGCCAGGAATTCTCCGGACCAACTGATAGATGCCGCCGGCCTTCGCTATTCTGCAATATGGAATCCAGCGGACGAACGTGATCCATGTAGCCGCCCAAAGCAGCATAGTCCTTGAGCTGCAGAGTAAATTCGATGGGAGCAACCAGAGCCGGAGTGGGCACGTAGCCGAACGCATGGTCGGGCATGCGGCTTACGTCGACCATGAAGGTGATACCGCCTCCGGGCCAAACATACACCGGCGCGCCACCGCAGGTAACGCGAGTCAACGCGTCGCGGACGGAATGCGTGAGCCTCACGGGATTTTCCGTGACGCCCGCCCTTAGCGATCCTCCAGCGCCGCCCATGAAAAGAACGGTAGAAAGCGCCGGCTCGCAATTCTCTTTGATCCGGGCGACCGATTCGACGAGGGCGACTGGCAGTTCTTTTTCCACCGGACGCAGAGCCTCGTCCAGTTCGAAATACGCATGATGCTCGCCTGTGGTGCTCACCATGAGCAATCGAAGTCTGGGCCATGCAATCTTCGGATCAAATTCATGCAAGATAGATAGAGGATCATCGATGTTCGTGCCGCCCCAGGCGGTGCCGGGTTCCGCTACCCGGAAGTAGCGCCCCGGAGTAGAGCGCCGACCCTTCATCTCAATTCCGGTCTCGGGTATGCCCAGCAGTTTCCCTGCCTGATGTTCTGAGAGAACGCCGGTGATATGGTCATCGACTACAACTACCTCATCGACCTTTCCTTGCCACTGCTTGGCGAACATTCCGATAGTGGCTGAGCCGCAACCCACACGCATGCGCTCTTCTTGAATTCCATCGACCACCGGCGGCTTACCCGCTTGCACAACCACTGTTGCGCCTTCGTCGATTGTGAGCTCCACAGGTTTTCGTTCGCACAAATTCAGTAGAGTCTCGCAGGTCACCGTACCTTCTTTGCGACTGCCTCCGGTAAGATGGCGGACGCCGCCGAGCGAGAGCATTTGCGATCCGTATTCACTGGTGGTAACGTGGCCCACCGGCTCGCCCTGAGCCCTTATCAAGTTGGTCTCGGGGCCCAAGTATCGATCGGTATCGATCTTTACCTTTACTCCGCAATAGCTGAAAATACCTTCCGTGACGACCGTGACCATGTCCACACCTTGGACTGCGGACGAAATGATGAACGGCGCCGGCTTGTAATCGGGATACGTGGTTCCCGCGCCAATTGCGGTAACAAAAGTGTCCGGACCACTCACGATGCGGCCATCCCACTCCCGATCGCGATCGAGAAAAGGAACAACCGAGTCGCCGCGTGACAACGCGCGGTCTAGAACGACATGCGGGTCGATTCGCACCAGTTGCCCATTGTCATTGGCGTAGCGATCGCAGGCGCCGGTCCTTCCAGGCCTGATATAGCAGAGCACGGGGCAAGCATCACAGCGGATAGTGTCATCGTCAGCCACGAGCGCCTCCATCGTTCTTTCGGGTCGTGACTGAAGCGTTGGCCAGCAGAGCTGCGCGGATGCGATCTGGCGTAGCGGGAATCCGGCGCATGCGAACGCCAGTGGCGTGATGAATCGCATTCAGGATTGCAGGCGCGGTCGGGATCACAGCTTGCTCACCAATGCCTTTTGCCCCGAACGGACCAATCGAAGAAGGACATTCAATCAGGATTGACTCGATCGGGGGAATGTCTCCGGCTGAGGGAATCAGATAGTCGTGCAGGTTCTCGCCTTTGCCCGGAAAAAATTCTTCCATCAGCGCCATGCCGAGTCCCTGAGCGACGCCGCCTTCGATTTGCCCCTCAATCAAAGTCGGATTGATGGCGCGGCCAACATCGTGCGCCGCAACAATCTTCAGAACGCGCACCGTTCCTAGTTCGATATCGACGGCAATCTCGGCCATGTGTGCGCCGAATCCGTATACCGAATAAGGAACACCCTGACCATTTTCGTCGAGCGGACTGGTGGGTGGATCGAAGGTTTGCTCGGCTGTGAGTACGTAGCCATATCGATCAAGTGGCAAGTCACACAAAGGGACGCTTCCCTGCTTCCCGCCTTGATGGACTGTCAGCACACTCTCGCCGAACTCAATGACTGCATCTTCATCTCTATCGCTATCTTTGCAATTTTCAGACAGGCCAGCCAGTCGAAGAATAGCGCGCCGCAGTTCCTTCCCAGCCATGTGCGCTGCTTTCCCGGTGACCAGCGTCTGTCGCGATGCCGAAGTCTTGCCGCAATCGGGCGTGATGGAAGTATCCCCGGAAATTAAATCGAAGCAGTCGATCGGAGCACACAATGCATCCGCGCAGATCTGTGTGACGATGGTATTTGATCCCTGGCCGATATCGACTGCTCCCTGGTGTAGCGCGATCCTGCCGTCACGCTTCAGTCCAATGCGCACGGTGGATGGATTCGGCAGCGAAGTATTTCCGCATCCATACCACATTCCAGCGACACCCACTCCACGCCGAATCGGAGTTGTTGTCCTCTCATTGAACTCCGCGGCTTCGGCGCGCGCCGCTTGCCAGCGGGGTCGCAAGACCTCGAAGCAAGCACGGATGCCCACTCCTTCTCCCATCACCTGCCCCGTGACTGTGGGCGTGTGATCGTCGAGCGCGTTCAAAATGCGAAGTTCCAGAGGATCCATTCCGAGGCGAATGGCAAGATCATCGTAAAGTTGTTCCTGTGCGATCGCCATCTGTGGCACTCCAAAACCGCGAAACGCACCGGCCGGAACGATGTTGGTGTGCACGGCCCGCGTGAGGGCGCGATAGTGCGGAACCACATACGGCCCGGAAGCATGCACAGGCACCCGAGCCGCGACTGTCGGCCCCCATGAGGAATAAGCACCGGTATTAAAGTCAGCGGTGAAATCCAACGCCAGAAGTTTTCCATCCTCGCTGGCTCCGGCGCGGCAGCGCATGTGTGCAGGATGACGCTTGGTCGTGCACATGATCGACTCAGTGCGCGAATACACCATACGCACCGGCTGCCGCAAACGCCATGCAGCCAGCGCAAGAAACGGCTGTACTGATAGGTCAAGCTTGGTGCCGAAGCCGCCGCCGACCGCGGTCGGAATGATTCGCACGGCCTCAGCGGGGATTCCCAGAAGTTTCGCGATATCGGCGCGGTCCATGTAAGGCGACTGTGTACAGGCCTGGATCTCGATCCGGTCGCCGACACGTCTGGCAAATCCCGCTTCCGGTTCGATGCAGGCGTGTTCCACGAAACCGGTTTCGAATTCGTCTTCGACCATGACATCCGCTTCCGCCAGCGCTTCCTCCACATTTCCGCGCACCACGCGCCCACATGTAAGAATGTTCTCCGTGCGATGCGCATGAATCAGCGGCGCACCCGGCGCGAGAGCTTCTTCGATGGTCCGCAGCGCAGGCAATTCTTCCCAAGTCACAGGGAAAGTAGCCGGGTCAAGATTTTCAATTGCCCCCGCTTCGCCCACGATCGCAGCAATTGCTTCGCCTCGATATCGAGCGCCATTTTCCGCGTGGGCGAATACCGGCTGGTCTGCGAAACGCGGAATCACGCCGTAACAATCTTCGCCGGGAACATCTTTGGCAGTGAGGACCGCGTCCACACCGATATGAGCTTCGACGAATGCGTGCATGTCTCCGAAGCGAAACTGTGCTCGATCATATGGGCAGCGGACGACACGCAGCGCAAGGGCATCCGCTGGGATTTCATCGGCTCCATAGATTTCAGTGCCGTTAACTTTTTGTTTTCCATCGAGGCGGACCAGACGTTGACCAACGGAATCTCCGGCGGCGGGGCAAGGCGTGTTTCCGCGGTGCAACTGCCTATCAAGAACGATGTGAGAATTCGCAGTGTCGAGAACAGCATTAATAATTTTCCGGTATCCCGTGCAGCGGCAAAGCACGCCGCCGAGCGCATCCATTACCTCGGCCTCGCAAGGTGAAGCATTCTTCTCAAGCAGCGCGGTAGCCGCCACCAGCATGCCCGGCGTACACGCTCCACATTGCGCCGCGCCGTGGCGAAGAAACGCTTCTTGCAGGCGGTCATACAACGGAGGTCTGGATTTCAGCCCTTCAACGGTCACGATCGAATGATTTTCAACTTGCCCCATGGCGACCAGACAAGAGCAAACCGGTTCTCCGTCCAGCAAGACGGTGCATGCGCCACAATCGCCGGCGTCGCAGCCAACTTTTGTTCCAGTTAGTCCGAGATGTTCCCGCAAAACCCGCGAAAGTCTTTGCGCCGGAGCCACTGCTATAGATACTTCGCGGTCGTTAACGATCATTCTGATCTGGCAGCCGGTTTCCGAAGTGGCAGCGATGGTTGCCATTCATGAGCTCCCTGCGCAGGCATCCAATGCGCGCTGCACCAGCCGCAATGCCGCTTCGCGCCGGTAAGCCGCCGTCGCGCGCACGTCGTCGATTGGGGAGAGATTCCGCAGATGATCCGCCGTGACAAGAGCCCCCAAACCAACTAGCAGCGGCGCACCAATCAGGGCGTGCTCAAGCTCATGCAAGCGCCGGGCTACAGCCGAGCAAGAACCCACACTGATGCGGGCTTCGAGAACAAGATTCGCTGCGTCCTTCTGGATTACGACCGCAACCATAACGATCGAGATCACCAGATAGCGTCGAGCACCCAATTTCAAGAATGTCGACGCGGCATCCTCGCCGGCGCGCGGCACGAGTATCTGGGAAAGAATTTCGTCCCGCCGCCGCAGCGTTCTACGATTGCCGACAATGAAATCGGCCAGCGGCATGCGGCGTATGCCGACGGGTGAAACTAGCTCCACTTCGGCATTCAGGGTAAGCAGCGGCGGAACACTATCCGCAGCCGGAGACGCGTTACAGAGATTTCCTGCCACAGTCCCGCGATTTTGGATCTGAATCCCGCCGATCTCGCGCGCCGCAGCTTTTAATCCATCAAAACAACGTGGGAGCGGCGTATTGGCAATTTCGCTCCAGGTAGTCAGGCCGCCGATTCGTATGTAGTTCGGATCGCGAGTCACGCCTTTGAGCTCGTGCAGAGCCGAGATGTCTACAATCGTCCCCCGCACAGGGCGATCCCCGAGCGATGGGAAAAAATCGGTGCCACCCGCTAAGATCTGCCCGCCGGAACTGGCCAGCACATGGACCGCCTCAGCGAGCGTGTTGGGCCTGAAATACAGGGAATGCCCTCGTCGATGAATTCTCGAAAGTCCGGCAGGAACCCAATTCTTCTACAAACAACGGGTTTTGTACAGCATGGGTGACGAACGGTGTTTTAGCTCCATAATTCTGTCACCCCCTAACAGCAACGTGAAAATGTCACCCCATGAGAGGAAGGACATTCGCGTTGAGTCAGAAGGAACTGCAACGAGTGAGCGTGATTTCCAGTTGCGCTAAGGGAGACATGGCGTGTGCCAGAGCCGCCGAGCTGCTCTCGCTCAGCGTTCGTCAAGTGCGGCGTCTGAAGAAGCGTTTGCGGGAACAAGGGGAGGCGGCTCTGGCACACGCCAACCGCGGACGGCCCAGTCCGCGGCGCCTCCCTAGTCGAGTCCGGAGAGACATCGTCCAGTTGGCTCGCACTACTTACGTCGGCTTCAACGATCATCACCTCTGCGAAAAACTTTGCGAGGTCGAGGGCTTCGCTCTCAGTCGTGAAACTCTGCGCCGTCTTTTGCGGCAAGCCGGCCTGGGC
>JBAPQU010000049.1:0-1579 GCA_049280795.1 Candidatus Sulfotelmatobacter sp.
AATACGCTAAAGCAATGGCGGAGCAAGGGTCATACATTAGTCGTCGAGGCCTTTGCCTGATGACGGCCAATTCTCTTCTGAATGATTTGCTTCCGTCTTTTCCGGGTCAAGCGCAGGAAACTTCGCAAAAAAATGATGATCTGAGCAACGATGGAACAGAGGTCCGGGAGAGCGCGCCCGGCACTACTCTTTCAACATCTGGATAGCGACTCACCCCTGTGAATGCATTATTCGCGATCTTTCAGGGCACGCCGTAGATTTCTTCTTCCGTGCAGAACGGCGATAACCTGAAGCGGAGAAGTCTCAGGCCGGTAAACAACGGTGTAGTTAGGGTAGCGCATGAGCGTCCAGAAACGCAGCGAACGGCTAGTGAGGTCAGTGCGCGTGTGGCCGCGCATCGGAGCCTCGGCAACAAACGCGCAAGCATCGTGAATCGCTTGTTCCACGCCGTTGGCAGCCTTCTCGCTGTCATCGGCAATGTAAGACCAGATTTCAAAGATGTCGGCTTTGGCGAGCGGAGTGAGAGCGTAACCGCTCATCGTTTGGACGCGCGCTCTTTACGCCAGTTTTCTTTCATCCCCTGGATTTCACGGCGGGCCTGAACTCCGTCAATCAACTCGCCGCGTTCGGCCTGTAGAAATCCTTCTTCGATATGGGCCGTCAAAGCCCGCCGTTCCTCGTCAGTCCAGTTTTCTTCCGCGTCCTGGGCTTCAAGAGCGCGCCGGAACACCTCCTCGACGCTGGTATAACCGCCGCCGGAAAGGCGCTTCTTTACTAATGTTTCAAGATCAGGGGGCAGGTTGACCTGCATGGCCAGTTCTCCCTTCGCTTTCCATCATAATCTTTTGGAGTGTCAAGCCCAAGCGGCGCGGGCATCCCCTGATCAAAGAGAATGCGCATCGGCGGACACCGGCGAATGGCTGGCAGCCTGGGGGTGTCAAGACTGCGGGCCGCAAAGTCGAGCACGGCAACAATTTGTTCCCGCGTCACGCCGAACCACTCCATGATTTCCTCGATACTCGCGCCGGATTCGAGGTTCTCAAAAACGGTGGCAACCGGCATGCGGGTGTCCTTAAACACCCACGCCCCGCTACGTTTGCCGGGGACGCTCTCCACCGCGGGACATTGAGACCAATCAAGAGTTGCCATGTTCTTATCCTCCTCACATCTTAACATTCTGGCAATCAGCAAGCGCTGACCGCTTTTGGAGTGGTTAAGCTCAACATCACCGTGCTAAAGTGTCCCTAGGTAACACCTCTAAGCACCCATCATGCCAAATCCCTCCACAACCAGCCTGAAGCTTGATAGCGAGACCAAAGACCGCGTACGCCGCCTCGCTGCGGCGCGCCGCCGGTCGCCGCACTGGCTCATGCGCGAAGCCATCGAAGAGTATGTCGAACGCGAAGAGAAGCGCGAACAATTCCGGCAAGACGCGCTGGCCGCCTGGGACCACTACCAGACCACCGGCCTGCACGCGACCGCCGAAGAAGCCGATGCCTGGCTGGCCAAACTCGAGTCGGGTAAAGCCGCCGCTCCCCCCAAATGCCGCCGCTGAAGTGGTCGCACCCCGCCCTGTTGG
>JBAPQU010000050.1:0-6736 GCA_049280795.1 Candidatus Sulfotelmatobacter sp.
GCGTTCTATGAGCAGTGGCAGGCGCTGCGGCGGTATTGTTCGGAGCGTTCCATTCGCATTGTGGGCGACGTTGCCATCTTCGTGAACTACGATAGCGCTGACGTCTGGATGCACCCCGGCCAATTCCGGCTAAACGAAAATTTGGAGCCGGAGGTAGTCTCCGGCGTGCCTCCTGACTTCTTCAGCAAAACCGGACAGCGCTGGGGCAACCCTCTTTACCGCTGGGATGTGATGAAAGCGCAGAGCTACGAGTGGTGGGTGCAGCGGTTGCGCTGGGCCACGCGAAACTGCGACTACATCCGGCTTGATCATTTTCGCGGGTTTGACCAGTTCTGGGAAATTCCTGCAGCCGATCCGACCGCGATCAACGGCCGCTGGGTTGACGGTCCACGTGATGATCTGTTCCACACGTTGCGCGAATCTCTCGGGGGCTTGCCGTTTTTCGCTGAGGATCTCGGCTATATCACGCCTGAAGTCCATGCTCTTCGAAACCGTTTGCAAATTCCGGGGATTGCAGTGCTGCAATTCGGTTTCGGCGACGAAGGCGCGCACATGTATTTGCCGCATCGCGCCGCTGGCAAAGTAATCTACACCGGAACTCACGATAACGACACGACCGTCGGCTGGTTCAACTCCGGAGCCTCCGAACAGGAGCGCCGCAATGCGGAATGCTATTTCGGGCGCGTCGATGACGGCATTCATTGGGCGTTCATCCGTGCGGCACAGACCTCGGCGGCGGAATTTGCCCTGATCCCGCTGCAGGATGTGCTCGGCCTTGGCAGCGAAGCTCGTATGAACACGCCCAGTCTGCATGGCGGGAACTGGAAGTGGCGTTTCGCTGCAGAACAGCTTACGGACGAATTAACTGCCAAGCTTGCCCACCTTGCGGAAGTAACGGATCGCCTTCCGCCGTCTTTTCCTATCCTGCCGGATCAGGACTTTGCGGCCTGAGAGCCAGAGCGACTCCGAAGATCGACTCCAACTGTGAATAGAGTGTTACAGCGCCCGAGGCTTTGCGCTCTGCATCGAATCGTGTATAGAAGTTACGGGAGAGTTTTTTTGGCGAACGAACCGATTATCGAAGCTCGCGCGATTGAGAAGTCCTATCCTCAGCCGGATGGCACGCGCATTCAGGTCGTTGGGCTCACGGACTTCACCATCGAGCCGGGAAAAATCGTCGCACTGCTGGGCGCCTCCGGTTGTGGCAAGTCGACGCTGCTGCGCATTCTGAGCGGGCTTTCGCAACCTTCGTCAGGAGCGCTGTTCTGGCACGGCAAGCCGCTGGGAGGTGAATCGCCTAACGTGGCGATCGTCTTCCAGAGCTTCGCTCTGTTTCCCTGGCTCACGGTGCTCGAGAACGTTGAGGCCCCGCTGGAAGCCCGGGGCGTGGCTGCGGTTGAGCGCCGCAAGCGCGCGCTGCGCACGCTGGATACGGTAGGCCTGGATGGTTTCGAGACAGCATATCCCAAAGAACTTTCTGGCGGCATGAAGCAGCGCGTGGGCTTCGCGCGCGCTCTTGTCGTCGAACCGGAAGTGCTTTTCATGGACGAGCCCTTCTCGGCGCTCGATGTACTCACGGCGGAAAACCTGCGCGGCGAACTGCTGGAGCTATGGCTGAACAAGAAGATGCCGACCAGCGCCATCTTCATCGTTACGCACAATATCGAGGAAGCAGTGATACTCGCGGACCGCATCGTGGTGCTGGGCAGAAACCCGGCGCGCATCCGTTCCGATTTCAATGTGCGGCTGGCGCAACCCCGCGATCGCAAATCCCCCCGCTTTGTGGAACTTGTCGACTACATCTACAAAGTGATGACCGAGCCCGACGTCGAGCATGCCCTGCCCGATCCGGAGAGCACGGGAGAGATTGTTGTGCCGCCGGGAGGTTTTAAGAAAACGGAATCGCCGATCCGGTCGAGCAAATACCAGATTCTGCCGCATGCCCGCGTGGGCGGGATTGCCGGCTTGATCGAGCTGCTGCACGACCGCGGTGGCCGCGAGGATCTCTTTCGCCTGGCCGAAGAACTGGTGATGGACGTCGAGGATTTGTTGCCTATCCTGGAAGCTTGTCAGTTGCTTGGGTTCGCGTGGTTGAAGGAGGGCGATGTGCAACTCTCGAGGCAGGGAGTGCTCTTCGCCGACGCTGATATCCAGCGGCGCAAAGTTCTATTCCGCGAGGCGACGCTGGAACATGTCACCATTCTGAAGCAGATCGATAGCATTCTGAAGCGCAAATCGGACCACTCCATCAACGACGAATTCTTCCACGACATTCTCGACGAGCACTTTTCCGAAGAGGAAGTGCAGCGCCAGTTCGATACCGCAATGAACTGGGGCCGCTACGCAGAAATTTTCGACTATGACCGGGAGAGCGGACGGCTTGTTCAAACAGAACCACAAACTGAAGCATCTCCTGCAGCGCATGCCATTGAAAACGAAGATTCAAATCCCACGCCGAAGGGCTAGCTGAGAATTCCAGCCGCAAAGAAAAGCAGCGCATGAAAAAAAACACCAGTTGGCGGGGGTTCTCGGCATATCGCTTTTGGGCGCAACTGCCGCACATCGAGGTCTCGCACCTGCCCGATGTCATCATGTTCGGCGCAGGGATCGCGCTCTTCTATGCTGTGGTGAGTGTGGGACGCTCCTGGTTCGGACCGTTTACACCTACGGTTGAGATTTCGCGCAGCCTCTGGGCTCTGCCGGCCTATGCCGGGTATTCGCTGTTGCGCATCACCATCGCATACATATTGAGCCTGGCCTTCACGCTGGTATATGGTTACGTGGCCGCGTATAACCCGCGCGCCGAGCGCTTCCTGATCCCGCTGCTCGATGTCCTGCAGTCGATTCCTGTCCTCAGTTTTCTTCCTGGCGTGATGCTCGCCATGGTGGCGCTTTTTCCCGGCCGGCAACTGGGAGTGGAACTAGGCGCGATCCTCTTGATTTTCACCGGCCAGGTATGGAACATGGCCTTCAGCTTCTATGCCTCTCTGAAAAGCATTCCGAAAGATATGCGGGAGGCAGCGACAATCTACCGCTTCCGTTGGTGGCAACGCTTCACGCAGATGGAATTGCCGTTCTCCGCAATTGGATTGGTTTGGAACTCTATGATGTCCGTGGCCGGAGGATGGTTCGCGCTGATGGTGTGTGAAATGTTTGTTCTTGGCTCGCGCGATTTTCGTCTGCCTGGACTTGGATCCTATCTGCAAACCGCGGCGAGCGCCGGCGATACCACTTCAATCCTTTGGGGAATCGCCACAATGGTCGCGGTGATTGTCTTGCTGGATCAGTTTGTTTGGCGGCCGGTCATCGCGTGGGCGGAGAAATTCAAAGTGGAGACGGTGGAAAGCACAGATGCTCCGCGATCCTGGGTGCTCAACCTGATCCGGCATTCGAGCGGCCTCGCCAAGATTCGCCAGAAAACTCTGCGGCCGCTGGGCGAGCGCCTGCTGCTGCATTTTGCGCGCAAACACACAGAGGAACATGCGGAAGAAGTGCCAGCTCCGTGGCGAGATTGGCTGCTGCGAGCGCTGGCAGTGCTGGCGTTGGCGGGCATCGGTTACGGCGTGGTGCGCGTCGCGATCATCCTCAGTGGTTTGCAGAAAGCCGAATTGCATGAGACTGCCCTGGGGCTGGGCGCAACCTTCTTGCGAGTGAATCTTGCTTTGCTGATCGGCGCGTTGTGGACAATTCCGGCGGGTGTTGCAATCGGGTTCAATCCTCGGTTAGCCCGCATCGCGCAACCCCTGGCGCAAATCGCAGCATCCGTTCCGGCGACTGCGCTGCTTCCCGTGATCCTTCTGGTACTGATTCGAATCGGAGGAGGGCTCGGGCTGGCATCGATTGTCGTGCTGCTGCTCGGTACGCAGTGGTATGTGCTGTTCAACGTGATCGCGGGTGCGATGGCGATCCCAACCGATTTGAAGGAATGCTGTTCTGTCTTCCAGATACGCGGCTTCCAGCGATGGAAGAAGCTGATCCTGCCCGGAATTTTTCCCTATCTCGTGACCGGCCTTGTAACTGCCTCCGGCGGAGCCTGGAATGCAAGCATTGTGGCGGAGTATTTCCATTTCAAAGGCCAGATTTACACCACAATCGGGTTGGGCGCCACCATCAGCCAGGCGACCGACAGCGGCGATTTCCATCTGCTGTTGGCCGCAACCATGATGATGGCAGCAATGGTGGTGACGATTAACCGGCTGGTTTGGCGCAGACTCTACGGGTTGGCAGAAACCCGCTTCCGGCTGGAGGCGTAAAAAAGCACTGGTCAGTGCCGAGTGTAGTTCAAGAATCGAACAGACGAACGAGCAGCGAAGCTCTTATCTGCCTGGTCGCAGTTTGGTTGCAACGCTCGTCAGAATGCAGGACTGCGCGGCGTCTCTCAAAGCAATTTCCAGTTGAACCCCAAGATCGGCGAGTTCTTTCAGAGTCATCAACTGCTGCAGGCGCTCGAAGAGTTGGCGTTCTTCTTTGCGAATGTGGCCGGAAAGCTGTCGCGCAAAAGAAAGCAAATTATCCGTGGACATCCGGCGTGCCTCTGCCTGCGAAAAAGATTGGCGTAGCAATGTGTGATCGCCGATCAACTCTTCCACGAGCGGAACCAATTCGAGGAACTGACGAGCAAGCGGAAACAATACTTGTTCTTCCGCGGAAAAATGAATTTTGATTTCATGTTCGAAGTGCTGCTCGATTTCCTTTTGCCAGGCCTCCAGGTCCGCGTCAGCAATCGGTTGCGCACGATCGATGCGCACACACAGCGCCAGTGCCTGCTGGTGTTGATGAGAAAGCGGAATCAGACTTTTATCGCGCAGCATAGAAATGCCACTGTTCCGTGCACAAAACTGAAGCGCATCACGCCACGGTCACTGCCTCAGAATCATCGGTGATGGCTGGACGCACCGTCAGCCAATCCGTGCGAACCCGCTCCCACTCCTGGATGAGCATGCCATTGAGCTCGAAGAATGTCCGAATGCGGGCGCGCTCCCATCCGGCAACTTCCTCGAGAATCGGCGCCAACACCGCGAAGGCGCTGGTGCTGAGCACGGTGCGCTTGGCAATCTGTGAAACATGGGGTGACTCCGAAACCGCAATAGTGAGGCCATCGCGCGCGTTGACTTCCAGCATCACGTGAATGTCGGAGCTGCCATCTCCGGTGTAAATCACGTGGTCGGGGCCCATCACGTGCTGCACCAGCAATTGCTTCAGCACCGCGACCTTGCCATAGCCCGCCGTGGCACGGATGATGGTGTCAATCTCGCCAGAAGTTTTGTAGAGGAACTCAGTGCCAAAAATGTGATCCTGCGGAACAATTCCCTCCAGCGCAGAATAAATTACCTCGACGGGCGCCGCTGAGAGAACGTAGAAATCGAATGAGTATCCATCTACGCCGGTTTCGAGGATCTGATAAAGAGCTTTGATGTCCCCTTTGAGCCGGATGCGCTTACCAACTTCGTGCAGATGCTCTTTGCGCACCTTGGCTTTGAACTCCGGATCGTGCAGCAGAAGGTAGGTGAGCTCCGCTCCCTGCTGCACCAGGTTGATCTTCGCCATTCCTTTGGCTTTGCGTTCGAACTCTGCGACAGGAATGCCGACCAACTCAGCGAGCACGTAGCCGGTATCGTTGAAGGTGAGCGTCTGATCGAAATCGCTCGCAAAAATATAGCGTTTTAAGGGCTTATCAGCCATATTACTTAGATTCGTGGAGAACTAGAATGACCCATTTAAGGTATTGATAGAGATTATATGCGGTTTCAATTACGCTTCGTGAGCAAACCGGAGTGAACCACCAGGAAATCAATGGCGACTCCTAAGTTCATCACGCGGGCGATGAGCGAGACCTCTGCCTTTACTAAATTCTCTGACACGTCCAGAATAAAGAGTCCGGTTCGAGACAGGATGCGTGCAGTGATTAAGAGCCCGCAGTCAGAGTCAGCCGGAATCGATCCGCAAATTACAGGAGCACTCATGCCAGCGTCCGGTGAACTGATTCGTTCGATGAATTACGTAGAAGATATTACGACGACTTTGCGTCGTATCAGCATTTCGATCCCAGCCATGCCTTCCGAAGAGCGCAAGCGTCTGGCGGATAGTTTGCGTACTGCGGGCAGCGCGCTAAACGATGCGATTGCCGAACTGGAAAAAGCGAGATCCTAGTGACGCAAGTAAAAACCATCGCGGTGATAGGCGCCGGCATTATGGGCCGCGGTATTGCCCATGCCGCGGCGATAGGCGGCTATCGCACGATCCTGGAAGACTTGGTGCCGGCAGCGTTGCGTCGTGCGGAGAGCGAAATCCGCGCCAATCTCGACAAGGCGGTCGAATTGGAGAAGGTCTCGTCGCCGGACGCTGATTCTGCATTTAACAGACTTGAGTATGCGGGCTCGGTGGAAGAAGCCGCGCGCGAAGCCGATCTTGTGATCGAGGCGGTCCCTGAAGAGATGGAGTCGAAGATTGAGAATTTCACCCTGCTCGACAAGATCTGCCGCCCCACGACCATTCTTGCGTCGAACACTTCATCGCTCAGCGTCACGGAAATTGCCAGCGTCACCTACCGCGCGAAAAAATGTATAGGCATGCACTTTTTCAATCCCGTGCATAAGATGAAGCTGCTCGAAGTGGTCCGCGCTTTGGAGACTGACGACGACACCTTAGCTACCGTTGCCGAAGTAGGGAAGCGGATGGGCAAGGAAGTGGTTGTGATCAAAGAGTCGCCTGGATTTATCACCAGCCGCATCAATGC
>JBAPQU010000051.1:0-6270 GCA_049280795.1 Candidatus Sulfotelmatobacter sp.
AACTGGAACGGCGAGCGGAAAAGCACGTGCTACGCGGCTTTCGACGGGCGTTGGAGAAAAAGAGCAAAGCTGGCGTAGCAGTGATTGCGGAATTGAAGAAGGCCTCGCCATCGAAAGGATTGATTCGGGGAAAGTTTTGCGTGGAAGAGTTGGCCCGGGAACTGGAAGCGGCGGGAGCGGCCGCGCTCTCCGTTTTAACCGATGCAGAGTTTTTCCAAGGATCGCTTGCGAATTTACGAGCAGCTTCGGCCGCAGTGAAGGTTCCGTGTCTGCGCAAAGACTTCATCCTGGATGAATTCCAATTACTTGAAGCGCGTGCCAATGCGGCGGACGCGATATTGCTGATCGTGGCGGCGTTGTCGGAAGAAGAACTGACGACGTTGGCGCGAAACGCCAGCAAGCGCGGGTTAGATGTTTTGTGCGAAGTGCACGGCGAAGAAGAATTACAGCGGGCGCTAGATGCAGGCTGCGATCTGATTGGCGTGAACACGCGTGATCTGCGGTCGTTCAAGGTAGACCCGGAAACGGCATTCCGTTTGGCCGAGCGGCTTCCGAAGAATGTGGTGAAGGTAGCCGAAAGCGGCATTCGTTCGGGAGAAGATATCGCGCGGCTGCGGGCAGCAGGGTATCAAGCGTTTTTGATTGGAGAGTCACTGATGCGCGCGGAGCATCCCGGTGAGGCGCTGCGAGAGTTGGTAGCCGGGGTCCCGAGCAATGCCTAGCAGATTGCAATTTCTTACAATTCCCGGACAACTTTTCTCATGACCTGGGTGAAAATTTGTGGGATGACGAATCTGGAGGACGCTCTCACTGCGGTGGAAGCCGGAGCGGATGCTGTGGGATTCGTGTTTTGTGAGAAGAGTCCGCGGAACGTCACGATTGAAGCGGCACGGAGGATTGTTGAGAAGTTGCCAGACAACATCGAGAAAATTGGAGTGTTTGTAGGAAGCGCGATTGAATACATCACCGATGCTGCTGCTAGAGTTGGCCTGACCGGCCTACAGTTTTACCAGGCCAAGGGACAATCCAGCTCGGCGAACTGGATTGCAATTGGTCAAACATGCCGATGCAAGCTAATTGTTGCTGTACCCGGAGAACGGCTAATCGACGACGGCGTGCTCATCAGTGAGGAAGCAAAAAAAAGCATCTATGCAATGCTGATCGATTCTGGGTCGAGTGATCGCCCCGGTGGCACGGGGGCGAGTTTCGATTGGGAAGCATGCTGTGGCATGGTGCAGGGATTGGGATCGACGGTGCGAGTTATTGTGGCGGGTGGATTAACCCCCGAAAATGTTGGCGATGGCATGCACGTTCTGAAGCCTTGGGGGGTAGATGTGGTTTCTGGAGTGGAAGCTAGTCCCGGGAAAAAAGATCCAGACAAGGTACGCGCGTTCGTAAAAGCCGTGCGAGACGCGGACCGGAAGTCGAGTTAAGAAATGGCGACGGCGACGATTAACAAAAATCGAATTGGGGCTACAAAATTCAAACCCCTCACGCCAACCGCAAAGAGCGTGGCGAGAGCAGATCAGCCTCGCGCTTCGCACCCGAACCAACCCGGACGTTTTGGAGTTTACGGCGGCCGCTATGTGCCCGAGACTTTGATGGCCGCGCTCGACGAGTTGGAGCAGGCGTACGAGAAAGCGAAGCACGATCCAAAGTTTCAGAAGCGGTTGGAAGAATTGCTACGCACCTACGCGGGGCGCCCTACAGCTCTCACGTTTGCGAAGCGGCTTACGCAGAAGTTGGGCGGGGCAAAGATTTATTTGAAGCGCGAAGATCTGCTGCACACCGGAGCGCACAAGATTAACAACTGCCTTGGTCAGGCGCTGCTCGTGGAGCGAATGGGCAAGCGGCGCGTGATCGCCGAAACCGGCGCGGGGCAACACGGCGTCGCAACGGCAACGGTGTGCGCGCTGTTGGGCTTCGAATGCGTCGTATACATGGGGACCGAGGACATGCGGCGGCAGGAGTTGAATGTGTTCCGCATGCGCCTGCTCGGAGCGGAGGTGCGCGGCGTCGAGTCCGGCTCGCGCACGTTGAAGGACGCAATCAACGAAGCCATGCGCGACTGGGTCACTAATGTGCGCACCACGCATTATTTGTTGGGCAGCGTGCTCGGCGCGCATCCCTATCCCACCATGGTGAGAGATTTTCATCGCGTGATCGGCCGCGAAGCACGCGCGCAGATTCTGAAAGCCGAAGGGAAACTACCAACGGCGGTGATCGCCTGCGTAGGCGGAGGGTCGAATGCGATCGGAATTTTCTACGAATTTATAAAAGACAAAAAGGTTCGCCTGATTGGAGTGGAAGCGGGTGGTCGCGGCGATGGGTTGGGCGAACATGCGGCGCGGTTTCGCGGAGGATCCCCCGGAGTTTTGCAGGGCACTTACTCCTATGTTCTGCAGGATTCCGCTGGGCAGATTGCCACGACGCACTCGGTTTCGGCGGGCCTGGATTATCCTTCGATCGGTCCGGAGCACGCAGCGCTTCGGGATGCAGGCCGTGCAGAGTATGTTCCCGCATCGGATGCAGAAGCGCTCGAGGCGACCACAACGCTGGCGCGTACGGAGGGAATTATTCCGGCACTGGAATCCGCGCACGCGGTGGCGGAAGTGCTGAAGCGCGCGCCCAAAATGAAGAAATCCGATGTGGTGATTGTGAATGTTTCGGGACGCGGAGATAAAGATATTGGGATCCTGCGGGAGAACCTGAAAATCGATTGAAAATTGTTGATTTCCGATTGCTGATTGAAAATCCATCGATCAACGTCTGTTAGGTTTTTCAATCAATCAATAATCAACAAATCGGCAATCTGGGAAAACCGAATGCCACTGACCTTCCACAAAAACCCGGCGCTGGTAGTGTATGTAACATGCGGCGATCCGGATCTTGCAACGACGCGCGCAGTTGTGCTGGCCGCGATTGAAGCTGGTGCGGACGTGATTGAGTTGGGTGTGCCGTTCAGCGATCCGGTTGCGGATGGTCCGGTCATTCAGCGCGCAAGCGAGCGCGCGTTGAAGCACGGAACTTCTCTCGCGCAGGTGTTGACGCTGGCGGCCGAGGTGCGGCAGCATGCGCAATCGACAGGGCTGATTGTGTTTTCCTATTTGAATCCCATCTTGCGCATGGGAACGGAGAAGTTTTGTACGATAGCGCGGCACGCTGGGGTAGACGGCGTGCTGGTGACGGATTTGCCGGTAGAGGAAGCGGACGAACATTTGCGTGCCATGAAAGCAAATGATCTGGCGCCGGTGTTTCTGGCGGCTCCGACCAGCCCCGATGCTCGTTTGAAGCTCATTGCGGAGGCCTCGCGTGGATTTGTGTACGCGGTCTCGCGGACGGGTGTGACCGGAGCGCGGCAACAGTTGGCGGATGACGCACAAAAATTAGTGCGGCGCTTGCGCCGCGTCACTAAGCTGCCGGTGGCGCTCGGCTTTGGGATTTCGAATGCACAGCAGTTTGCTGAAGTTGGAAATTTTGCAGACGCGGTCGTAGTAGGCAGTGCTATCGTCGAGACGATTGAACGGAATCGCGGCCGGGAAGCGGCCGCTGTGGCGGAATTTGTGGGGAAGCTGCGGGCTGAGAGCTGAGTTCATGGACATCGCAGATTGGCGTAAGAAAATTGACGAGCTCGATCGGCGCTTGGTGGAGCTTCTCAGCGAGCGGGCGCGGGCAGCCGTGGAGATTGGACGACTGAAACGAAACACGAATTTGCCGATTTACGAGCCCGACCGGGAGAGGATCGTGTTCGAGCATGTGCAGAAGACGAACCAAGGCCCGCTGCCGGGGCGGGATCTGGTGCGGATTTTTGAACGCATCATCGATGTAATGCGGAATATCCAGAAAGAAGAAATTGTGGCCAAGCCGGGCTCGGCAAAAGTGGAGCGGGAGACAGAGCTGGATTCAGAAGTGAATGATTGAAGCAGCCTTCAGCTATCAGCTGTCAGCAAACGCTGAGAGCTGATGGCTGAGAGCTGACGATAAAAGGTTTCTTATGATCGTGGCAATGCAAGACCTCGCGGATGAAACTCAGATTCAGCAGGTGATTGAACACCTGGTGAAGATGGGATTTGAAGTGCACCGGTCAACTGGAGCGCGGCAAACGGTGCTGGGCGCTGTTGGAGCGGGGATCGATTTCGACATCCGCAACTTGGAACTACTGCCCGGGGTGCAGGAAGTCCATCGCATCAGTGCGCCTTACAAGCTGGCGGGGAAGAGTTTCCGTCCCGAGGGAACAGTCGTAAAGCTGGCAAACGACGTCGTCATCGGAGGAAATGAAGTTGTTGTGATGGCAGGGCCGTGCTCGGTAGAGACGCGGGATCAGCTCTTTGCGACGGCGGAAGTCGTGGCCAAGGCCGGGGCGCGCGGGCTTCGCGGCGGCGCGTTCAAGCCCAGAAGTTCTCCTTATTCTTTTCAGGGCCACGGAGAAGAAGCCCTGAAGCTGTTGCGGGAAGCGGGAGATAACTTCAAGCTGCTGGTAATCAGCGAGGTGATGGAGATCTCGCAGATTCCGATGATGCTGCCTTACGTCGACATTCTGCAGGTGGGTGCGCGCAACATGCAAAACTTTAATCTGCTGCGCGAACTTGGCAAAGTGCGCAAGCCGATCCTGCTGAAGCGCGGGATCGCGGCCACGCTCGAAGAACTTCTGCTCTCAGCGGAATACATTATGGCGGGCGGAAACTACGATGTGATTCTTTGCGAGCGCGGCATTCGGACATTTGAGACCTACACGCGCAACACGATGGATATTTCGGCGATTCCGATTATCCACAAGCTGTCGCATTTGCCCATGACGGCTGATCCTTCGCACGGAACGGGTAGGCGTGACAAAGTTGCGCCGATGGCTCGCGCATCGGTGGCGGCGGGCGCCGATGCGCTGCTCATTGAAGTGCATAACGATCCGAACCAGGCGTGGTCGGATGGGGCGCAGTCGTTATTTCCTGAGCAATTCGCAAAGCTGATGGATGAGTTGCGGATGATTGCGCCGGCTGTAGGAAGAACGATCGCGTAAAGCTTTCACCACAGAGGCACAGAGACACAGAGAAACGCAACTGCGAAAGCTGGTCCTGACTCATTCCGCGCCATTCCATATTGGAGGCGAGATTTAGCATCTTTAGGGTTTTATTTTTTCTCTGTGCCTCCGTGTCTCTGTGGTGAAAAGTTTCTTATGTCCATTCGCCAAATCACGATTATCGGAACGGGCCTGATCGGAGGTTCGTTTGCTCTGGCGCTGCGGAAGCGGCGCTTTGCGGGGCGGATCGTTGGCTGCGATCGCGAATCCGCGCTGAAGAAAGCAAAGATGCGCGGCGTGATCGACAACGGATTTGCCGAACCCCTCGACGCAGTCCGGGGCAGCCAGGTGGTGGTGCTTGCTACGCCGGTTTTAGCCATCGTCGATTTGATCGGACGGCTCGGTCCGGGCCTGCCTGCGACCACGTTGCTAACGGATGTGGGAAGCACGAAAGCAGCGGTATCGGAGCAGGCGCTGAAAGTGTTTGGGAAAAATGCTGCCAAGCAATTCCTCGCCGGCCACCCGATGGCGGGGAAAGAGAACAGTGGGGTGGATTACGCGGACGCCGATTTATTTCGGAATGCGGTGTGGTTTCTCACGCCACTTCCGGCGCAGAACCTCAACGAAGGACTGTTCGCGGAATTTATCGGATGGATCGATCAGATTGGAGCGCGCGTTGCGATGATGCCTCCGCAAGATCACGATCGCCTGTGCGCCTGGATCAGTCACCTGCCGCAGATGATTTCGACCGCGCTGGCGGCGGCTCTCGTCGAAGAATTTGGCGAAGAAGCGCCGCTGCTTCCTGCAGGCGGGCGCGCCTTGCGAGAGATGACGCGGATTTCGGCGAGTCCATATTCGATGTGGCGCGACATCGCCATCAGCAACAGGAAAAATATCGAGGATGCGCTGTTCAAGGTGGAGCAGCGGCTGGCGCACATTCGCGAGAATCTTTCGACGCGGCAGTTAGCGGAGGAATTTGAGCAGGCTCATGGGTTGAAGAAGAGCCCGGGAAAGAAAGAATGATTCGCCACGGAGGCACAGAGGCACGGAGAAAATCGACTGCAGCCTGTTAATTGAATCAAGTTTTGCAATGCTTTTGTGAGTTTTTCGTTTTCTCCGTGTCTCCGTGCCTCCATGGTGAGTTTGATTTAAAATGCGGATGCTATGAATAAGGTTGTGGCCAATGCCGATGAAGCGATTCGTGATGTAGGCGACGGTTCGGTCATCATGATCGGCGGCTTTGGACTGTGCGGGAT
>JBAPQU010000052.1:0-12078 GCA_049280795.1 Candidatus Sulfotelmatobacter sp.
CTCTCGGCCAGCCGATTGACGACAAAGGCCCGCTTGCGAATACCGAGGACTACCCAGTCGAGAGGCTGGCTCCCGGCGTCGTAGACCGGCAGCCGGTGCGCGAGCCTATGGCGACCGGACTGAAGGCCATCGACAGCATGATCCCGATCGGTCGCGGCCAGCGCGAGTTGATCATCGGCGACCGGCAAACCGGAAAAACCGCCGTCGCCCTCGATACCATTATCAACAGCAAAGGTAACAACCTGGTTTGCATCTACAACGCGATCGGGCAGAAGCGTTCATCGATTGCGCAGGTGGTGAAGATTCTCGAAGATGCCGGCGCAATGGAATACACCATCGTCGTTGCGGCCTCGGCGTCCGAACCCGCGCCAATGCAGTACATCTCGCCCTACGCGGCCTGCGCCATCGGAGAATATTTCCGCGACACCAAGCGTCATGCCCTCGTTATCTTCGACGATCTTTCGAAGCACGCCGCATCCTACCGCGAAATCTCGTTGCTGTTGCGCCGTCCGCCGGGCCGCGAAGCCTATCCAGGCGATGTGTTTTATCTTCACTCGCGCCTGCTGGAACGCTCGGCCAAACTTAGTGACAAAAACGGCGGAGGCTCACTCACCGCGCTGCCGATTATTGAAACCCAGGCCGGCGACGTTTCCGCCTACATTCCGACCAACGTGATTTCGATCACCGACGGCCAAATCTATCTGGAAACAGATTTGTTCAATCAAGGCGTGCGCCCCGCGGTCAACGTAGGCTTGTCCGTAAGCCGCGTAGGCGGCAGCGCGCAGATCAAAGCCATGCGCCAGGTTGCAGGAACCCTGAAGCTGGAATTAGCGCAATATCGCGAACTGGCGGCGTTTGCGCAGTTCGGCAGCGACCTCGACAAAGCCACGCAAGCTCAGCTCAATCGCGGCCAGCGGTTGGTCGAACTGCTGAAGCAGAACCAATTCTCGCCGCTCCCTTTTTCCAAGCAGATTCTGATCATCTTCGCGGGCACCGGCGGCTTCCTCGACGATCTTCCAGTAAATCAGGTGCGCGACTTCGAGCAGGAACTTTACAAGTATGTAGATGCCACCAACTCCGCTCTCCTGCGTACCATCATGGAGAAAAAAGTTCTGGACGACGCGCTGAAAGCGCAATTAACAGACGTAATCAAACAAGCGAAGCAGCAATTCGTAGCAAGCAGGGAAGCAGTAGCAAAGTAATACCCAGTACCTGATACCCAGTAAGAACGAACCGCAGCCCTTCGAGGGTTTGAAGGGTTTAACTGGCAACTGGGTACTGGCAACTGGCAACTGACTCATGCCTAACATTCTCGACATTCGTCGCCGCATCCGCAGCGTGGTTAACACGCGGCAAATCACCAAGGCCATGAAGGTGGTCTCGGCCGCCAAGCTGCGCCGCGCGCAGGACCGCGCCATGTCGGCCCGTCCTTATGCGCAGATGCTCACGAATGTTCTCAAGTCGCTGGTAGCCCGCGCGGAGATTTACGATCCCGAAACCGGCGAGCCGAAGCACCCGTTGCTCGCGCAGCGCGTGGAACAAAATATTCTGCTGATCGTCGTCACTGGCGACAAGGGATTGGCCGGCGCGTTCAGCGCCAACATTACCAAAGCAGCCACCCGCTTCCTCGAATCCAAAGCCGGCAAGAACGTCGACATCGAAGCCATCGGCCGCAAGGGCCGCGACTTCCTGCGAAGACGCTACCCCTCCGCGAAAGTGCAAACCCGCAGCCTGGCGGACCTCGATGAGTCGCTGGACACCCAGCCCAAAACGCCGTCCGAGCGTGTGGGAGAGATTCAAATTACCGGGGAGCATGTTGGCATCTTCAATAAGCTGGAATTCACCCAAGCCCGCGCGTTGGCCGAGAATGTGATCGAGCGCTATCAGCGCGAAGAAATCGATGCGGTTTACATTGTTTTCAACGAATTCAAATCAGTAATCGCGCAGCGTCTCATTGTCGAACAGATTCTTCCCATCGAGCAGATCGGCGAGCCGGCCGTCCGCATGTCTGAAGAGATGACTGAGGAAGAAAAGAAAAAAGCCAGAGAAGCGGCCATCAGCGCGGGAGTGGGCCTTCGCAGCTCCGAATCTCCTGCCGATAAAGTCGCCGAGAAATTCGCCACAGCGGATGTCGATTACATCTACGAGCAACCGCCCGAAGAATTATTTCGTGCGTTGCTGCCGAAATACGTCGCCATCCAGATTTTTCGCGCGCTGCTCGAGTCCGTGGCGGCCGAGCACGCGGCGCGCATGACGGCCATGGATTCCGCCACCAGCAACGCGACAGACATGATCGATTCGCTGACGCTGGTAATGAACCGCGCGCGCCAGGCAAAGATCACGAAAGAAATTATCGAAATCGTAAGCGGCGCAGCCGCAATGTAGCCAGTATCCAGTACCGGGTAGCGAGACGAGCTTAAACATATGGCTGAGAACGTAGGACACGTAATTCAAATCGCGGGACCTGCCGTGGACGTACAGTTTCCCGAAGGCAAATTGCCGCCCATTTATCAGGCGGTGCGAGTGGTGAGCGACGGCTTTACCGTGCCCAACCCCATTAACGTGATTCTCGAAGTGCAGCAGCACCTTGGTGAAGGCCGCGTGCGCTGCATCGCGATGGAAGCCACCGACGGCATGGTGCGCGGCATGAAGGCCATCGACCAGGGCGGACCAATCTCCGTTCCCGTCGGCCGCGGCACGCTGGGGCGCGTCATGAACGTGATCGGCGAGCCCGTCGATCAACTCGGCCCCGTCGAGTACAAAGAGCGAATGCCGATTCATCGTCTCGCGCCCGCGTTCGACGAGCAAGCCACAACGGCGGAGATGTTCGAAACCGGAGTGAAGGTCATCGATCTCATTCAGCCGTTTTTGAAGGGCGGCAAGATCGGCCTCTTTGGCGGCGCCGGCGTGGGCAAGACCGTCGTCATCATGGAACTCATCAACAACGTCGCCAAGAATCACGGTGGATTCTCCGTATTTGCCGGCGTCGGCGAGCGCACGCGTGAAGGCAACGATCTGTGGCTCGAGATGACGGAATCCGGCGTTATCAAACCCGGCGATCCCGCGCACTCAAAAGCCGCGCTAATTTACGGCCAGATGACGGAGCCTCCCGGCGCGCGCCTGCGCGTGGCGCTGACCGGGCTCACCGTCGCCGAATATTTCCGCGACGCCGAAGGCGCAGACACACTGCTCTTCATCGACAACATTTTCCGCTTCACGCAAGCCGGATCCGAAGTGTCAGCGCTGCTAGGCCGCATGCCCAGCGCCGTGGGCTATCAACCGAACCTCGCAACAGAAATGGGCGAACTGCAGGAGCGCATCACCTCCACTAAGAAAGGTTCCGTCACTTCGGTGCAGGCGATTTATGTTCCCGCCGATGACTTGACCGACCCCGCTCCGGCAACCACCTTCGCTCACCTCGACGCGACCACCGTGCTTTCTCGCGCCTTAACCGAGATCGGAATTTATCCCGCGGTCGATCCGCTGGCTTCCACGTCCCGCATTCTCGACGCACGCATCGTCGGCCAGGAGCACTACGACGTCGCGCAGTCGGTAAAGAAAACTCTGCAGACCTACAAAGATCTGCAGGACATCATCGCTATTCTCGGCATCGACGAACTCAGCGAAGATCAGAAGCTGACCGTCGCGCGCGCGCGTAAGATTCAACGCTTCCTCTCGCAGCCCTTCCATGTAGCCGAGCAATTCACCGGCGCGGCAGGACGCTACGTAAAAATTGCCGACACGGTGAAAGGCTTCAAAGCCATCGTCGAAGGCAAGTACGACGACATCCCTGAGCAGGCGTTTTACATGAAAGGCCCAATCGAAGAAGTGCTCGAAGCCGCCGAGAAGATGAAGACGGCAGCGTAAGAACGGGCTTCGGGCTTCCGCTTCCGAGCTTCAGCGGGAACGGGAAGCCACTAGGTTTTGCCGAAGCCTGATAGCCGAAGCCCGAAGCCGATTTTTATGTCCGATACTTTCCAACTCGAGATCGTTACGCCGGAAAAAAAAGTAGTCGATACGGCGGCCGAGGAAATTCAGATTCCCGGCAAGAACGGGTATCTGGGCGTCCTGCCGGGCCACGCTCCGCTCATCACCGAACTCGCAGTCGGCGAAATCACCTACCGTGCAGGCGCGGAAGAACAAAAACTCGCCGTAGCCTGGGGATTCGCCGAAGTGCTGCCCAATAAGGTTACGATTCTGGCTGAGACCGCCGAGCGTCCATCGGAAATCAACGTGGAGCGCGCCCGCAAAGCCAAAGACCGCGCCGAGGAGCGCCTGACCAGCGGAGACACCGATGTCGATGTCGAGCGCTCCCTGAATGCGCTAGCCAAGGCAGAGACTCGGTTGGAAGTGGCTCAAGGCAAGAACCACACTTAGTCGTTGCCTGCTGTTCGCGCACATTTCAGAAATACATCGTGCCCTTGCGTTACACTCAACTCCTATCGAGGATAGGTCCATGCGATCAATCTCATTTGTTTTATATTCGGGCATCTGCGCCTTCACGCTGCTTGGAGTGAGCGCGCAGGCGCAGGACAAATCGTCGCAGCCTCCGCAACACCCGACGCCGCTGACCTCTCCCGAGGTGCACGCCGATGGCAGCGTGACCTTCCGTTTCCGCGCTCCGAACTCCCTGGACGTGAAGCTCGAACGAGAAGGCGCGGAACCTATTGCGATGCAGAAGGACGAGCAAGGTGTCTGGAGCGTCACCACCGCGCCGCTCAATCCGGACTACTACGGTTACTCGATCCTCGTGGATGGTGTGCGTTCGCTCGATCCCTCGAATCCCATGCTGGTTCCGAATTTGCTGACTCCAGACAGCGCGGTGCACGTGCCCGGGCCATTGTCTTTGCCGTGGGAACTGAACGACGTTCCCCACGGCGAAATCCATCATCATTTCTACAAGTCCGCCGTCGCCGGCGATGACCGCGACTATTATGTCTACACGCCCGCGGGCTACGATCCAGTGGCAAAGAAGAAGACGTATCCGGTTCTCTATTTACTGCACGGCTTTAGCGACGATGCCAGTGGATGGACAGCAGTCGGCCACGCCAACGTAATCCTCGACAATCTCATTGCTCAGGGCAAAGCGAAGCCGATGATCGTCGTGATGCCACTCGGCTACGGCACGATGGAATTCGTACACCTGGGATGGAATGCGTGGGGGCACGACGAACTGCGCGCACGCAACTTCGAAAAATTTCGCGAAGCGCTGCTCACCGAGGTAATGCCGCAAGTCGAGAACGAATATCGCATCACGAAAGATCGCAATGCGCGGGCGATTGCCGGGTTATCGATGGGTGGCTCGGAATCTCTGCTCACCGGCCTGAACAATCTCGATAAGTTTTCCTGGGTCGGCGCTTTCAGTTCAGGCGGCATTCCGGAAGATTTTCAAAAAGATTTTCCCGCTCTCGACGCCAAAGCCAATCAGCAACTTCGTCTCTTATGGATCGCCTGCGGCACCGAGGATCATTTGATCACGATCAACCGCAATCTGCGTGGATGGCTGAAGACCAAGGGAGTGAAGATCACCGAAATCGAAACCCCCGGCATGCACACCTGGATGGTATGGCGAAGAAACTTGTCAGAGTTCGCACCGCTGCTGTTCCGCTAGGAGGCGAGTTTGTGCGTACCGTTCCTATTTTTCTGGCGATCGCGGTGCAATTTTTCGCGCCCGCTGTCCTCGCGCAGCACGTTAAGACTTCCCCATGCACAATAGAGGACTCAAAGCGCGCCTTCGACGCGGTAGACAAGCTTGACGGCTGGGGAGCGGTCGTCAATTTTTATAATGAGTATCTTCCGTGCGATGATGGCGGCATCGCGGAAGGAGTTAGTGATTCGGTCACGAAGTTCCTGGCAAACAACTGGACTGGTTTTTGGCGACTAAACCCAACAGTTAGGACTAAACCGCAATTTCAACAATTCGTTGTCCGCCACATTGATGCAACTGTATCCGTCGAAGCTCTGAAAAGTATCGGCCGCAACGCGCGCAATCGGTGCCCAGAAGAATCGGCGGCGCTATGCAAGAAGATTGGCAATGCCGCATCGTCAGCGATCAAAGAGAGCGGGCATTAATCTGACTTCCACCTACGGCACATTCACTGAATCCCGACTCTCCGACGGCACATACTTCACCGCCGCCGTGCGCTCCAACTTATCCCAGGCAAACCTACGGCCTTCCAGCGCGCGTTTCAGCGTCTTAAACAACACCACTGAAAATAACTGGCGATAGGCAAAACGTTGCAACCACACCTGGCTCAATAGCCACACGTCTTCTTTGTCATCAGGACGCCGCCGCTCCAGCGCAAACGCCAGTGCCGACGCCAGAAAATCCACCACCAAAAACACAAAGAAAAATGCCACCAGTTTGTGGAAGCTGGCGGGGTCCGTGGAGTCCGGATGGAAATACTTCTGGATGAAATACCACATCGCCCCGAAGGCGAACATGATATCGATCAGCGGTGACACCAGCGGCAGCAGAATCTGGAAGATCACAATGTTCGGCAGCGCCACAAACCCCAGCGCTCCCTTTCGCGCGAACACTCCACTGTGCTTGTAAACGGCCTGCAGAATTCCAAACGACCAGCGAAAACGCTGGCGCATCAGCCCATTCGCGGTGGTCGGCGCCTCGGTATAGGCCAGCGCCATATCTTCATATTCCACGCGGTAGCCGCGGCGTAAAAGAGCCATGGTCAGGTCAGCGTCTTCGGCCACAGTATCAAGGTGGTAGCCGCCGGCCTCGCGCACTGCGGAAACGCGCCACGCGCCAATCGCGCCCGGGACCACGCTGACTGCGCCCAAAACATCCAGCGCGCGCCGCTCGAAATTTTGGCTGGTGATGTATTCCAGAGCCTGCCAGCGCGTCCACAGATTCACGCGGTTCCCAACCTTGGCATTGCCCGCGATAGCGCCCATCTGAGGATTGATAAAGTGCGGCACCAGACGGGAGATCGCATCGCTCGCAATGATCGTGTCGGCATCGATGCCAACAAAAAGTTCGGCGTCTTGAATATGCTCGATTCCGTAATTCAAAGCCTCCGCCTTGCCCGCGTTGTGCTTCGTAAGAATCAAAACTCGTCCCGCTGCTTCCTCTCGAGCGAAGCAAGCCCGCGCCACTTCCAGCGTGCGGTCCTTAGACCCGTCATCGATCACAATCACGCGCAGGTTGCGGTAATCGGAGTTGAGCGCGGCGCGCACCGTTCGCTCAATCACTTTTTCTTCGTTGTAAGCGGGAATGAGTACCGCGACCTTCGGCCGGTACGATGCGACCTCCGCCGGCTTGCCAAAAATCTTCTCCTGCAGACGGTCGTAAATAGCCGCCGCGCCAATAAATACCAGACGCCCGGTCATGAGCAAGTCGCCGACGAAAAAAATCCATGTGATCCCGATAATCCCGGCGTCGAACAGCCAGAAGCCCAGCCCGTCAAGGCGTGCAGCCCAGCGTTCCCCGGTCGTCAGCGGAGCCATCACCTCTGCTCTGGTCTTGCCAAACAAATCGTAAACCGGAGCAATCTCGAGTCCGCGCGCCCGAATGCCTTCGATAATCATCGGCAGCGCCCGCACCGTCTCCGCCCGGTTCCCGCCGCCGTCATGCAGAAGTACGATGTTGCCGCAGCGCAGGTCATTGGCGCCGCACGGCGGCAAGTGCGCCAGAACGTAGCTTGAAATCTCCTCGGCAGTGTGCCGCCGCGGCTTGTCGCTCCAATCGTTGGGATCAATCCGATTGCCCACCGTGATATAACCCATATCCTGCGCGAACGCCAGTGGTCGCACCTGATCGGCGGTATCCGGTTCCTCGTCAATCGCATAAGGCGGCCGCAGCAGCGTCGCTCGCACGCCCATCAGGCTGGCGAAGAGCCGCTCCGTGAGGTTCAACTCCACCTTCATGTACGTCGAAGAAATATTGCTCACGTCAGGATGCGTAAACGTGTGATTGCCGATGGTGTGCCCTTCGTTATAAATGCGTTTCGCCACGCCCGAGAATTTATCAGTCTGAATGCCGATCAAAAAAAATGTAGCCGGAGCATTCTCCCGCTTGAGCACGTCAAGAATCTTCGGCGTCCAGTCCGGATCCGGGCCGTCGTCAAAGGTCAAAGCCACCTTGTTCGAACTGTACCCGTAACGCCCCACGCGGTAAGGTTCCGGCAAATTCTGGAAATTCTCGTCGGTAATTATCTTTGTATTCGCGTCGATAGTGAGGTCGCGCGTGCCATGTGTTGGCCGCTGTTCAATGCGCAGGATTTCGCCCTGGCCCTCCATATCCACATCCTGGCCCGGAGGCACATCGCGCAGTTTGTCGGTTGCGGTCGCCTCGCCCGGAATATCCCACACCTTCCACAACGACCGGTCCTCGCCTCCCAGCCGCCACAAAGCAAAAGTCTGTATGCCCAGTTCTTGCGCCGCCCGCATATGATTCAGTGCCGTAACTGCATCCAGAAACCAGATGTCATGGCGGATGCTGCGCTCATCCAGATAACTGAAATGCGGATTCAGCGCATCATCGTCGAAATTTACATCTTCATCGGAATCGCGCGCCGCCAACCACGCCTCCTGCACGGTCACGGTACTGTCATGCGCATCCGGAGGCAGTTTGCCATTCTTGGGTTTGAGCACCCAATCGTAACCATAGTTGGCGATGGCGCAGATGATCTTTTCTTTCGGAATAACCTTTACCGCGGATTTGAGATTGTCCACGAACCAATCCTGCGAAGCGACCGGCCCACCCGCCGCCCCAGGATAGTGCTCGTCGTAATTCATGATCACCACGCCATCCGTGGGCGCGGCAACGGCGGCATAATCAAATCCCTTGCTGCGCGGGGGAACGCTTACATACAGCTTCATCCCGCGCGTGTGCAAATCGGATGAAAGCTCGTTCAACAGCGCAACATAACCCGGCAGCCCAGAATCCGGAAATGCTTCAAAATCCACCATCAGGCCGCCGAAATGGTCCGAGGAAAGAAAAATCCCGACTTGCTTGCGAAAAAGAGCGCGGGCCGCCGGGTCGTTTAAGAATCCCGTGATGTCTCCCATCCAATTCGCGCCGTCAAAGTTATTCACCATGGGGAAGACTTCCATACTGTTGTCTTCCGCCTTCAAAAATGGCATCACGCGGTCATCGACGGAACGCACGTGATCGTTTTGCACCACGTCAAAAAACTTGTTGGTCTGGTCATCTACTCCTTGCAGCCGTCCATCGGGAGTAAGCACGTGCAGCCAGTCGGGATAAAGCAGATCGATTTGCCGCGCGAAATCGCGCAGGGATGAGAAGCTTGCGGCATCCCACGGAACATAGAATGCCGCGCGAATCCCTTCCTCCTGGTTTAGTTTCACCTCGGATGCAGGCAGCTTAGACTTGCGATGTGAGCGCACGGCAGCCTTCTTCAGCCGATCGCGCGCCTTTTCCCTTTCATTCTCCTTCAGCGCCTTGAAGGCACGCTTCTGCGGCGAGAACAGCAATTCGGGTAGGTGCTCATCCCGCAGCGCAGTGAACACAAAGAAAATGACCAGCGCTGAGAGGGCTACGACCGCAACGTCGACGAAACGTCTCAGTCGCTTCCAGCGCGCACGTTGCGGATCGTAGAAGACAGGTTCAGGCATGAAAGGCTAAGCGTTTATCGTATGCCGCATGCAGCACACGGTCAATTCTCGGCAGGACAGAATTGGGAGTGTAGTTTCAACTACCAGATGACGTTGTCATCCTGAGCGTAGCCGTTTTTCAGGCGTAGCGAAGGATCTCCCGCTCAACCGGTCCAGCGCGTAAGCCCA
Source organism: Candidatus Sulfotelmatobacter sp. (assembly GCA_049280795.1). Taxonomy (GTDB): domain Bacteria; phylum Acidobacteriota; class Terriglobia; order Terriglobales; family Acidobacteriaceae; genus Sulfotelmatobacter. Next base: position 9,763 of record JBAPQU010000052.1, read on the forward strand.
ACTGCTTTCTCAATCCGCAGTTGACTTCAAACGCGCTATAGTCTCAGCGTGCTGCAACTGCTGCGTAAGGACGCTCGATTCTTTCTTGCAGCCGGCCTACTCGCGGTAGCGCTCCGGCTGCTCTTCGCGCTGCACTTTCCCGGCATCGTGGACGATTCGCGGCTCTATGCCGATGTCGCCATGAACTGGCTGCAGTACGGCGTTTACGGCATCACCGATTCGGGCCACGTCGTTCCCACTCTCTCTCGTTTGCCCGGCTACCCGGCATTTCTGGCTGCGGTTTTCGCCATCTTCGGCTGGGGCAATTTCCGAGCGGTCCTGCTGATCCAAGTTGTCTTCGACCTGGGCACATGTTTCCTCATTGCGGATCTTGCGCGGCGCCTGCTTTCTGAGCGCGCAGCGAAAGCGGCGTTCGTACTCGCGGCTCTGTGTCCTTTCCTGGCCAACTACGCGGCCGCGGCCCTAACCGAGACGCTGGAGATTTTCTTCACGGCATTGGCGCTCGATTTCGCCGTACGCGGATTAGCAACGATTCGCGAAACTGCTTCAAGAGCTAAGCCCGAGTTCGCCGCTTGGCTCGGATGTGGCCTCTCCATCGGAGCCTGCATCCTGTTGCGCCCGGATGGCGGAATCCTGCTCGCCGCCATCGGCGCTTACTTGCTGCTGCTTTTCCTGCGGCGCATCGTTGGGGAAAAAAGACCAAGCGATACGAAGCCCCTATTATTTCCCATTCTCCGCGCAGGAATCATTCTCGCCCTCAGCGCGCTCGCACCCCTGGTCCCGTGGACTCTGCGCAACCTGTACACCCTGCACCGCTTTGAGCCGCTCGCCCCTCGCTACGCCAACGATGCCGATGAACCGGCAATGCCCGGCTTCAATCGCTGGACCAAAACCTGGATCGCAGACTACACCTCCGTCGAGGAAATTTACTGGAACGTACCCGGCACCGCCATCGATGTCACGCGCCTGCCGCATCGCGCCTTCGATTCAGACGAGCAACGCCAACAAACAACTCAGCTCTTCGCCGAGTACAACCGTGATAACGACGTAACTCCCGAACTCGATGCACGGTTTGCCGCGCTCGCTGCCACGCGCATTCACGCTGCACCCTTGCGCTACTACGTTTGGCTCCCGGTCATGCGCATCGCCGACATGTGGCTGCGTCCCCGAACCGAACTCCTACCCTCCGATCCGCGCTGGTGGCAATTCAACGACGAACGCTCCTGGCTCGTCGTGAGTATCATCTTCGGTCTGGTGAATCTGGCCTACGTAGCAGCCGCAGGCGCCGGACTCCTGCGCGCTCGCGCACTTTCCGGCATCGGACTTCTGCTCCTATTCGTGTCGCTGCGCTCGCTCTTCCTCGGCACTCTCGAAAACCCCGAACCGCGCTACACGCTCGAATGCTATCCCGTGGTCATAATTCTCGCAGCAGCGCTATTTCGCATCGTACCCATCGAAAACCCGCATGAATAGGCTCCCAAATGTGGAACGCCCTATGTGAAAAGCCGTATTCAATCGTTTCAGATGGCCACAACCGTTGCATATTCAGCTTGCACATTGTGGCCCCTCAGTTGCACAATAGCGCTCCAACGATACTTGGGATTCAATTCCGCTCGTGATCCCGAGACACAATTGTTTTCATAGCTTCGTGTGTAAGGAGCCTTTCCCCATGCGTGCAGCTAAGATCGCATCCTCTATCCCCGGCGATTTTCCCTCCAGGCCAACGGCACAGGCTCGGCCAATCTTACGGGCAGACATAACGACATCACTACCTCAATGTTTCTCCACCGTGTTCTGTCGTCTGGTGTTCTGTCTTTGTATAGCCCTCGCAAGCGGCGAGTTCGCAGTCGCCCAGCAAGCCACGGCCGTGCTGACCGGTGTCGTCAAAGACGCTAGCGACGCAGTTGTCGTGGGCGCTAAAATCACGCTAAGAGATGCCCAGACCAACGCCTCGCGCACCATCACAACCGGCAAAGATGGCGACTACGTATTCAATCTTGTCCCCATCGGAGCCTATGAAGTGACGGTTGAGCACGCCGGCTTCGAAAAATATGTTCGCAAAGGCATCACGCTCGAGATCAACCAAAACGCCCGCTTGGATGTCCTCCTGCAAATCGGCACCGCCAGCCAGGTCGTGGAGGTCACGGGAGACGTGACCCAGGTCGATACCGTGAGCGCAACCCTGGGCAAAGTGGAAACCACTGCTAGGATTCAGGAGCTGCCGCTGGCCGCGCGCGATACCATGCAACTGGGTCTGCTGCAGGCCGGCGTCTTTGCTCCCGATCAGGATGATGGCTCCGGTAATCCGTTCTCCGT
>JBAPQU010000053.1:0-7658 GCA_049280795.1 Candidatus Sulfotelmatobacter sp.
CCAGCTTGTATTCCCAGCCCCAGAACAACTGGAAGCGCCGCCGGTCCCAGACCACGGGGTCGAAGGGCGCGAGGAAGCGCAGTTTGTCATCGACTTGATGCCGGGCGGACGCTGGTTTCTCGCCCTGCGGCCAGAACCACGCCAGGCCGTCAACTTCAGCATGGGCATAGCGGGATTTGGCGTGCTCCTGGACCTGCCGCAGCTCGGCGGCCAGATGTGGCACTCCATCGCGCAGCAGTCTGCACAGATAGCCAAAGCTAACCGCAGGCAGCGGCGCGTAGAGATGCACCACCATGTCCAGCAACTGGCCGGCGCGCGCGCGCCGAGCATCGTCGTTATTGTTTTCGGTGGAGCTGTCGTCCTGCCGCGGGCACTCGACCGCCTGGTAGACGCGGGTGCCGGCTTCGCGTCGCACCACACGAAGCAACCCGCGATAGTGCAGACCCTCAAGCAGATGCACACTGACATTCAGATTGCCGCCCCAGCGCTTGATGCGGCCATGGTCGAAATGCGCCTGCACGTCCTTGGGGTAGGTGTGACCATGCTGACGCACGAAGGCCAGCACCTCTTGGGCGCGCGCCTGCATCCTGGCGTCCCAGGCGCGCCAGGTGCACGGAGCCCCACGCGGATGCAACAAGGCCAGAGTCTCGCGCGGCAGGAAACCGTAGTTGATGAAGAAGGCCTCTTCGATCGCCAGGCGCGGGTAGTCGCGCTCCAGGTCGCCGGCCCGATAGTTGTTAACGCGCTGCGCCAGGATCAAATCCTGGGCGCGAGCGGGCGCCCGCATCGGGTCGGCCTGGACAAAGCCCAGGCGCGCAATGGCCCTTGGCAGGGTAGTGGGTTTGAAAAGGCTGCGCGCAATCGCGTAGCGGCGAAGCTGCGGAAGAGTGGGGGCTTTGAGAGGGCTCACGCGTGCCGTCCGGTAGACGGCATCGTAACATATTTCGCCATTTGTTCGCTTAACTTATGTCAAGGGCTCAGGCTTTGGCGGTTTTCTTCTTTTCGAGCGCGGCGTAGATGGCGGGGTCGGTGCAGACTTCGTAGTAGGTGCGGTCGGTCCAGTCTTTGACGGAGAAATCTTCGGCGTTGATGCGCGGGATGCGGCTCTCGCGGACAACGATTTTGCGGAAGATATCGCGGTCGACTGGAACGGTAGCGATGGAGAGGCGATATTCACCTTTATCCGATGCCATCGCCGGCGGCAGTTTTACGGCTAACGGCACCAGGGAGATTTCCTGTTCCAGCTTTCGGAACGCAGCTTGATTCATGCGAATGCCGCCCAGGTTGTAGCTGAGGACGGAGTCTTCGGGATTTGCCGCTTGATCCGCGTTCGGGTTTGCCTCCGCCTGGAATACATATACGTGGAACGGACCGGCTTGCGATTCCATTACCTTGCGGGCACGCTTGTTGCAGGAAGAAAGGCGGTCGCTTTCGTTCAGCGCTTCGGAAATCATGATCTGATGTTCGCCATCCATCAGATAAAGAGGAGCGGCTTCCTGCAGCGTGATGCCGATGCCTAACTCCAGCCCTGGCATCCCTGAACGCTGCATCAGTTCGTTGTAGCCGCGTACGATTTCGATGATTTCGCGGGCGAGAACGCAGGCGCGGCTTACGGCCAGTTCAGGCTCGCCTTCGCGCTCAAGAATGGCGAGGATGATGGCGTCGCCTTCGAGAAAAACTTTTTGCGCGCCGTACTTGCTGAGCAACTTGTTGACTGGGTCATAAAAGTTAAGGCTGAAGTAGGACGCTGGATTGAGTCCCTTTTCCATCAGCGTACGCGTGAGCCGGGTGGAGTCGCGCACGTCGGCTTTCAAAACCACGTGCCGCAGGACGCGCACTTCCTCGGGCTGCTGTTGTTCATCGGACAGAAGGAATTCGTAGAGCGTGCCGTTCATGCGGGAGAGCTCGAGCAGCTTCTCCGTGGCTACCAGGTTAACCGAGTCGAGCGCCGCGTTGAGCGTCTCCAGTCGGCGGAGATCGCGGTGATAGTGAGAAAAATCCTGCAGGAAGCGGGCTGCGACCTTGGCGCGTTCCGCGCCCCGGCAACCGGCAACCTTGGCTACCGCGGCATATAAGCTTGCCGGCGAGAGCTTGCCGTGCTCCTGGATCATGCGTTCCACGCGGTCGCATTCGGGACGCGAGATCAGAGCGTTCTTCAACTGTTGCGGATTGATTCGCGGCGCATATTCGGCGAGCAGAGGCACAGTGTTGTATGAGGCGATCACGCACTCCATGATCTGCTCGTCTTCGAGCAGGCGTACCCACTTGGCGAGGCGGTCTTGCTGGGCTAATCCTTCAGGTGTGGATTCATCGGGCGTTCCCGTGCCGACCAGAGCGCGGGCATTTTCCGAAGCGCACAGCCAGGAATCGATGGTCTCGCTGGTCGTTTCGTCGCCATAGAGGGAGCGGATGAAAGTCCACACTACATCCTGCAGGCGGGGATAACGGTCGTTATCGCGATCCCAGTTACCGAGCATGACGTAGTGTTCGGCGCAGAGATAATCGTCGCGTCCGTCCTCGGAAAACGCCAGGCGATTTACAAACAGGGTGTAGCTACTCAGCCCATTGCTGGTCTCACCGAAAAACGAACGGCGAGTGCGGGCCAGGGTTTCTTTCTCGATGTCGCGCAGAGTCTGGAAGAGTTCCTGTCCGGTCTTACGCAAAATGATTTTCTTGCGCACCTGGAAGCTGGCGACGCGCTCGCGGTACTCGACGGCCTTACCTTGCCGTATGCCTTCGTAACTCTTGAGCAGAACGCGGCAACGTTCTAAAACCTGCGCGAACTGCTGATTCATTTCAATGCGAAGGAACTTGGTGATAGCCAGCCGCGCCAGCAGGTCGACGGAAATTTTTTCTTCTTTCTTGGCGCGATTCAGCGCGGCGAGATGCAGTTCGGTCAGCAGCGGCTTCCACTCGGAGGGATCGGCGGCATTGCGGATCGGCGGACGCGCAGCGCCCGCGGTTGTTCCGGCAGCAGCGTTTCTTAACCACGACGGCCCCTGCGCTTTCGGCGCAGCTTCGGCCGCAAGCAGGCCTTCCAACTCGCCGTTGCGCACAATCAACCGCATGATCTGCGCCCGCGCCGCATCTACGAAGCGAGAGCTTAATGCAACGTCGTGCCGCAGGTTATCGACGCCGACGGCCAGGCCTTCGAGCGCGATTGACGGCACCGCCGCAACCAGCTCTGGCAAAGCCAGTTTTTCTGGCTCCTTACCCAGACGGAAGATGGGAAATCGAGGCATTCGCGATGTCTTATGCTGTTGGAAGTTGCTGATTACACGTGTACATACCGAGGCTAGCACGGCTGGCGAGGCGGCTAAAGTTACGCTAGTTATGTGCGGGGCGGTGCAGAAATTTGCGGCTCGCGAACAAACATCAACGTCTGCTTTCCCTTATACGACGTGGTCTTGAATTCCCGATATCCGCACTTCACTGCGACCCGAATGGACGCAGCATTCTCAGGGGCAATAATGCAGGCAGTGCGTGCCGATGAGAAGTGCGCATCACCCCAGGCCACGACCGCGCGTACGGCTTCGGTGGCATAGCCCTTGCCGTGCGCTTGCGACGCCAGGACCCAGCCGATCTCCGGTATGCCCTTCAGCGACGGCTCCACGTCTCGCTTGTAATCGGCGAAGCCAATCTCACCTACGGGAGTACCCGTGGTTTTTTCCTCTACCAGCCAATACCCGAAGCCGAGCACTGCCCAATGGCCGGCGTAACGCAGAAACTTCGTCCAGGACTCTTCTTCCGTTAGCAGCTTACCGCCGATGTATCGAGTTACTTCGGGGTCCGCCCACATTGCGGCGCAGTAGGCAAAGTCGTCGAGGCGATGGGCGCGGAGTTTAAGCCGTTCCGTTTCGAGGACGGGTATTGTTTCGGAATCGCTGGAAGGAGTCGACATTCGAGCAGCTTACCGATTTGCATGAGTCGCCGCAAAGCCATCGGCGCATTTATTGGCTCTTGATTCGCGCCGCCTCGAACTCGTCGCCCTTCTGCCAGCCGATGAGCCGCGAGAAGCTTGCCGCTTCCCAACCTAAGGCGAAGCCAAAGCGCGCCATAGCCGCGTCGCCGGTAAAATCCATCTCGGGATGATATTCATCGCTCGGCTGGTGATAATGCTTCTCCGTATATTCCTTGTCCTGTGCCAGTCCCCACGCCTCGTCGTGGCCTTTATATTTCATTCCTTCGCTGATGGAGAACGATGGAATACCCACGCGGGCCAGGCTGAAATGATCGGAGCGGTAGTAGTGTCCCGCCTCGGGGCGCGCGTCAGGACGAATGGCCAGCCGGAATTCTTTTGCCATGGCCTGCACCCACTGATAAAAAGTTGTCCGCTCGGCGCCTGAAACTTCTACTTCTTCCGGGGCTCCTATCGGCGCGAGAGCGTCGTAATTAAGATCCAGTGCAATCTTCCCCGCCGGAATGGGTGGGTGCTTGCCCAGATACTCCGAGCCCAGCAGTCCCTGCTCCTCCGCGGTAACCGCAGCGAAAAGAATCGAGCGCGCTGGCCGGTCTTTGGCGACACTGAACGCGCGCGCTAACTCCAGTAGGACGCCGCAGCCCGTGGCATTGTCGACGGCGCCGTTATAAATATTATCGCCCGGCATATCGGGGCGAATTCCGAGGTGGTCATAGTGCGCGGTGTAGAGAATCGCTTCGTCTTTCAGCTTGCGGTCAGAGCCGGGCAGAATTGCCACCACGTTATTCGATTCGAAGTGGCGCACATTGCTGACCATGTGTGCCTTCAGTTTTGCGTTGAGATTTACCGGATGAAATTCGCGCGTGCGCGCATCCGCCATCATTTTGTCCAAATCCATGCCGGATGCCGCTGCTAGCTTTTTCGCCACATCCAACTGCACCCACGATGCAACTTTCAGCGCTGGACCTTCCAGCTTCAAATACGATTTTTCGCCCGAATTCGAGTTCCGCACCACTTCCCACGGATAACTCGCCATGTCTTCCCGGTGAATGAGAATCACACCCACCGCACCCTTGCGCGCGGCTTCTTCGTATTTGTAAGTCCAGCGGCCATAGTAGGTAAGCGCCTTGCCTTTGAAAAACTTGGGATCGTCGGAGGGCGGCTCGTTCACCAACATCAGCAGGACTTTGCCGCGCACGTCCACGCCTTTGTAGTCGTCCCAGTTATATTCGGGAGCCTCGATGCCATAGCCCACATAGACGATCTCCGCGTCGACATCAGACTGCGCCTGTTGAGTCTGATCGTAGGCAACATAGTCATCGAGCGGCTTCAGATTCATTGCCGGGCCTTGCTTCGGCGCCAATGAGAATTGCGTCTCTGCCGCTGTCGTGATTCCCACGAGCGGGACCTTTTGCAGGTACGAACCGTTATCGCCGGCAGGCTTCAATCCATATTCGGCAAACTGCGTAGCGATGTATTCAGCGGCGATGTCGCCGCCGCGCTGGCCGGTGCCGCGGCCTTCCAGAAGATCGTGCGCGAGAAAGCGCACATGCCAGCGAATGTGTTCAGGATTGATGGTCTGCATGGCAGCAAACGCTTCGCCGGGCAGCCGAACAGAGATGGGCTCGCGTGCTGCGGCTGGCGGGATGGGAGTTGCTCCTCCTTCGGCCCACACCAGAAGGCTCAGGGTAGCGACCACCCCGACAAGGACACTTCTCCTTACGCTTGCTTGCATAAGTCAGTCTTCTCCCCCGACGAAGGGCGCGGACATTGCTTAGAAAAAGAATGATTGTTAAGACTAAGGGAATTGTAATGTACGGACGGGTTTCTGTTATAGAGGACTGCATGTTGCTAAACTGCACGGGAGGTCACGCACTCTCGCGACTTTGCAGGTACAGGCCCGAGTGGAGCTGATTATGAAACGAAGATTATGAAACGAAGATCATGAAAAGAAGATCATTCCTGAAAGGCGCGGGAGTTGTTGCCGTTTTGGTTGCAGGCGGTGGAGTCTGGCGCGCGTATGACGAGGGCATCTTCAGCGTCGGCGAAGGGCCTGCTTACGAACCCTGGAAAGATTGGCGCAAGGATTCGGACCCGGGAGCCCTCGCGCTGGTGCGAGCCGCAATTCTTGCCGCGAGCCCACACAACACACAACCCTGGCTCTTCAAGGTAACCAATTCATCGATCGAGTTGTACATCGATCCCCAGAGGAATGTTGGGGCGCTCGACCCTTATCTGCGAGAGGAGCACATCGGGATGGGCTGCGCTCTCGAGAACCTGATGTTGGCCGCGGCAGCGAATGGCTATCAAGCCAGCGTAAACCTACTTCCAGGAAAGCTTGGACCGATTCCAGCCGAGCCGGCGCCGAAGCTCCTGGCCCGCGTCGATCTGGCGACGAGCAAGCGAGACGCGAACGAACTTTACGATGCGATCCCGCGGCGTCATACGAATCGCGGGCCTTACATTCCCGAGAAACCGATTCCGCCCCGGTTCATTGACGCGCTGAGTCACCTGCCCGGCGACGAACCAGACGCCAGGATTTTTCTCTTCACGGCTGAAGCCGACCGAAAGAAGCTTGTGGAAATCAGCTCCCTGGCAAACGACGAACTCTATTCCGACCCAGAAGTAGAACGTGGCAGCGGGCGATGGGTTCGCATGGACTGGAGCGACGTTCAGAAGTATCGCGATGGTCTTACGATTGACGCCTTCGGGCAGCCTCCAATCGCGACTGCAGCTTTCAAGATGATTTCCTCTCGGATGCGGCGATGGGTAGTATCGCGAGTACCGAAAGATGGATATTCCAAGCTGATGTTGAGTGCGCCCCTGATTGGCATCATCGCGGTTCGTGACCGGTATGACCAGGAGCATTGTCTACGCGCAGGGCGAATCTGGCAGCGGGCGCACTTGCTGGCCACGGCTCGTGGCCTGGCCGGACGCCCATGCAATGAGGCCGTGGAAATGATCGACCATGAGAAGGCGCACGGGAAACCCGCGCTACGGGCCGGGCTGCTCAGCGAGATTTTGGGTGATACCGCGTGGCAGCCGACTTTTCTCTTTTATATGGGTTATCCGACATTGCCAGCACAGGCCAGCCCGCGGCGGCCGATTGAGAGGGTGGTTTCTTGAGACGATGATGAATCCGCATTTAGTCCCGCGACCGCGGGATCAATTCTTCGACCCTCAACCCGCGCGGAAGTCGCGCACGTCTTCTCCTGGCTTGAACACTGCGACTGGCGGCGTGTTCCCTGACTCGGCCATCTTACGATTGATCTCGGTGAAATCGGCCTTCAACCAGCCCACGCTGGAAAGTTCGATTTCACCATCCTGCGCGATCCAGAAGATGGAGGGCACATTCGTCAGGCCGTAAGCGTTCGATGCGGGATAAGTATCTGTGTTATCGAGAAGCACTGGAAACGTCACCCCGAATTCTTTGGCAAAGTCGGCGGTCTTTTTGGGATCGTTCTGTGAAACCCCGACGATTCTCACACCCTTGTGTCCATAGGCCCGCTCCAGCCTCTCCAGAAATGGAAACGTATACTGGCACGTTGGGCATCCAGCCTTGAAAAAAGCCAGCACGACTGGCCCGCGAGCCAACTCCTCGCTCAGCACAAAACTCTTGCCATCCAGAGCTTTCAGTTCGAAGTCGGGTGCCTTGGTGCCTGGGGTTAATGCTGCCATTGGTCGTCCTCCAGTTGGTCGTTTCAGGATGCTTCGAAGCCAGCGCATGTTTAGAGTTGGC
>JBAPQU010000054.1:0-3324 GCA_049280795.1 Candidatus Sulfotelmatobacter sp.
TATCAGGTGTTCGGCAAGGAGACGCTCGACCAGTTGATTGCGGTTGCTGCGGTGCAGCCGCTGGAGCGCGTGGGCTTGCCGCAGCCTCCGCCGTGGAGAAGGCAGGAAGTTGAGGAGGAGGACGAAAGCCGGCGGGACGCCGGCGCTACGCCGGGCGAGATGCGGCTGCATGGGTTTGTTTCGAAGCCGGAGATTCAGAAGCTGAATCGCAATTCAATTTTTGTTTTCGTCAACGGGCGCCTGATTCGCGACCGGCTGGTGCAGCATGGGTTGACGGAGGCTTATCGCAATATTATTCCGCCGACGGTGTATCCGGTGGTGCTCCTGTTTTTGGAAATGCCACCGGGCGAGGTGGATGTGAATGTGCATCCTTCGAAGACGGAGGTGCGCTTTCGGCAATCGACCGTCATGCATGATTTTGTGCGCGACACGGTGCGGGCGGCGCTGATGAAGGCGCGTCCGGCGCCACAGTTCACCACAGAGATTCATGCTCATGCGACCGCCAGCTCCGGATTGACGCCGGGCGCGCGGGAGTGGGAGCCGCCTTCGGATCTCGGTTCTGCTTCAGGTGCACCGGGACGGGCGTTTTATGATCCTGCGGGCGGGGCGGGGTTTGCGCTGCAGGCTCCGGTGCCGCCGCCGGTTTCAGCCAGGTTTCAGTTCGAAGGTGGGATTGCGGTGGAGGCGAATGCTGCCATTCCGGTGGCGCGGGGGCTTGAAGCGCGCTTCGCCGAAGCGATGCCGGAGATGATTCCGGACAATGTTTGTGCTCCGGCGCTCGATGTTTCGGAAAACGCGAGCGCGGAAGGATCGACGTTGGCGGCGCTCTCGTCGCTACGGCCGCTGGGACAGATTCGGAATTCGTTCATCCTGGCAGTAAACGAAGATGGATTGTGGATCGTGGATCAACATGTGGCGCACGAGCGGGTGCTGTTTGAACGCATACTCAGGCAGCGCGCTGCGCAGAAAGTCGAAAGCCAGAGGTTGCTGATGCCGATCGTGCTGGAGCTGTCTCCAGCGCAGCAGGCGGTGTTTGCCGAGATTGCGGACGAGTTGCAGCACAACGGATTTGAGGCGGAGCCCTTCGGAGCGCGCAGCGTCGCGGTGAAAGTTGCGCCGGCGGGCGTGGATGCAGCGGCAGTCGAGCGCATGCTGCATGAGTTACTGGATCAGATTTCGCGAGAGGAGCAGTCGCTGAATCTGGAGAAGATTCGTGGGCGCATTGCAGCGTCGATTGCGTGCCACGCGGCCATCAAGGTGAACATGCCGCTGGAGCAAAATAAAATGGAGTGGCTGCTCGCCGAACTCGCGAAGACGGACCATCCCATGTCGTGTCCGCATGGCAGGCCGGTTGTGCTGCGGTATTCTGTAAAGGATATTCAGAAGGCGTTTAAGAGAATCTAGCTTTCAGCCGTCAGCTATCAGCTATCAGTCAAATCGCGAGGTAGATTCGTGCATTTGATTTTTACTGAGAGCTGAAAGCTGACAGCTGACAGCTTTTTATGACTGAACAAGATTTATACGAACTGCGGCGCGAGAAGTGGCGGCTGGATGGCAAGCCCATCCGGACGATTGAGGAGGCGCGCGCGTTTGTTGAGGGCGTGGGTTTCTGCCTGATGTATCCGATGCGGCCTACCATGCCGGTGCCCACGTTTATTGGGGCATTTGTGGGTTCGGACAATCGGCTGCCGACGTGGCAGCACGCATACTCTGATCCGCGGGCGTTGGCGGCGACGGAGATGATGGTGCGGCTGCTGCGCGAGCGGTCGGCCTACGAAGCGAATTTGTTCGAGGAGAACAATGCGTTTCTGGTGGCGGCTTCGGTGTTTCCTTATTTCTATGCGCTGGTGGGCGAACGCAATCCCAAGTTAGCGCCCAAGCAGGGACCGCGGTCGCCTTATTCGCCGCTGGCTTGCGATGCGTTTGAGTTGATCCGGCGCGACGGTCCCATCTCAAAGCAGAAATTGCAGGAAGCGCTGGGGGGAAGCGTTTCGCTACCGGCCCTCGATAAAGCGCTGGGCGAGTTGCTGTCGAAGCTGCGCATCACGCGCGTGGACTATAAAGACGGCGAAGGCTCGTTCTGGGATGTGCTCTACCGTTGGGCGCCGGATGCGGTGCGCGAGGGCGTGGGATTGTCGGTGCAGCAGGCGCTCTCGGCGCTGCTGTCGAAATATCTGGATTGCGTGATCGCGGCGGACCAGGTGGAGCTGGAAAGTTTCTTTGGAAAGTTTGTGGCGCGGTCGCGGGTGAAGGAAGCTGTGAACGCGCTGCTGGCGGCCCGAGAGTTGAGCTTTGTGCATGTGAGTGGGAGATCGATGCTGCAGATTACGCCGGCGAAGGAAGCGGTGGTTGCGAGTGCAAGGCCGCTCCCATTTGTGAAGGCAAAAACGAGAGACGCACGTTGATGTTCGGGGATGTGATTGAAAAGAATGGCTTCGCAATCTTACCCGAGGTGTTTACAGGTAAAGAAATTGAACGGCTCCTCGATAGAATCTCACTTGCTGCTCCGCGTCGCAGCAGAGCTGGCGTGCGACATGCGTTAGGGTTGAGTCCTGTTGCGGAATTGGCAAGACAAGCAAATATGCTTCAGCTTGCCCGAGCGGTGCTTGGCGATTCGGCGTTTCCCTTCCGAGCAACTCTGTTTGATAAGTCGCCCAAGTCCAACTGGCTGGTAGTTTGGCATCAGGACACAGCGTTGCCGCTCTGCGAGCGGCGCGAGACTGCAGGCTGGGGGCCTTGGTCTGTGAAGGAGGGCGTCACATATGCGCACGCACCTGCGAAGTCGCTGTCGCAAGTTCTTGCGTTGCGAGTTCACCTTGATCACTCGACGGCTCTGAATGGACCATTGCGGGTTCTTCCCGCTACGCACACTCTGGGCGTGTTGGATGATGACCGCCTTCACGAACTTGCTGCCGAAACGACGCCAATCGAATGTCTGGTGCCTGCGGGAGGCATCCTGGCGATGAGACCGCTGCTGGTGCACTCCTCATCAAAATCGCAGGCAGATGCCGATCGGCGTGTTCTACACATCGAGTACGCCGCGTCTTCGTCAATCGCAGCGCCTCTGTATTTAAGCATCACCTAAACGTCTGCCCACCACGGCTTTCCGTGTACAATCTAGTCGCGAAATGACCGAAAATTCTGATCACGATCACTCCCAACGCAAACTGATTATCGCCATCGACGGCCCGGCCGGAGCGGGCAAAAGCACGATCGCGTCACGGCTGGCGCGCAAGCTCGGCTATGTAAACCTGGAGAGCGGCGCGATGTACCGGGCGCTGGCGCTGAAAGCCATCGAGCAGGACTTATCGTTTGACGACGAGG
>JBAPQU010000055.1:0-12778 GCA_049280795.1 Candidatus Sulfotelmatobacter sp.
ATTGGCGGAGGCGACCGGCCTCGATCCGCAAATGGTTCGTGCCGGCAAATGCATTCTTCCCGCGACTCGCTTCGCCGTCAATGAATATCTGAACATCGTGCGCAGCCGGTCGTTACTGGAGGCGGTCGCTTCGTCGCTGACGGAATTATTTTCTACCAAGCTGATTACGTTGCGCGTCGAGAAGTTGCGGCATTTCTATCCGTGGCTTTCCGGAGGTCTCGATTATTTTGAGGCCAGACTTTATCAGGCGCCCGAGGATTCGCAGTTCGCGGTGAACTATGTCTTCGATAACGCAAAGACGCGAGCCGAACAGGAGTTAGCGATCCAGGCCCTGCGCGACAAGTGCGACATTCTTTGGGCGCAACTCGACGCGCTCTACTTTGCCTACGTGCAGCCGGGATGGCCGCCTCCGGGCGCGTTCCGAATCGAGGGCAGCTAGCATGGCGCCTCCCGAAGATTCCAGCCAGCCTCGCCTGGCAACCGGTTGCCGCTGGGGCGCAGAGAACAAGCCCGGCGCTGAAGAGCGCATGATCTTGTTTCCCGAAGGTGCGATCAAGCTGCAAGGGACGGGACGGCAAGTGCTCGAACGCTGCGACGGCCAGCGCACCTTCGCCCAAATCATTGCAGAACTCCAGGCTCAGTTCGGGGATGCGGATCCCGCAAAGATTCGCGCCGACATCAGCCAGTTCCTTGAGCAGTTGCGGCATAAGCGGATTGTGGACTACTAAGTTGTGCATGATTTACTGGCGCCACCGATGATTCCCAACCCGCTCGCCCTCATCGCCGAGATCACGCACCGTTGTCCGCTGCATTGTGTCTACTGCTCGAATCCTCTTGAGCTCGCAGCAGTCAGCACGGAGCTTTCTACGGCAGAGTGGATCGATGTTTTCCAACAATCGGGCAAGCTGGGAATGCTGCACGCACACTTCACTGGCGGCGAACCGCTGGCCCGGCCCGATCTCACCGAACTCATCGCCGGAGCCCGCGCCGCAGGCCTTTACACCAATCTCATCACTTCTGGCCTCGGTCTGGTTGAAACTCGGCTGCAGCCGCTCGTCGAAGCTGGACTCGATCACATCCAACTCAGCTTTCAGGATTCGCGCGAGGATTCGGCCAACTGGATTGCCGGAGTCAAAGCGCACGCCCACAAGATTGAATTGTCGCGTATCATCCGCCGGCACAAGATTGCGTTCACCGTGAATCTTGTCATCCATCGCCAGAACATCGACCACCTCGATGAGATGATCGCTTTCATCGAGCAGCTTGCGCCCGAGCGCATGGAGATCGCCCACACCCAGTATTATGGCTGGGCGTTGAAGAATCGCGCTGCGCTATTGCCCACGCGGGCGCAACTTGAAAAAGCGGTAGAGATTGTCGCGGCTGCGGAGAAGCGTATGGCTGGACGCATTCGCATCGATTCAGTAGTGCCCGATTACTACGCGCGCTATCCCAAGGCCTGCATGGGGGGATGGGGCCGTAGATTGATGCTCATCAATCCGGCTGGAAAAGTTCTTCCCTGTCACGCCGCGGAGGTCATTCCCGGACTCGAGTTCGAGAATGTTCGGGAGCAGGCGCTGGAGTCGATCTGGCAGGAATCGCCTTCATTCCAGCGATTCCGCGGCGAAGAATGGATGCCGGAACCATGCCGCAGCTGCGAGCGCCGCGGGGAAGATTTTGGCGGATGCCGTTGTCAGGCCCTGTTGCTTGCCGGCGACCCGACCGTCACGGATCCTGCCTGCACGCTGGCGCCCGCGCATCACATTGTGGAGGCAGCGTTGGCTGAAGCCAACTCCAACGCCGCGATTTCGCAGCCCGTTGCCGCATCGTCATTCGTGCAGTTGCAACAGAGGGCCGGGACTCTGTGGAGCTATCGCACTAATCCTGAATAAACTCGCAATGAATCGGTCGGCCGAAATAGTTCAGCCTCTTCTACCAGCGAACGCCGAGCGTGATCGGGCGTACATCGGTTGTGATATTGGCGTTCTTTCCATGCATGAGGCGGATCTCCAAATAAAGTTCGACGCCGCTCGGCATCTTGCGCGTCACGCCCGCCCCAAGGTTGTAGCCCCATGTGTTCACGTTGGATTTGAGGAAGTCGCCGCCGATCGGAATGCTGACGCCTTCACATGCACCCCACCAGACCCAGAACGGATTGCACTCCGAACCCGGAACCGTAGTGTCGCCACTCAGGCTGCCCTGGCGATGATAGAAGCCGGGACCGGCAAGGACGTAGCCGCCCCAGGTCTTGCTCGCGGGAATGTTGATGATGGGATCAAGAGTAATGGCGTAAAGGTTGTTGTTGTCCCCGGTTGCCGGCGCATTTTGCAATACGGAATCGCGCAGCGGCAAATTGGCAAAAATAAAATCGGCGCGCAGCCCCAGAATTCGATTCGCGTTGCGCGCCACGCCCGCTGTGGCCACGCCGCCGCCTTCGCGCACAAAAGAGCGAGTGGAGCCACTGTCTATATTGGCGCCGAGGCCCACATCGAAGGTCCAGTTTTTATAATTCTTAGGCTTAGCTCTCCGCCGGGAAACGGGGATTTCTTCGGCGGGCTCCTGTCCGGTGTCGGGTTGTTGTGCCCCCGGTTGCTGCGCCGCTGGTTGCTGCGCGGCCGATTGCGCGGATTGATCCGCAGGTTGTTGCGCTGGGGGTGGTACCGCTGCGGGTTGCGCGGGTGGTGTTTCCTGGGCAAATCCTTGCGCCCCCAGCAGAATCATCAGCGTCAGCGCAGTCGCGAACTTTCCAATCATCCATTCTCCTCCCATAAACCGGGCGTGGTGGCGGACCATAGCGCTCGGCATGGAGAGACGCGTTTGGCAAAGGTTCCGCTTGTGATTCCTCGCAGGAAGGCATTTGCCTCGGTTGCGGCGGATCGCATTATATTACCAACTTTGATGCTGATTCTGCCGGGCAAGCCGCCCAGCGCTTACCGGGCGCCTCTATTGCTGCGTATTTTGGCTCCGCGTTTTTGCCTACGGATCCGTTCGCTTTCAACTTCGCCGAGGAACAATGGGCACGTATGATAAAAAAGAGTTTCGTCCCCGAGAACAGGCTTTGCCGAAGACACCGTTAAAGAAGGCACACCACGATAACCCCGCCACTCGTAAACGGGATCGCACTCCCGCGCGCCGGGTTGCGCTGGTGGGCTTCGGAACCGTGGGCCGTGCCGTGGGCAAGATCCTGTGTGAACGCAGCGATGGCGTGCTGCTCCTCACGCACATTTGCAATCGCAATATTGAGCGAAAAAAACAGCCTTGGGTGCCGAGTGACGTAATCTGGACTGAAGATTTTCAGACAATTCTCAACTCTGATGCCGACATCGTCATTGAACTGATTGGTGGCCTGCATCCCTCCGAAGACCTTGTGCGTGGCGCATTGGGAGCAGGCAAGTCCGTGGTAACGGCCAACAAGCAACTGATCGCCCGGCATGGGCCCGATTTACTGGAGCTTGCGAGCGCAAACGGCTGCCAGCTTGAGTTTGGAGCGTCCGTGGCCGGAGGCGTTCCGGTTCTGCCGGCGTTGCGAACCGGGCTCTCCGGAGACCGACTGCACGGCATTGCGGGCATTCTGAACGGAACCTGCAATTACATTCTCAGCCGCATTGAGACCGCTCGCATTCCCTTCAGCGAAGCTTTGGAGGAAGCGCAGGCACGCGGCTATGCCGAAGCCGACGCCAGCGAAGACCTGGACGGCGGCGATGCCCGCGCCAAACTCTCCATCCTGGCGCTGGCTGGACTGCACGTCCGCGTTGCCCCGGAAGACATTCGTGCCCGCACCATTCGTCCGGTGGACGCGATCGATTTCGATTACGCAGCCGAGCTGGGATGCACCATCCGGCAAATCTCGCGCGCCGATTTGAAGGATTCGACTTTATTTGCCGAGGTTGGCCCCAGCCTGGTTCCGGCAGCGTCACCCTTCGGACGCGTGCAGAGAAATCTGAATCTGGTTTTGACTTCGGGAGAATACGGTGGCGACATGGCATTCCTGGGGGCGGGTGCTGGAGGAGACCCCACGGCCGTTGCGGTGGTCTCAGACTTGATGTTTGTTGCGGAAAGTATTTCGGCGGGACCGCGACCGCAGCGCGGGCTGCAACTCAGTTCGCCAAAAGTAAGCTGCGACTTTGAGACGCCGTGGTATCTGCGCTTTTTCGTGAAGGACCAGCCCGGCATCATTGCGGGCCTGGCCGCGATTCTTTCGGCTCACCAACTCAACATTGATGCCGTGCTGCAAAAGCCGGGTTTCGACAAGGGTGCCTTGCCATTCGTAATCACGCTGGAACCCTGCCGTGACGCACAACTCCATCCCGCGCTTCAGGAAATGTCGGCATTGCCGTTCGCGCTGAAGCCGTGCCTCTGCTTGCCGATTTTGCGCTAACCTGCCCGGCGCTCTCTGGTCCAGAAAGGATTCTTCAATCCGGCGGGCGCGAGAGCACTGTCCGTTTTAGTTTCCGTGCCGGAGTCATCGGAAATCTTTTCGTCGGTCAAACGGGATGAGGGCTCGTTGAACTTTTCATGATCGTAGGGTGACATCCGAGTAGGACAGTCTGAGTTCATTAGGGTACCTCCACAGGCGTTATTACTCTGGTTTCATTGGAACATCTGGAGGGCGTCGGTGGTGCTGCAAAATCCTGATTGCTTGCATCGAAAAATCTGCACTCAGCGAATCTTTCCTTCGCGTGCCCTAAAGCCGACGAACAAAAGTCGAGCTTCGCTCGACAGGGCGGCCGGGCGGCTGCCCTCACACGTGCGGATTAAAGCCCACGCGGTGCTTGCCCGCGCCACCCTACGATGTATGGTAGTTGCCGGCTCCACACTCTAGTCTGTTTAGTTTCCAGCGAAGACTACCTCGCGCGTCCCGCTCACACCCATGAAGACAGATTCGCACAAGACCGCATTTTTCCTGACGCTCTTCGTCATTCTCATCATTTTCCAGACTTCAGCACTGTATGCGCAAAACCCGCGTGGATCGCTGCGCGGTACGGTGCAGGATGCCACTGGGGCGCGCGTCTCTTCGGCCAAAATCGTCGCACAATTATCAGGGTCATCCGTGCAGCGCGAGGCGGCCAGCGAAGACCGGGGAGAGTTTCGTCTCGACGACCTTCCGCCCGGCAACTATCGCGTCACGATCAGCGCCAAGGGATTCGCCCCGGCGCAGGCGGATGTCTCGATCGCCGTCGCCACCGTGCGCGATGTTACGGTCACGATGAAGCCTGCGGCGGCTTCGGAAACCGTCAACGTGCAGGGGAATTCTTCCTCGATTACAACCGAAACCATCGATACGTCGAGCGCGGTGCGCGGAGGCGTAGTCGGCAGCCAGGACCTGGAAACTTTGCCGCTGCCGGCGCGGAGCTTCGCCAATATTGCCTATCTCGTGCCGGGTACCGAACCGGTCGAGCCTTCCGACCCCACGAAGGCGCGCATCACCGCGGTCTCGACTGGCGGCAGTTCCGGCTTGAACAATGAGCTATCGGTGGATGGCGCGGAAAACTCCGACGACTGGATCGGCGGCTTTCTGCAAAATTTCTCGCCCGATGGCGTTGAGGAATTCGCAGTACGCACCTCGAACGAAGACGCCGATACAGGTTGGACCACGGCCGGATCGGTTGTCATTACCACCAAGCGCGGAACCAACGAATGGCACGGCAGCGGCGCCTTCTATGACCGCCAGGCGGCGCTGAACGCACGCTTTCCCATCGAGAATCCGGCGCCGAATCCGAAGCAGCCATTCTCCCGCCAGAACTATGTTGGAACTTTCGGTGGGCCTGTAGCAAAAGATAAAGTCTGGTTCTTCACTTCATTCGAAGGTGTACACGAAGACGCTAGCATCGCTTACAGCCCCGCCAGCACGGCGCAATTCGATGCGCTGGCGCAACTCGCGTCCGAGGGATTGATTACCGGTATTTCTTCCATCCCCGTTCCTGCGACAGTTCCGATTCCCTTTCGCGACTATCTCGGTTCTCTGCGCCTCGACTGGGCACAGTCGTCGAAGTCAACCTGGTTCCTGCGCGCATCGTCTGACAGCTACCTCACACACAATGCCCTGGTGCAGCAGGCCACGTTGCCATCGACTGGCTTGATTACACACAACAATTATTGGAACGTGGCGCTCAGCAATAGCTACACTTTCAGCCCAACCTGGCTGGGCAATCTGGTAGTTGATGCCAGCCTGCTGCATCTCACGCAGACACGAAATTCGAATCTCGGCTTCGCCATCCAGTTTCCTTTCAGCGTCACAGCGCTGACGGTCTCCGGCTTCGAGACCTTCGGCGACAATCAGTTTGCTACGCCCATCACGCTTTTCCCCGATCTGCGCAATCAGGACAAATATCAGTTCCGCTACGACCTGAGCCATGTGATGCGTGACCATGCTTTTAAGTTCGGTGTCGACTTTATTCACGAGCCGGTGCTGAGTGGCGCGTTCGCGGCGACTGCGGAGCAGTTCACCACCTACCCCTCCAACCCGGATTGCTACATCAATCCGCCCGGGCCCGATTGCGGCGGCATCACGACTGCATTGCCGTTTTATTACACACCGCCCAGTGCGATGTGCAATCCGATGCCCGATCCAAGCACCAATATTGGTTGCACCTTTACTCCCGCCGGCGACGGCAGCTTTTCGCAGAATGTTCAGCGTCTCGCCTTCTATGCCGAAGATTCCTGGCGCGTCTCGCACCAGCTCACCGTCAATTACGGATTGCGTTATCAGACTACTTGGGGATTATTTCTAGGATCGGGACGAAACGAGGCCGATAACGCTGCCTATGTAACGCTGCAGGCGCTGCAGATTCCGATTGTACCCAGCGTGCCGAGCGACTATCACAAGCAAATCGCGCCTCGCCTTGGGATCGCCTACTCTCCGGGCAGCAGCGGGAAGACCGTGATTCGTGCCGGCTTTGGCCTCTACTACGACGATCTCGCGCAGAACGGATGGGCGACTGCATTTCAGGGCGTCAACAATTCGAACTTCACCACCGGGACCTGCAGCCTTACGGGAGGCCCCGGCACTTACGCGCTCACCGGAACGGGCTGCCTGATCGGTGGCGCAAGCGCCACGGGTAATCTGATCGGCTCTCCTTATAAGACGCCTTACGCCATTCATACCACCGGCGGCATTCAGCACGCTTTCAACGAGCATTGGCTGGCGAGCGCCGATTACGTGCACGAACAGGGCAACCACGGGTACCGTGGCTTTCCCTACAGCGGCAGCGCAAATCTGCTCACTCCGCTCATTTCCACATCAGAGCCTGCCCAAGAATATGCGACCGATCAGACCGACGTTGTGCCGAACGTGAATGTGTTCGAGTCTGACAACCGTTCCAGCTATAACGGGCTAATGTTGCATCTGCAAGGCAATATGAGCCGCTTTAACCTGGTCGCGAACTACACATTCTCCAAAGCACAAACCTGGGGATGCCTGCTAGGCGAGCTGTTTGACTATGTGGATGGCGTTTGCCCCAACGAGCCAAACCAACCGAATCCCGGATTCCTGAACGCTTTCGGTCCAGGAGACTACGGACCATCGGGCGAAGACGTTCGCCACCGCTTCGTGTTTGCAGGCACGGTACACATTCCCGGCGGATTCGAATTAAGCACTATCAATCAGTTTGAAAGCGCACGCCCGATCACAATCACGAATGCCAACAACACGGACCGCATCTACGTAAATGGAGCGTACACAGGTCTGGACGTCTTCCGCGGCACACCTTACATTCAATCCGACCTGCGCGTCACGCGGCCTTTCAAAGTCAACGAGCGCTGGCAGGTCGATCCATTCATCGAGTTCTTCAATCTGTTCAACCGCAACAATCCTGGTGCGAACTTCGCAGTGAATGTGGCGCAACTCCCGGTTCCCGCCGCTCAAATGCAACCCAATGCGCAAGGCATCACGAATGTCACGCTTATTTGCACGGTCGCGGATTGTTCGCAAACCGCGCCCATCAGCAGTCTGAAGCAACTTGAAATACCTGAGGGCGCTTTGGGAGATTTCTTCGGGCCGGGAACAACTGTGGGCATTCCGTTCGCGGCGCAGCTGGGCGTGCGAGTAACGTTCTAGACTGGCTCAAGGATCAACCGTAAAAAGTAATACGATTCCCGCTCGAGCCAGCCGTAGAGGTTGGCAATTCACGTCGTAGCCGTATTAGGGCACTAACTTAAATACCAGTCCCATACCCGTGCTACCGCCCTGCACAGTCGTTCCGTAGAGATTCCCGGCTGTATCGGGCACTAAACCACCTTGGGGATGTTCCCCGTTTGTGTTAAAGAATCGCAGCGCAGTGCTCTCCGTCCAGGCGCCGGAGCCCGAAGGGGCCAGCTTGAACACGGTCCCGCAACCGTAGGGTTCGCATGCACTAATGCTTCCCCCACCATAGAACGTCGTGCCATAGAGATTGCCCGCTCCGTCGAACGTCAATCCCGATTCAGGCGGGTAACCGTCCGTTCCGATGAGGAAGTTGTACAGAATGTTCTCTGTCCACACGCCGCCCGAGCCCGGACTGATTTCGAAGACGATACCTCCTCCATGGGAACCACCTTCCGTAGTCGTGCCGTAAAGATTGCCCATGGAATCGACTATCAATCCGCCGTTAGGGAATGTTCCGTCCCCCGGACCGTTGGTAAAGCTGTGGAGCAGGCTAAGAGTCCACCCACCGGAGCCCGATACAAATTGGAATACCGAGCCGTGGCTGGCGGAACCGCCGGAGGCGCTGGTACCGTAGATGACTCCTCCGGGGCCGAAAATTATGCCCATAGGTCCGGTCGCGTCGGTAAGTGTGTCCAGAAAAACGTGCACAGTCGTGAGGGTCCAGGGAGCGGTGGGGTTCGGCGTGAGCTCGAAGAGAATGCCGCAGCCGGTATACTCGACGCTGGCGCACCTTGCGCTCCCGCCTCCACCAGCGCTCGTTGTGCCATAAAGATTGCCGGATGGATCGAAGGCCAGAGAGTTTGGTATCGAACCGCCCGGTCCGTTAAAGCGGTATAAGACGGTTTCCGTCCAGAGTCCGCTTGAGGTCGGGGTCAGCTGGAAGACAACTCCACAACCGGTGCTTCTCAAACAACTCGAACCTCCGAGGCCGCCGCCTACAGTCGTGGTTCCGTATAGATTGCCGTCCGGACCCACGATCACGGAATTGGGCCACATCCCCTCGATGCCACGGAAGCGATGAAGAACGGTTTCGATCCAATGACCAGACGAATTCAGTGTGAGCTTAAAGACCGTACCGCAGCCATCATTAGGAGAACAATTTGTGCCTCCTTCGCCGCCGCCGTTGTTGGTAACGCCGTAGAGGTTTCCGGCTGAGTCCATGACCAGATTGCCCACGGGATTGGCGCCATTGTTTCCTTTAAATTTTAGAATAGCCTCTTCGCTGGCCCATCCGAGGGTAGCAAAGGTCAGGATTAGAATTGCGATTGCGCAGGCGTTTCTAACTGTTGTGGCGGGTAGTGTAGCGTTCGCGTGGGTTTGCATTGCGCCAGTCTCCTGGGAGTAGGGTTACAGGAATGGACAGACCTTTGTGGGAGACCAACTTACACCGGATTTCTGATTCCAGTCAACTGCGGGTCAAGCGGGCTGCTGCCGGGTTCAGCGTACCAGCCATTCGGTGGCGGCGTGCACGCTCGCGAGGAGATCGCTGTAAGTTAGGGCGAACATGACTATGGCCGCGGCCGCGCACAGCGTGTACCTCCACGAAAATCGTGGCGCGGCTTGCCGAGATTCGGTCCAAGCAATCAAACGCTCGACGCGAGCGTTCACCGACTCTACCGGGCTGTGAACAAGGGCTGTCGTTAGTTCGGCGGGCGCTGCGAGCGGAGTAAGCTGCGACAACTTGATCACGGCCGCAGCCAGATCCAGGGCTTCGGAGGTGCTTGAAACGGCGGCATAGTCGGCGGCCATTTCCGTCGACTCGCGCCATGCGCTCTCGATTTCCGCCATTCCGGGGAATGCCACGAAATGCAGAATCAACTTTCTCAGATTGTCGCGGCGGCGCAGATGAACTACTTCATGCCGCAGCGCGGTCTGCAATTCGCACTTGGTCAGCACAAGCTCGGCCGCGCTGGACAGCCAGATGCTCGGCCGCAGAATGCCCGCCGCAGTGAGCGGAGCGGCAGCGGATGAAATTCGCAGCACGGTGAGTGAATCCCCGGAACCAACCGAGATGGGATCGATGGAGCGCGAACCGAGGGTGTGCGGCTCGCTCGACCACTGCGCGATGGTTCGAGAGGCCTGAAGCAATGCCCTGACCGCATTCCACGTTCCTGCCAACAGAACAGCCACTCCGCAGCAACACAACACCACGGGCATGGCGTCCATCGGTTCATTCACGGCGCGAGGTTCGAGGAGCAGAAACGACGGGACGGCCAAAGCCAGAGTGACTCCCGCAGCAACCACAAATGGAAGCATGCGCAGCGCGAAAAGAAGATCGGCAGAGCGCCTCGCCGAATGCTGTTGCCCATATAGCCACAGTTTGCGCCACAGCAACAAAATCGCCAGGGACAGGGCACCATAGAGAATTGCGAAGATCGAAAACGAAACCGCAATTCCGCGCACTGCGAACATTTACTCCCGCTCCTTCTGACTCGAGTTGCGCGGCTTCGACTCGCGTTGACCCAAGTCGCGTTGACCCGAGTCCCGTTGACCCAGTTCGCGGCGTTTGCTTTCCACCAGACTGCGCAGATCGTCGAGCAGTTGCCCGTCCCGCTCGCTCAGAATTTCCACCAGGAAGGAGAGTGGCAAACTGGAGGCGGGGCTTGCATCCAGCAGTTGGCGAAAGGCCTGGCCGGCAGCCTCCCGATGCATTTCCTCCCGGCTGAATTTAGGAGCGTAGCGAAATGCCCTGTTCTCCTCCGACCGGGTCAAAACGCCCTTCTTGAACAGACGGTCGAGCGTGGTCATCACCGTGGTGTAGGCCAGTTCCGGGCAATCATCCTTGACAAGTTCGCGCACGGTCCCGCTGCGTCTGGCCCAGAGCGCTTCGAGCAAGCGCTGCTCCAGCGGTCCCAGTTGCCGCGACGTGCTTCGAAATGGGTTGAAGATCTTGTGCATTTCGGTCGACAGCGAATCCGAATTCTATCGTGAATGGGAGGCTCACGCCCAGTAGTCTTTTTTCCACGCCTCTATTCGAGCAGTAGGTCACGACTTTCCCGATTTGGGACGGGAGCCGGAAGCTACGCCGGGAACTCGATGGCCCAGTGATGGCTTCCCGTATCGTGCCGATATTCATAGCAGAGCCACGCGATGCGCAAGTCGGCGAGAAATCGAGTCCAAAGGGATGAACATGAGCAGATTAGCTAATTCTGTGATGAAGACGGCGCTAGCACTTCTTATCTTGACCCCGGCAACCGCAGGGTTTGCGCAGGCGCCTCCGGAACTACAGGCCAAACTGAATATAGAGATCAAACAGCTGGTGGCTTTCAGCGCCGATCCGAAGATAGTTGATGCCGTGAAGGCTTATAACGCAACCCCGCTTTCCCCCGAGGCTAAAGCCATGACCAATGAAAACTGGCGCAGCCTCACGATTTTCGATCCCTTCGTGCGGACCGTTGGCAAGAGTCCGCTCTCCGAGTTTCTGAAAGGTGCGCGGGATGACGTGATCATCAAAGTTTTCGTATCGGGAGCCGACGGGGGTAAGGTGGGCTTTGATTCCAAGACTGAGCACTGGACTCATAAGGGTATACCTAAACATGAAGTGCCGATGAGTGGAAAAACCTGGATTGGTACGGTGAAGCTTGACGATTCTACGGGCTTGCAAACAATTCAGGTGGGGCTGCCAGTCCTATCCGCGGGAAAGCCCATTGGATCGATTGTCTTCGGATTACGGGCCGACAAACTTCACTAGGCGTCTTGCATTCGTAGGAGAAGTGAAAATCTTGAAGAGCTTAAGCATCGTGCGCAGAATCACCTTGGCGCTTGCTGCCTCAGTTGCAATCACTGCCGGCGCAGTCGCGGGATTGTCATACCTTCTGCGGGTTTCTTCGTCCTTGTCCCGCGATATGGCGGCGACCGCGCGTTCCCAGAGCCAGGCCTCGTTCGAACTGTTGGACTTTGCCGTTAGACTCCAGGGTGCCACCCAGAAGATGGTGCAGGTGCGGGATCCTGACGCCATTGAAGCGCTCATGAACCAAAACGAGTCTCTCGTAAAGCAGGCCCGGGAGAAAATCCAGCAAGTGGCCGAAGGCGATGCCAGTATTGCCGGGGCTTTTGATGATCTCGTACGCGCCGACGGTGAGGTGGACGACCTTGTGATGCACGCCCACAATGTCGAATCGCGACAGGCGGTCATTGAAAAAGTAAATCCGGCATTTGAAAGATTTTTGCATGCGGTTTCTCAGCATCAGGACGGACTGGGGCAGATGCTGGACACGCAGGCTGCGCAGTCCTACGCCAGCAATCGGCATCGGGCGCTTGTGGTCTATCTGTTCGTAGGCGTTGCCATGCTGTTTATGTTCCTTGGCAGCTTCGCTTTAGTGCGAGCCATCTCGCAGTCGCTGCAGCGGTTGACGGGGATGATTCGCGATATCGCCGAGGGCGAGGGCGATGTGACTCGGCGTCTGGAGGTCGACGCCGATTCCAAAAGCGACGAACTGGGCGAAGTCAGCAGCCTGTTCAACATCTTCATGAACAAGCTGCAGGCAATCCTGCGCGGCGTCGTCACCCACACCAATCAACTCGCTGGAGCCAGCCAGCAACTGCTTGAAGCCAGCCAGCAGATTACAGCCAACTCCGGCGAAACCGCCGTTCAGGCCAACTCCGCTTCCCGCGTCACCCAGCAGGTCAGCCGCAATC
>JBAPQU010000056.1:0-1698 GCA_049280795.1 Candidatus Sulfotelmatobacter sp.
ATGTGACCGTGGGCGGGAAAGAGGTTCCAGCCGGCAGCTACACGATTTTCACCGTACCCAACGCCGACTCCTGGCAGCTGATCATCAACAAGAAGACCGGCGAATGGGGCATCCCTTACAAATACGAGAGTGATGAACTGGGACGCGTGGATATGAAGGTTTCGAAATTGCCGTCGCCAGTTGAAGATTTCAAAATCTCTTACGCGAAGTCGGGGAACGGATGCACGATGCACATCGATTGGGAGACGACTCGTGCGTCGGTGGATATATCAGGCAAATAAAAGAACAGAATCACTGCCAAAAACGCCGCCGATTCCTGGCGGCGTTGCATTTCTTTAACGGAATTGATCGTCATCTTTCATGACGGAGCCACTCACCATCCGCTACGCTCGCGCAAGCTCGTAATATGTGCCACGTGATGTCGGCTGTGCCACGAATAAAGAGCAAGTGTTTTTTCCAGGTCCATCACCCCCATTTCTGGATGGCGAAAAGTACGCTTCCAGTCTCCTTCTTGAATCGATCGCAAAAGTTGAACCCAGCGCGTGTGCAGCGAATCCATCATCGCCAGCGAAACCTCGATCGGAGTCGTCTTTGTATCGGCAAGTTGCGCCCAGCGGTCTTCCGCGTAAGGTTTGATGGTAGGCTCATCCTCGGTGAGCGCCAGCTTGAAGCGAACGTAGGCATTGAGGTGGCTGTCGGGAACATGATGAACAACCTGGCGGATAGTCCAGCCCTCAGGACGGTATGGCGTGTCAAGTTGGGATTTCGATAGCCCTTCTACAGCCGCGCGCAGATTGATCGGAGCCTGTTCAATATCGGAGAGGCATTTTTGCTTTTGAGCATCGGAAAGGGGGCCTTCATAGCCGAACTTGCCGATGGGGTAGCGCAGATCGGTCATTTTTCCTCCAGTTTTCGGGGTCTGCACCCAAGATGACAGCGCCGCCGCGGGAGATGCAGAAAAAGGCGCCTATAAACATGAGGGACCCGCAAAAACGGACAAAAAACGGATATGAGAAAAAGCAAGGAGAACCTGATCTGCAAACACATCCTGTGGGGTTTGCCGCTAAGCAGCTACATCCAATCCGGCTTTGGATTTCGGTACTCCCGCCGCAAGAATTGTGCATCCAATGAGGGTTTCTGGGCTAAACTCCCAATTCTGGGCGCTTTGCCCTTGTTGGGGTTTCAATATCGTCCGAACTTGGGGACCGCTGTTTTCCCTGGTGAACGAGAGGGAATATGCCATCGTCAGTCTGGTCTGGACACTTAACCTTCGGTCTCATTTCCATGCCCGTGCGCCTCTTTTCTGGGGCGCGGAGTTCGGGGATTTCCTTCAACATGCTGCATCGCACGGACAAATCTCGCCTGAAGCAGCAGTATGTTTGCCAGGCCGAAGGCGTGGTGGTTGACCGAAACGACATCGTGAAGGGCTACGAGTTTCGCAAGGACGAGTACATCGTCATCGAACCAGACGAGATCAAGAAGATCGAGCCGCAGACCGCCAAAACCATGGAGATCCTGGAGTTTGTGAAAGAGAGCGAGGTCGACCCCGTCTATTTCGAGTCTTCGTATTACATGTTGCCCGAGGAAGCCGGACGGCGGCCTTATGCGCTGCTCACCAAGGCATTGGAAGAGAGCGAGTACGTAGCGATCGCAAAGATCACGATGCACAACCGGGAGTACACATGTTTCCTGCGGCCG
>JBAPQU010000057.1:0-11782 GCA_049280795.1 Candidatus Sulfotelmatobacter sp.
AGTCCCATCAGCGAAAGCAGATTGCCGTAGGTTTCAGGGCCGCGGTGGAAGATATCCGTCACGAAAACAGGAATGTAGGTTCGCATCGGCATGGCCAGAGCGGTCATGCAGAAAGCCAGCACGATCAAAGCTTCCATTGATGTTTGTTTGCGCGCGAACTGGATGCCCTGCTTCAGACTGCTGAACATGGTTTCCGTGGTCTTCACCGGCAGGAAGCGGGCGCTGATGATCAACAACGATGTGATCGGCGCCAGAAAAGAAAGCGCGTTCAGGCCGAAACACCAACTCTCCCCCAGCTTTGCCAGGGCCTGCCCGGCCAGCGCCGGCCCAATCATGACCGCCACGTTGAACTGGATGGAATTCAATGCGATGGCGTTCGGCATGTCTTCCCGATCGACGAGAGTGGGGATCAGCGCCTGGTAGGCCGGTCCGCCGAAGGACTGCGCCAGGCCGGAGATAAAAGAAAGACAGAGAATATGCCAGACATGCACCGTCCCAGTCGCCACCAGAATGGTGAGCAGGCCGGCGGTAAACATTTGCACCCACTGGGAACCGAGCAGAATCTTGCGACGCTCCAGGCGGTCGGCAACCACGCCACCGATCAATGAGAAGAGAAAGATGGGAATACCGCCGAGGAATTGATCGAACGCGAGGAGAAAGGCGGAGTGGCTGAGTCGATAGACCAGCCAGCCCTGAGCGACGATTTGCATCCAGGTGCCGATACTGGAAGTGCAGGCGCCAAACCACATCAACCGAAAATCGCGATATTGAAATGCTTTAAAGACCCGGTTCAGCGTCTTCATAGTCTGCCTAGAAAGCGTAACATGCAGGCTTCGCGCCTCCGGCATACCGCCCAACCGGCTCCTGGTTGAATTGATCGTCGCGCCACACCTTCGTAATAGACGGCTGGCAGGTTCTTTCGTCGCTAATAATTCCATTCCCTCTTAGGGGCGGTCCTGTGCGAGGCTGTTATGGCTTATTGGAGGGCCCAGAAGTCTCGCGGTACACTCACTCTACTGGCCTCGCCATTTGCTTTGCCGTTTAGCAACGATTCTGACATGAGCTACGACGCCATCTTAGTTGTTTCTTTCGGCGGTCCGGAATCTCGCGAAGAGGTGATTCCCTTCCTCGAAAACGTGCTGCGCGGGCGCAACGTGCCGCACGAGCGCATGCTCGCGGTCGCCGAACATTATTACCACTTCGATGGCAAGAGCCCGATCAACCAGCAGACGCGCGATCTAATTGCGGCTCTGGAAGCGGAGTTGGAGCGACACGGGCCGAAGCTGCCCATCTATTGGGGAAATCGAAACTGGCATCCGCTGCTCGCCGACACTTTGCGTCAGATGAAGCAGGACGGCATCCAGCGAGCCCTCGGCTTTGTGACTTCAGCCTACAGCTCGTATTCAGGATGCCGGCAATATCGCGAGGACATCGCGCGGGCACAGAGTGAAGTTGGGTTTTCTCAGAGTGAACCGGACGGTGCGCCGGAAGTGGACAAACTGCGGGCGTTTTTTAACCATCCTGCATTCATCGAGGCGACTGTCGAGCGCGTACAGGACGCGTTGCAAGCCATACCAGCGGACGCGCGGGACGGTGGAAATAGAAATGTGCAGATTATCTATACCGCGCACAGCGTTCCGATTTCCATGGCGAATACGAGTGATTATGTCCGGCAACTGGAGGAGGTGCGGCGACTGGTTTCCGAAGCGCTGGGTCATCGTAACGATGCTCTGGTCTACCAGAGCCGCAGCGGCGCTCCTGGGCAGCCGTGGTTGGAGCCGGATATTCTCGACTACCTGCGCCGGGTGAAGGCGGAAAATCTGGCGTCAGCCGTTGTCATCGCACCGATCGGCTTCATCTCCGATCACATGGAGGTGTTGTACGACCTGGATGTGGAAGCGCGGCAGCTCTGCGATTCTCTGGGCCTGCCGATGGCGCGGGCGAAGACGGTGGGCGTGCATCCAAAATTTATCGGCATGATTCGCGAACTGATTCTGGAGCGGATGAATCCGGGTTCGGAACGGCGGGCGTTGGGAGTGCTGGGACCGCGGGAGGATGTTTGTGCGGAGGATTGCTGTCCAGCGCCAGGGCGGCCGGGACGGACGGGCTGACTGCGTGGTCAGGGATTACCCGCCTCACGTGTATCTTATGCCGTCGCCGCTTGGACGGGCATTCTTCCGGCGTTCGCAACGATCCGAGGTACACTCTACCTCGTCCCAATATAGATCGCCCTCAGAATTAGCCTTCTGTGCGGCATCCCGCGCCTCGTACGCGACTCTATACCAGCTATTGCGGTTGATCTTTGTCGAACCGTTAGCCAAATGGCGTCGAAGATGGAAATGGGGACGCACTTTTCTATCTGTCCGGGCCCGAGTGTTAGGCCCGGCCTCTCGTAGCTGACTTCTCCAGCGATAGCTCGCATCCCTTATGGTAATTTTTTTCGCCCACTCGGATTCTGTCATCGGCACTCTTGATGATTCTGTCTTCGCCGCGTTGTTCTTCTGGCACGGCTCTCCCTCGCATGGACCCGGACCGTGCATCTCTATTACGTCGCTCATTTTAGCTTCTCCTTTTCCTCGCGGGATGATGCCATTGAGGGACACGCAACTAAACTGATGATGGCCAGACGTGATTCGCCAGAAGAATTTTCTTCAAATGGTTGTACAAAGGTTTATGGTATCGCTTGCTCCAGGCGTGTCCCGGATCGTCGAAATGAACGGGCCAGCGACCTTAATGGTGACATCGCCAGATTTCTCACGCTCAGCCCAAACTCGGAGAGCAACCGGAACTGTTTTCATAGCAATTCTCCTAGAACCCTCTGTTCGCCAACAGTTTTCTGGCGCAGGAATCGCAACTCAAGAAGCTTGCCTCAGGCGCTAAAGCGCGGCGCAATTTCACAGACCTAACGGCACGACTGAAGTCGTGCCCTTCCCAACCATGCTCGGCCCTATGCTCTCGCCAACCGTTAGACAGAACTCGTGACCTTGGCAGGTTCATAGTCCGTCGCCTTCGGGCGGCCTTCGACCAGGTGCATGGTGTTGAGAATTGTCTCGATGACCGATTCGTTTCCCACCGCCGTGTTGATCATCACGTGGTAGAGGGAGCGGGTGGGCCAGTCGGCATCAAAGTAGTGTTTGACGAAGGCGATGCGCTCTCGGTCGACGGTGTCGACCATTTCTTCCGCATCCGATTCCGTGGATCCATCTTCCAGCAGGCGGCGTATCTTTTCGCTACGCGGCGCGTAGAGGAAAACGTGAAAAGCGTCAGGCTGTTCGCGCAGGAAGAACGGCGCGCCGCGGCCCACCACTACGGCATTGCCTTCCTTGGCAATTTTGGGAGCGATCTGCTCCATGGTCGAGACCATGCAGTCGGCGTCGAATACCTGGTTCTCCAGCCGGGTGCCGCGCTCGTAGCTGCCTCGCCAGAAAGCCTTGGCGAAGCGGTGAAGACGGCTATCCATGCGCTCATCGCAGCGCTTGACAGCGGAACAATCCACGTTGGCGATGCGGGCAATTTCTTCGGTGAGGAGTTGATCCCAGAGCTTCCAACCCAGACGATTGGCCAGTTCAGCGGCAATGGGGCCGCCGCCGCAGCCATACTCGCGTTCAATGCTGATCAGACGAAACATGGCTCGCCTCGCTGTTCCGGCTCTAGTGTACCGCTATCCCGCCCGGTCTGCCTTTTTTCATCAGGAATACTAAGGGAACCATCACCAGGATGGATATGCCGAGAAGCCGGAAATCGTCGAGATATGCCAGCATGGCAGCCTGCCGCTGCATCGTACCCGCCACAAGAGCATACGCCTGCTGGGTCGCAAACGCTCCGCTCGAGCCGTGCGCATGCATCGCCTGCGTAGCGCCTTGCAACATCGTACGGAAGGCGGGATTGGATGCGCTGAGATTGTGGGAAAAATCGTTTAAATGAACCTGGGTGCGGCGGTCGAGCATGGTGGTAACCAGGGAAATTCCGACACTTCCGCCGATGTTGCGCGCTAAGTTCATCAAGCCGGATGCGGCGTTATTTTTATCTCGAGGCAGAAATGCGTAGGCCGCCGTGTTGATGGGAACAAACAGGAATGCCATTCCGGCAGCTTGAATGACGCGAGCCATAGCCGCGGTGCGGAAATCGATATCCAGATCAAAACCAGCCATGTGAAACAAAGACCCAGCGAGCACGACCAGGCCAAAAACCAGCAGCCAGCGTGGGCTATAGCGCGAAAGCAGGAATCCCACCAAAGGCAGCAAGAGCATGATGGTGAAACCGCCCGGCATCAGCGCCAGACCGGATCGTTCCGCCGTGTACCCGAGCAGAGTCTGCATAAATAGCGGCAGCAATAGTGTGCTGCCAAGCAGAGCGAAGCCCAGCATGAACATCAGCGTGTTGGAGACGGCGAAGGTGCGATCGCGGAACAGATGCAAATCGATGATGGGGTCCTTATGCGTCCACTCCCAGAAGATCACGAAGATCAAAGATGCGGTGGCGATCAGCGTGAGGGTCAGAATGAAGTGAGAAGCGAACCAGTCGTCGCGCTGGCCCTTATCGAGGACGACCTGCAATGTCCCCAATCCCAACCCGACAAAACCGAGGCCGACGTAATCGATTTTGGTTTCGCTCAGCTTGCGGCGCCTCAAATACGGCGGATCTTGAATGAGCCGCGAGGTAAGCAGGATGGAAATGATTCCGACTGGAATGTTGATGAAAAAAATCCAGCGCCAGGTGAAGTTGTCGGTGATCCAACCGCCAAGCGTGGGGCCGATGGCAGGTGCACTTACGACTGCGATGCCGTAAACGGCGAAAGCCATGCCGCGTTTTTTCGGTTCAAAGGTATCGGCGAGGATGGCCTGCTCGCTGGGCTGCAGCCCGCCTCCTCCAGCGCCTTGCATCACCCGGCATACGATGAGCGTGGCCAGGTTCGGCGCCAACCCGCACAAGAAGGAGCTCACGGTGAAAAGCGCCACGCAGCTCATGTAGAAATTCTTGCGGCCCATGATGGAAGAAAGCCAGCCGCTGAGCGGAAGCACGATGGCGTTGGAGACGAGATACGAAGTCAGGATCCAGGTACTCTCATCCTGTCCGGCGGAGAGGCCGCCCGCAATGTGCGGCAGGGCGACGTTCGCGATGGAGGTATCGAGCACCTCCATGAAAGTCGCGAGCGTAACGGTGATCGCGATAATCCATGGGTTGACAGCGGGACGCCAGGCCTCGGCGCTATCGAACGTCGCGGCGCCAGCACTCATTGCCGAATCCAGACCTTGGGATCAACCGACATGCCGGGGCGCAGCGATTGATCTTTGTTCTGGTCCGGATCGAGCACGATCTTAACCGGAATACGTTGTACCACCTTCACGTAGTTTCCGGTTGCATTCTCTGGAGGCAGCAGGCTAAAACGTGCGCCGCTTGCGCCGGCGATGCTGTTAACCGTGCCGTTATAGCTTCTTCCGTTGGCATCGACTTCAATGGTGACGTGCTGGCCGACTTTCATCTCCCGCAGTTGGGTTTCTTTGTAGTTGGCAGTAATCCAGACGTCATTGAGCGGAATAATCTTCATCAACTCCTGGCCGGGAGAAACGTTCTGCCCGACTTCGACGGTGCGATCGCTGACCACTCCTGCAACCGGAGCGACGACTTTGGTGTATTGCAGATTCAACTGCGCCTGGTCAAGGTCGGCTTTCTTGCGCTGAGCATCCGCCAAAGCCGACGCGGCTTTGGAGCGTTGAATTTCCATTTGCCTCGGCCCGGTCTGGGCGTTGCGCCAATTGGCCTCAGCTTGTACCAGCTTCTGTTGGGCCTGAGTTACCTGCGACTGGGAGGCATCGGCGTTGGCGCGGGCGGCTTCCACCGCGGCTGCATTGGCTTTGGCGGCAGCCACGGCTTCGTCGTATTGCTGCTGCGAAATTTCCTGCTTGTCCACCAGTTGCTTGTAGCGGCCAAGATCGTTCTGGGCCTTGACGTTGTTGGCTTCCGCCTGGTCACGCTGGGCTTTGGCTGCTTCGAACTGTTGTCTGGCGGCGGCGATTCCCGCATGTGCGCTGGCTACATCGGCATCGGAGGACGAAACCTGACTGCTGGTGTTGACATCTGTAATAGGGACGTTAACCCCGGCGGCCGCGGCTGCAGCCTGTGCGCTTTCGAAATCGGCTTTAGCGCGCTCGAAGGCTACCTGGTAATCGGCGGGATCGATCTCTACCAACACCGTACCCGCCTGGACGTACTGGTTGTCCTGAATATTCAGTTTCACGACGTGGCCGGAGATGCGGGTGCTGATGGAATTGATGTGGCCGTCTACCTGGGCATCGTCGGTCGATTCGTAACTCGTGACGTAGCGGTAGACAAAAAATCCCACCACCAGCAGCGCGAGCACGGCAATCACGACTGCGATACGGAAGCCCGGACTGGAGGTCCGCGAAGGACGAGTGTGGAAGTCTCGTTCCGTCGCGGGCAAGGGCTTGGTTCGGGATTCAGCCTGATCGTTTTTGGCCTGATCATTTCCGGGCTGATCGTTTTTTGGCTGATCGTTTTTAGGCTGATCCGGCGGTGCGGCCGCAGCGGTTTGCGTCGTCGGTTCCATGAGTTATTGACTGCCTTTCAAATAGCGCTTAACTCCCTGTTCGGCATCGCCGATGGCACGCGCCAACTCGATCTTAGCGAGATTGTGCGCGTAAAGACTCTGAATGTAGCTTTCATGAGCGCTGGCTAAAGCTTCCTGCGCCTGCACTACTTCCAGGTTGTCGGTTACGCCGGCGGCAAAACGATCACTCGATTGCGTAAATGCCTGCTCCGCTAAATCTACGGAACTGCGGGCAACTTCTACTTGATCGGCGGCGGAGTTCAGGTCCAGCAATGAGGCGCGGACTTCATAATCGATGCGGCCACGCAGGTCATTCAATTGCGAGCGTGCCTGCTTCAACTGCGACTCAGCTTCGAGAACGTCACTGCGAGTTTTTCCGCCAGCGAAAATGGGAATTGTGATGCCACCATCCACCTGCCAGGTACCGTTGGAATGGGCCGGGGTTACGCCGATATCTCCGTAGTTCGCATTAACATCGAGCGAAGGAAGGTGTTGAGCCGTGGCAGCCTTGCGCCTGAGCTCCGCGGCCCGCACCTGCGCGGCAGCCGCCTGGTAGTCAGAACGAGTGGCATAAGCGCGCTGCAGATAAGTATCGATGGGCAAAGGAGTCAGCGACTGAAAGGGAACTTTCTCGGTGAGGATAAATTCCTGCCCCGATGGCAGACCGATGACCCGACCCAGCGACAATTTCTGTTTGGCGAAGTCGTTGCGCGCCGCGATCAATTGCTGCTGACGGGTTTGGAACTCTACTTGAGAGCGCAGCGCGTCGATGGCTGGACTCAGTCCCGCCTTGAGCTGGTCGGATGCCTTGTTGTACAGGGCCTGCGCATTTTTCACCTGGGCATCGCTGGTTTCGATGCGGGCCGCGGCGGCGATGACCATCAGGTAGGCGTTTCCCACGGCGAGCACCACCAGTTCTCGGGCATCTTTATAGTTGTACTGCGCCGATTTGAGAGACTCGGAGGCGGCGCGTTCCTTTTCGAGGTCGCTGAAATTAAACAGAGACTGACTGAACGAAGCGCGCGCATCGAAATAGTTGAAGGTGGGAGTTACCGGCGGAATGGCGCCTTTCAGCCCAAAAAGCGGGAATAACTTTTGGAAGCCAAGCGCAGCCAGGCTCTGAGTTTGCGCGTCTTCCTGTATTTGGCCGGAGACGTGGGGCAGCAGTTCGCTGAGTTCTTTCCATCGCTCACCCCGAGCCGTCATGGTTTGATCGCCGGAGAGCAGCAAGCCGAGATTATTGCGCAGGCCGCGGTCGATGGCCTCCTGAAAACTCAATTGCAAAACATCCGCCGTGGCTTTGCCCTCGGGTTCGCTGCCGGTGAACGGACTCTGCGATCCGGGCAAAGAAATAGAGGGCGTGGGCGAGGCAGTCTGAGCGGTCAGGCCGGCGGCGACGAAAAGCAGCAGGAGCGCGAGAACAGGACGTCTACGGTCTGATTGAGATAGGAATCGGAACATTTCTGGTTGTGAAAAAATCCCACTATACAGAACTTCTTCGGAACAACCTCTATCATTCATAGCATAACGCCCTGTTATTGATTCGCTTGGGACACGTTGCGATGCAAAAACGGCATGGCCGGAGGATTGGATGCCACCTTAGAACCTGATGCGCCTAGCTTTTTCACCCCCACGAGCGGTAATTGACCGGTAATGGGCCGGGATCGATGGAGATTGCAACAAATCATAGAAGATTTATATTGGTCTCCGTTACTTTGGACACTTTCTCCTTGCCCACACCTGCCGATAGAGTGAAGAAGATAGGTCCATCCCAATGCGTCGAATGGGTGTTTTTCTAATTGCGTTGGTACTGTCTTTGGGCCTGCTCATAAGAACGGGCTCAGCTCAGACACAGGAGCACGCGGGCCGGAAGGTGCTAAGTAAAATCGCGCCGATTTATCCGGAACTCGCCAGGCGCATGCACGTGAGCGGCACGGTCAAGTTGGAAATCGCGATTCGGGCAGATGGAAACGTTAAGTCGACCAAGGCGCTGGGAGGGAATCCGGTGCTGATCCTGGCGGCGACTGATGCGGTGCGGAAATGGAAGTTTGAAGCCGCATCCGAAGAAACCACGGAGATTGTTCAACTCGCATTCCAGCCTCAGTAACGCTAGCGTAAGCTCTGCGGAACATCGACTTACTTCATGCCTGCCTCGAGTTCAAAGCCCGCTACCAGCCAAGCCGACCGGCGACGGCGAAGGCATCCGCGATACCGCGCCGATTTCCGCGTCACCGTGGGTTTCTTACTGGGAAATCGCCATCAAAAGCTTGAGGGACACTGCCGAGATCTGTCGCAAGCCGGAATCGGCATACTGCTGGCAGAGGAACTGGGTACAGGTGAGGTAGTCGGGCTAACGTTTTTGTTCCCCGGATCAGCGGTTCCCTGGGAGGTGCGCGCTGTGGTTCGTTACCGCCGCGGGTACCAATACGGCTTTGAATTTCTGGCTCTCACCACCGAGCAACGGACATTGCTTGGTAACTATTTCATAGGCAAGGCACCAGTGGATTGAACTCACTCGCGGACCTCGCCTCCATGATGACTTCGGTCATCTTGTGGGAGAACGAGTGGTGGTTCAAGCTTAAAACGGGCCTGCTTTCCGAGACGACGAAGAAGATTTATTTCAAATGAGTGATTCAAAATCTAACGCCGCATTGGGAACAGACTGGACAAGGATGCTGGCCGATCCAGATCTTGCACGGAACCTGGGAAAACTACTGCAGACCTATCGCGATGCCCCGCCAGAAAAGAGAGAAGAAGCTCTGCTGGCGGCCATGCGCGAAATCAAGCGCGAAGCTTCTCGCAATACGACTGCGGCAACTTCCACCAAAGCTGCGCCGGAGCCTCCGCCGCAGGCATTTCCGGCATCAGCTTCGGCGATTCCTCCATTTGAGCCCGATATCTTCAGTCCCAACTGGGGGCAAGACCGACGTGTGCATCCCAGAATCAAGTGTTTTGTGGCCGTAGAGCTTCGTGTCAACGATGCGGATGCTCCCATCTGGGGCAATCTTTCCAATACCAGTCTGGGCGGTTGTCAGGTGGAAACCGCAGCCCACATCAGCGGCGGGGCCAAAGTTGAAATCGGGCTGTGGGTTGCGAGCGGCAAGATTTGGGTGAAAGGGCTCGCGCTGAACGGAGTGGTTACCCGAAGCGCGGCGGCAGGGGTTCGGGTTCGCTTCGCGGGATTGGACGTTGCCGGGAAGGAAAATCTACGGCAGTTTTTGAAGTACGTCCAGGAGGCTACAAGATCCTCAAAGAGCGAGAGCAGTTACCTGCAATTGCTGAAATAAGGCCCACCGATTCTTCTCTCCCTCTTAAGTCTTTTTGTCTCTCCTCATTCTTCTTCCATCGCATCTGTTTTCCGCATTTTCCCGCTATTTTCACACAACCGTAGACATCGGTTCGCCGGAAATTGATACACTCGGTGGCAGTAGCTGAAACCCTTTTCTGCCCACGGAACTCTAATAAGTAGCCAATGGAACAATGTTGCCGTCGGCGAAGTTGTCTCTGGAAGGAGCGCGCATCGCATGGCAGTCAGCGAACAAGCGGTAGTGACCGGCAAGCAACTGGATACGCTTTGCATTAACACGATCCGTACCCTGGCGATCGATGCGGTACAACAGGCCAACAGCGGGCATCCCGGAGCGCCGATGGGCCTGGCGCCGGTGGCTTACTGCCTGTGGCAGGAATTTCTGCGCTACGATCCCGAAGATCCGAAATGGCTGAACCGCGACCGGTTCGTGCTGTCGAACGGCCACGCCTCCATGTTGCTGTATGCCATGCTTTACCTTGCGGGTGTCCGAGACGTCAGCAAGGATGGGAAAGTTTTGAAAGAGCTGGCGGTTCCCATGGAAGAGATCAAGCGCTTCCGGCAACTGGGAAGCCGAACTCCGGGACATCCAGAGTCTCACATTACCACCGGCTTGGAGACAACGACCGGGCCGCTAGGCCAAGGTGTGGGAAACAGCGTGGGGATGGCGATCGCCAGCAAATGGCTGGCGGCGAATTTCAACCGTCCCGGCTTTGAAGTTTTTGATTTCAACGTCTACGCCATGTGTTCGGACGGCGACTTGATGGAAGGCATCGGCGGCGAGGCGGCGTCGCTGGCGGGGCATCTCAAGCTTTCGAACCTCTGCTGGATGTATGACCACAATCACATCACGCTGGATGGTCCCGCGGATTGGTCGTTCAGCGAAGATGTGGCGACGCGCTTCATCGGCTACGAGTGGAATGTGACCCGCGTCGCCGATGCCAACGATCTGGAGATGCTGGCTCGGGCCTTCGAGACCTTCCAGAAAACGACGGATCGTCCGACGTTGATCATTGTGGACAGCCATATTGGCTATGGCTCGCCGCACAAACAAGACACCAATGCCGCACACGGAGAACCGCTCGGCGAAGAAGAAGTGCGGCTTACGAAAAAATTTTATGGCTGGCCCGAAGACGCCAAGTTTCTGGTGCCAGAGGGTGTGCGGGAGCACTTCAAGGATGGAGTGGGAAAGCGCGGGCGTGATGCGCGCGCACAGTGGGAGAAGATGTTCGGCGAGTATTCGCAAAAATATCCTGAACTGGCCGATCGCTTGCACCGCATGCAGCGTCAGGAACTCCCGGATGGCTGGGACAAGAACTTTCCCACATTTCCAGCGGATCCGAAGGGAATCGCAACGCGCGAGAGCTCGGGGAAGGTGCTGAATGTGCTGGCACAAAACATCCCGTGGCTGATCGGTGGCTCGGCGGATTTAGCGACTTCGAATAAGACCACGCTGAAGTTTGAAGGGGCAGGTGACTTTCAGCCGGGCGAGTACGCGGGACGCAACCTGCATTTCGGCGTCCGCGAACATGCAATGGCTGCCAGCGTGAACGGGCTTACGCTTTCTGGAATCCGCGCCTTTGGTGCGACCTTCTTTAATTTCAGCGACTACATGCGCGCCAGCATTCGCCTGGCCGCACTCGAGGAAGCTCCTTCGATTTTCATTTTTACTCACGATTCGATCGGCGTTGGTGAAGATGGGCCGACGCATCAGCCCGTCGAACAACTAGCTTCATTGCGGGCTATGCCGAATCTGATCGTGCTGCGTCCCGGCGATGCGAATGAAGTGGTGGAAGCGTGGAAGATTATTGCAAAGCTGCAGCACGAGCCGGTAGCGCTGGTATTGACAAGGCAAAACATCCCAACCTTTGATCGCACGAAGTATGGCGCAGCTTCTGGCACGGCTA
>JBAPQU010000058.1:0-23991 GCA_049280795.1 Candidatus Sulfotelmatobacter sp.
CGCGTGATTTCGGCGTAAAAGCGTGAACTGCCTTCCTGCAAAGAATCATTCACGCGAATGCTGGCTCCGACCTGCAGTGGAGTCAGGCGAAGGCGCTGTGCCCGCACGGGCGCACCGGCCATCGCGAGCACGGTATTAATCCCAACCATGCGCAGCAGGGTGCTCTTACCAGACATATTCGAACCGCTAACCAGAAATACGCGCTGGCCATTGGGTAAGCGGACATCGTTGCGTATGCACGTTACCGCCGGCATTAAAGGATGCCCAATGCCAGTACCATCGAAGCATGCGGAGCCTTCGACGAACTCAGGAAACGGATCGTCGGGATGCTCATAGCTGTAGCTGGCTAAGCAGAGAAGAGCTTCGATCTCTCCAATCACTCTCAGCCAGGAGCGCACGGCGTGCCCGTGGTCTCGCCTCCAGCGCTCGGCGGCAAAGGCTACCTGCACGGAGTACAGGAGAGGGATATCGAGCACGCGGAGGATCACATTGTCGTGTGAGTCAATCAAGTCAACGATGGTATTCAGCCGGGCGATTGCGAGCGAGCTAGTGCGCTGGTGCGACAAGAGCTCACGCTGCAGCGACTGCAGCCGGGGCGCGCGGAAACTCTGCTGCTCGATGCGCGCCAGGACGCCCGAGAGCAGACCTAAATCACGAAAGGCGTGCTCTGTACCATGCAGCGCGTCCTGCACTGGTTTGCGCAACCGATACGCTATAAATCCTTCAACCAGAATGATCAAAAGGAAAGGTGTGGCGCTTCCAAGGTAGCCCCAACCTAAAGTGCTAGTGATCGCCGCGATGGCCAGGAATGGCGCCAGCCGTGGAATCCATTTCGGTTTTAACTGGTTCGGTGCTTCGGCCCAGCGCAACAATGCTTCGGGATAAACGCCCACGCTCGCATCTTCCCCAAGAACGGCCAGATCCTCTCGGAGATCGAGTTGGTCGCTCAGTTCACGTGCTGCTGCATGGCGCTCTTCAATTTCGCCGACCGAGGAAGGGAATAGCAGCCATTTCGCTAGAGTTTCTTCGCCAATGCGAGTGCGTGCGGTCGATAAAAGTTCGAACAGACCGCCTCGGCCAAACAGGTCCAGGTCAGCGGCGTACACATGATTAGGATCGTTGAAGCGTTCTCCGGTCTGTCCTGTGCCGATCCAGCGATCCTCGATTCGAGCCGCCCCTGTCCGATAGAAGGCAGCCGCACGCTCGGCCAGATCCCGGGAACGCAGAATTCGCGAATGATAAGCCGCGACGAGTACGAACAAGATCAGCGGCAGAACCATCCACCAGAACGGGAGAGCATGTACTTTCAGAGACTCCCAACCGATGCCGGCAGCCACCACCGCGAGAGCCAAACGAACATTGCCGAGACGAATATGAATCGCTTCGTAACCGGCGACCCGTGCTTCGCGATCTTTGAGGCGTTTGCTGTATTCTTCAACGGCAGGCACAGTTTGAGAATACATGAGCGACTTCGGGAGCTGCGGAATTGGAATTACCGGGGCATCTTAATTGCCCACAGTTCGGGCGGTTCCCGCTAGAATGTCACATCGCTTATTTTGCCCAAGGGTGCGAATGAAACAGATATACGCCGTCTTTCTTTTTGTGTTTGTCCTGCTGCTTCTAACTTCTGCGATGACGGCCCAAAGCTTTGGCCCGGAGAGTCCACTCAAACAGGGGCAGTTCAAAGGCGATCCGCTAAAGCTGATCCCAACGCCCAAGGAAGTGCAAATAGGCGCCGGCGGCTTCTTCCGCGTCCGACCGACCACCAAAATCCTGGTGGAGTTCGGGCACCAATCCGAAGACCGCATTGCCGCGGAAACGCTGGCCGAAGAGATTCGCGACCAATCCGGCATGAACGTAGAGATCATTGGCTCGAAAGAAAAGACCAGACAAGTGCGAAGCACCATTGTGCTGGCGCGTTTGGAGGATCGCAGCATCAAGGACTTCCTGCAATTGAGAGGACTGAAGGCGGATACGATTGGTAATCAAGGCTACCTGCTTTTCGCGGACAAGTCCCACTTGATCGTCGCGGCGAATACAGGCCAGGGCTTGTTCTACGGCGTGCAGACGCTACGGCAACTGCTTCATGAGGACGGCGGAAAGTTAATTTGTCCAGCCGTCGGAATTCGCGATTGGCCGAGCATGGAGTGGCGCGGAGTGCAGGACGACATCAGCCGCGGTCCCATTCCCACAGAAGAATTCATGAAGCGCCAGATCCGCACGTTGGCGGCCTACAAGGTGAACATGTTCGCTCTCTACATGGAGCACGTGTTCGATTTTCCGAGCCAGCCTTTAGTGGCTCCGAAGGAAGCTGCCCTCACACCGCGGGAAGTCAAGGCGCTGGTGGATTATGCGCAGCACCTGTACGTCACGATTCTTCCCGAACAGCAAACCTTCGGGCATCTTCACAATATGTTGAAGTACGACATCTACTCGGATGTAGCGGAACGGCCGCATGGGCACGTGCTCACGCCGACCAAGCAGGAGTCCTATGACCTCATCAAGGCCATGTATGCGGATCTTGTCCCGCTCTTTCCGGGACCGTTTCTTCATGTGGGCGGCGACGAGACTTTTGAACTGGGGCGCGGACAGACCGCAGCGCGAGCCGCGGAGGTCGGCCTGGGCCGGGTTTATCTCGAGCACATGCAGAAAGTGAGCGCCATTCTTCAGCCCTATCATAAGCAGCTTATGTTCTGGGGCGACATCGCACTCAAGTATCCGCAACTGCTCGGCATTCTCCCTAAGGACATGATCGCAGTGCCCTGGGATTACGACCCAAGGCCCAGCTATGAAAACATCATCAAACCGTATCGCGATGCTGGACTGCGGGTGATTGTCGCGCCAGGCGCGAACAACTGGAATCAGGTTTGGCCGGACATGGATGCAAGTTTCGTTAATATCCGCAATTTTGTGCGGGATGGACAGAAGCTGGGTGCGATGGGCATGCTCAATACCACATGGAACGATGACGGCGAATCGCTCTACGGGATGGCCTGGCCCGCGCTGATTTTTGGGGCGGCGGCGGGATGGCAAGCGGACGAATCAAATATCGAGCAGTTTAAAAACGCCTACGATTGGGCCTTTTACCGCAACGCCGACTCCACTTTTCGCGATGCTCTGGAGAATCTGGATCGCGGGCACCAGGCACTGGCTAACATCAAGGTTGATGCTGAGACGGACGATTTATTCTGGATCGATCCTTTCACGCCCGAGGGCGCAAAGATGATGCAGAAGCTCGCACCCGCCGCCGCGGAGATGCGTTTGGGGGCGGAGCACGCATTGGAGTCTCTCTACCGCGATGACGCTAAAGCCCACGCGAATAGCGACACGCTTGCCGATATGATCATGGGAGCCTGGCGCTGGGATACGCTGGGCATGAAAATAGAGTTTACCGGGGAGATCAGCAAATTCTACTGGGACGCCTTCCAGAACCAGACCGACGCGAACCGCGTGAATAATGATCTGGAGGAAATTACCTCCATCAACGCGCGGCTGGAAGACTTGCGCGATGCGACTACGCGCTTGAGCCAGATGTACCGTGAAGCTTGGCTGCGGGAGTATAGACCGTTCTGGCTTGATAATGTTTTGGTGCGCTATGACGGGCTGGCCCGCGAATTTCAGAAAAAGATTGTCGCCGTGCGCCAGGCCCACCGCGAATACGATGCGACCAAAACCCTGACAGCACCGCAGGAGATGGGATTCTACTTGCAGCCGTCCAGTGGTCAGTGATCAGTAGTCAACGCGGGCGCATATCAAAGAAACATACCTGATGTTTTCCCACCGAACCAACTGGAAGCTCACGCGTAACCGCTTGACCGAGGCACTCGACGAGGTGCGATTAAGCGGCGCACGCGTTCTTGATCTGACGATTTCAAATCCCACGCGCGCGGGCCTACGCTACGACGAGCCGCTCATTCTTCAATCGTTGGCGTCGCCACATGCGCTGGACTATGATCCGCAGCCGAAGGGCTTGCCCAGCGCTCTCGTGGCAGTTGCGTCGTATTATCAGAATCAGCTCGGAATTCACGGTCTCGACCCGGAGGGGCTCATTCTCACTACCAGCACCAGTGAAGGCTATTCCTTCGTATTCCGCTTATTGTGCAATCCGGGTGATGAGTTGCTGGTGCCCAAGCCCAGTTATCCATTGTTTGAGTTTTTGGCCGATCTGCAGGATGTCAAACTTGTTCCTTATCCCCTGATCTACGATCACGGCTGGCAAATGGATTTCCCTTCACTGGAGAAGGCAGTCTCCGAACGCACCCGGGGTGTGGTGGTGGTTCATCCTAACAACCCTACGGGTTCGTATGTGCATTCGCAGGAGAAGCAATCGCTCAACCGGTTTTGCCGTGAACACGAGCTCGCGTTGATTGCCGACGAAGTATTTCTCGACTACGCGCATGATCGAGCGCCGCAGCGAAGCTTCGTTGCCAATCAGGATGTACTCACTTTTACTCTGAGTGGAGTTTCGAAGATCTCGGCGCTGCCACAGATGAAAGTGGCGTGGATCGCCACCAGCGGCCCAGAGCAGGAAGTTAAGGCCGCACAGGCTCGCCTTGAGGTGATCGCCGACACTTTTCTCTCCATGAATGCGCCGATCCAGTGGGCAACCCAAGCGCTGCTGGAGCAGCGAAAAAGCATTCAGCAGCAGTTGCTCGACCGCGTGCTCGGCAATCTGGCGGAACTCGACCGCCAGCTTGCTACGCAAAAGGCCTGCGAGCGGCTGAGTGTGGAAGGTGGATGGTACGTGGTGTTGCGCGTGCCGGTAACGCAAACCGACGAGGAGCTGGCGGTCGAGCTGCTGCGCAAGAAATCTGTGCTGGCGCATCCCGGTCACTTTTATGATTTTCCCAGCGACGGATATCTGGTGCTGAGCTTGATCACGCCGGAGGGTGAATTTGCGGACGGGATTGGCCGCATTCTGGAATTGATGCTGGTTGATTGTTGATGGAGACCTATCCTATCGGCCTTTAATCAGTGTTCACTAATCATCAATCATCAGTTTCTAGTTTTCACTAGAAACGGATTGCTCTCCCGTTCTTCTCCGATGGTGGTCGACGGCCCATGGCCGGGGATGACTACGGTGTCGTCGGGCAACGCGAGAACGGTGCCCCGCAACGATTGCATGATCTTCTGTATCGATCCG
The DNA here is from genome assembly GCA_049280795.1 of Candidatus Sulfotelmatobacter sp. Taxonomy (GTDB): domain Bacteria; phylum Acidobacteriota; class Terriglobia; order Terriglobales; family Acidobacteriaceae; genus Sulfotelmatobacter. The sequence goes on from JBAPQU010000058.1 coordinate 5,144, forward strand.
CCGGGCAGATCGGTGCGACCGATGGAGCCGGCGAAGAGCGTATCGCCGGCGATTAAAATTTTTTCGGCAGGGAAGTATAGGCAGATGCTGCCTTCCGTGTGTCCCGGAGTGTGGAGTACGCTGGCCGCGTGTGCACCAGCCTTCAACGTATCTCCGGTGCTCACACTCTGGTCGATCTCGACCGGCCCGGGTGCTGCCACGCCAATCCAGGTGGCCTGCACGTCAAGCATTTTGAGCAAAGCATAGTCGTTTTGATTGAGTAAAATCGGCGCTCCCGTGGCGGCGCGCAGCTTCATTGCGCCGCCTACGTGATCGATGTGAGCGTGGGTGATGACGATTTGCTTGACTTGCAGGTTATGCTTGCGGATAAGCGCGAGCACGTCCTCGATGTCATCGCCCGGGTCGATGACCATGGCTTCGCGTGTGGTTTCGTCGCCGATGATCGAGCAGTTGCACTGCAGCGGTCCGACGGGAAAGATTTCGTGGATCATGCTTTCATTGTAACGAGTACCGAGTTGCGCGTACCGAGTACGAACCAGAGAAAATCAGTTCAGGCTTGCTGTAAAGCGCCGCTGGCGAGACAATACGCCAACGCGCTTGGGGAGGTTTAGTGGCAGCCAAATACCGTCAGCATGGATATCAGGATCGCGACCGCGAGGATAAGCCGCGCAAGGAGTCTGTAAAAGAAAAGCCGGCGCCGGTCCCACCCGCAAGACGCGACTACAGCATGGGCCCCAAGCCGGTGAATATGCCGGGCACTCGCGCCGTCTCGCGCTGTGCGCAATGCGGCACGGTACTGCAGGCAATTCCGCCGACGGGGCTTTGTCCCAAGTGCGGTTTCGAACTGCACTCCTGCAAGCAGTGCATGTATTTCGATCCTGGAAGCCGCTTCGAGTGCATGCAGCCGGTGAAGGAGCGGGTGGCCAAGAAAGATGCGCGCAACGAGTGCACGTTCTATGAGATCCGGGTCACCCGCGAAAAGGAAACATCCACGCCCACCAGCCTGCGCCCCAACGACGCGCGGCAGGCGTTTGAAAATCTGTTTAAGAAATGAAAAAGGGTACAGAAGGCGACCTGCGGCAGGTCAGGTTTGCCCGCGATGCCGACGGCTTGCGGGCAGAGATTTCACCGCAATAGTTGAGCATCCGCCCCGGAATATCCCCTTTCCACACTGATCGAGAGTTTCGCAGCGGCAGTTCTCCATCATCCTCTTGATCAAGCGCTGCACTGATTTTATTCCCTCTATAAGGTCGTCTAATTCGGACATCTTTCTCCGCGAAAGTTTTTGCCAGCGCTCCGAGACGCGAGTGACATTGCGAAAGCCGAAGAACAGTTGTCGAATTTCGTCTAAGGTAAATCCAAGTTGGCGTGCTCGTTGAATCATGGCAAGCCGATAGAGCACTGTCGTGTCGTAGCGCCGCTGCCCGCTGATTCGTTGCGCGACGGGTAATAGCCCGATTCGTTCGTAGTAACGGATCGCGGAGGAGTTAAGCCCAACCTGCTGCGCTACCTCGGAGATTGTTAATTGGGACACGGTTCATTCTAGTACGCGGCGTTTTGGTCGCCGTTACCTCGATAAGTAAATTTACAAAACAGCCCTTGCCTTAAAGTCCACTTTAAGTTGTAGCGTGTTTGCAGGCGCAACCGAACGCTAAATCTATCGTGCACGAGGACAAGTCCGATGAAGCAAATGCGCTGGATTTCACTATTCTTATTTTTGATCGCGGGAGTCGGCGGCGCGCTGGCGCAAGCGGACGAAAACGGAGAGCTTGCAATGCCGCCTACCGTGACAGGACCTCACCAGCTTGCCGCGAAAGAGCACGCCTCGCTCGACGAACAGAAGGAAAAGCGCGCCTTACAGATATTTCTGAAGTCCATCGAGAAGGAAGTCGTGGGCGCCGCCGAAGCCATGCCCGCGGATAAATATGGGTTCGCACCCGCAGACGGCGAATTCAAGGGCGTCCGTACATTTGGACAGCAGGTTAAGCACTTGGCGGCAACCAACCATATTCTGGCTGCGGCTGCTTTAGGCGAGGACCCGCCGTCCGATGCCGGGGACGAACTTGGACCGGAATCCGTGCGCAACAAGGCTGAGATTCTGGATTACCTGCGTGGCTCGTTCACCCATTTGGGCAAAGCGATCGAGGCGATCGGCGACAGTAACGTATCGGTTAAGTCATCCCCGATTTCACCCTTATCGGCTACCCAAGTCACTCGATTGGCGCTCATCGTCGAGTCGCTAATGCACTCTCTTAATCACTACGGGCAAATGGTGGTTTACTTGCGCATGAATGGTGTTGTCCCGCCTGCAAGCCGTCCATGAAATTGAAGCTTGGAGCGTGTTCGTCATTGTTCAAGGTTTCTGCGTAGGACGGAGAAGAATCTCGCTCACGAACGATTGCGGGCTCTGCGTTACCAGCATCGCCACGGCGTGCGCCACGTCTTCCGGCTGCAGCATTTTTGCGGGGTCCTTCCCCGCGTGTGGGCTCAGTTCCGTGTTGGTTGAGCCGGGGCAAATCACGGCGACGCGGATGTTGTGGACGCGTAACTCCTCGGCGATGGAGTAGCTGAGTCCATTCAATCCCCATTTTGAGGCAGCATAGGCGGCTCCGTTCGGCAGCGCATTCTTCCCGGCAAGGGACGAGATGTTGATGACGTGCCCCGAGCGGGCACGAATCATCAGAGGAGCAAACGCTCGCACCGCATAGTAAACGCCGCGGAGGTTCGTATTCATGATCTGATCCCAGCCATCGGGTGGAAGCTGGTGCAGCGGACCTTCGCATCCTCGGATGGCCGCATTGTTAACCAGAATGTCCGTGCGTCCAAACGAGCTTTCGACCTGCCTGGCGGCTGCCTCAACCGACGGAAGACTGGCCACGTCACACGGGATGACTTCCGCCTTCCCACCAGCGTTAGCGATGGCTTGCGCGGTCGATTCCAAGGCGGCGCGCGTGCGTCCGCACAGCACGGCCGTGGCGCCTAAACTCGACAATTTCTGCGCAATAGCAGCACCAATACCGCGGCCCGCGCCGGTCACTACCGCGATTGTCCCAGATAACGGGTAAGCTGTTGGAACCGTATTCATTAGAAATTCCCTCAAACCTCGACAACCGGCTCTTTGTGGTACCTGAAAAAGCACCACCTGCTCGACGGTACATCTGCATCTTATACAATAACCTTGAGGGTAACCGGGAACATGCTTGCCTTCGAGAGAAGAGGTACTTATAATCCGGCAACCGGGAATACAGGGCGAATGTCGTTGTGTCCCGCAGCCGCGGCCGCACATGCAAGCATTTGTGTTTCCTGAAATTGTCGATTCCCAAAAGGCCCAAGGAGCCACACTGATGAAAAAAATTCTGGTCACGGTTGTGCTTGGAGTTGCTGCAATGGCAGCGGCTCAGACCCCTGCTCAGCCGCCACAAGGACAACCTGCCGCCTCACCCGCACCTTCGTCCTCCGCGCCGGCCTCGCAAGCGCCGGTAATCAAGGACCCAGCCGAGTACAACGCTTATGTCGGAGCAATCGGACAGAAAGACCCAACGGCGCAGATCAGCGGGCTGGAAGCGTTTCGGACGCAGTATCCCAATAGCGTGATGAAGACAGCCGTGCTGCAAACTCTAATGCAGGATTACCAGCAGACGGGAAATCAGGCAAAAACCGTCGAAATGGCCACCCAACTGGTGGCGGCTGATCCGACCAATGAGCGCGCCATATTCTTGCTTGCCTATATCGATCGCCTGAAGGCTCAGAGTGGCGACACTAAAGCCCAGGACGATCTGGTGGATGCGAAGAAATACGGGCAGATGGGATTGGATGGTCTCCCAAAGTTTACCAAGCCGGATGGTACGTCGGATGCCGATTTTCAAAAGATGAAAGATCAGATGACGGGAGTTTTCAACGCCGCCATCGGGCTGGCCGACCTGACCGCGAAAGATTATGAGGACGCGAGAAAGTTCCTGCGTGCTGCCGTCGACAGCAACCCTGACTCCCAAAAAGACTTCAGTGTGGTTTATCCCCTGGCTCTGTCCTATGCCGGACCGACGCCGCCGGATCCAAAGCTTACTCCTGATCCGATCAATGCCATCTGGTTCACTGGTCGTGCTTCCGTCCTGGCGCCTAACCCGCAATACCAGCAGCAATTCGAGAAATACGCTAAGAACCAATATGACAGGTACCACGGCGGAGACGACGGTTGGACCGATGTTCTGGCGCAGATCAAGGCCAACCCAGCGCCGCCTGCTGGTTTCACGATTAAACCCGCACCCACCCCTGCCGAGCAGGTCCACGCCCTGGTGACCTCGAAGAAGCCGGAAGATATGAACTTTGCGGAGTGGCAGTTCGTCTTCACGAATGGCTCGCAGGAAGATCAGGACGCAGTCTGGAACGGCGTCACCGACAAGGACACTGGCAAGGTGACTGTGGAAGGCATCAAAGGCAAGGCCGTGGCGATGAATGGCACGGTCATCAGCGCTACCGCAACGGAATTTCAGATCGCCGGTAGTTCGGACGACATCGATGCCAAGAAAGCCGACATCACTCTCACCTTTGAAGAAAAGGTTCCGCTGAGGCTCATCCCGAAAGCAGGGGCGAGTCTGGACTTCGAGGGCGAGCCGGCTTCTTATACTCCGAATCCGTTCATGATGACGATGGAGAAAGGCCAGTTAGTGAAACCGAAGACTGCGCCGAAGCCCACCGTGCATCACAAGGCAGCGACTTCGAACTAGAAGTTGGGTATGCGAATACAAAGGCAGCTCTTGCGGGCTGCCTTTGTTTTTGGGTGGTAAGAAACGGTAATGCGGAATGGAGTTCGCGCTTAACGTGCCGCTTTCTTTTCCAGCGTGACGGGACGTGCGCTACGCGGTGGGCGCTTTGCGCCATCCCGCAGCTGGCGAACATCGATCTTTAGTTCCGTGATGGTCCGGCTCAAAGTATTTCGGTGCATGTTGAGCTCGCGCGCGGCGCGGCACTGGTTGCCTTTATTCTCTTGCAGGACGGTGAGGATAAACCGCTTCTTGAACTCTCGCACGCCTTCGGAATAAAGAATATTGCTTCTGTACATCTGCAGGATGAGCGCTTCCAATTGATCTTTCACGATAGGTCTCTCTCTCGTTTGAATGTCTTATTTTTACTTGCCTGCCCCAACGGCATTTATTTCGACCCGGCAGCCGGAGCGCCTGTCAGCTCCTTCGGAGCGCGGTGTAGGAAATCCAATCCTTCGTAAAACCGAGTCCGCAACTCCGACGGAGCTACCCAGATCGCAGCCCTTCCAGCTACCAGGAAATACGGCGCCAGTTCCGACTTCTCCAGCAGCTTCGAGGTCGGTGTAAAAGCGGTCATTCCCATCAGGACAACGGCCACCACCAGCGCACCTTTCAACACGCCCAGCAACGCGCCCAGAAAGCGGTCGAAGCCGCTCAGGCCGGCTGCCTTCATCAGCTTGCGCGCGATCCTGCCTGCAATACTGAACACGAGCAAAATCACGAAAAAGATGATAAGGAAACCGAAAATCTGGGCCAGTAATTCCGACTTTAAGAACGACATGAACCACTCGGCAAGTCTGTGATACTGCCAAGCGGCGACTATATAACCAATCACCAATCCAGCCATGCTCAAGGCCTCGGCAAAGAAGCCATGCATGGCCGCTAACACGACGTTCAGCAGCACGACAATAACAATCACCCAGTCTGCCGCAGTCATCGTACGCTCTCTGGGGCCGTTTTCCGGAGGATCGTCGTACAGCCGAATGTCCAGCAGCCGAACATTCTGCAGCCAAACACTCGGCGTCTACCCATCCAGCTTTTTCCCCGTAATCTGAAGGTAGGCGTCAAGATATTTTTCACTGGTACGGAGCGCGACCTCGGAAGGCAGCGCCGGCGCAGGTGGTTGCTTGTTCCAGTGAATCTCCTCCAGATAATCGCGGACATATTGCTTGTCGTAGGACTCCTGCGACCGTCCCGGCTCATATTTATCCGCGGGCCAGAAGCGGGAAGAATCCGGAGTGAGCACCTCATCTGCCAGCGTGATTCCCTGGGTAGTGCTTCCAAACTCAAACTTGGTATCGGCGATGATGATGCCGCGCTGGCGGGCATAGTCCGCCGCTTTCTTGTAAACGCGCAGGCTCAAATCCCGCAGCCGGCTGGCAGTCTCGTTGCCCACCAATTCGCACATCTTGGCGAACGAAATATTTTCATCGTGCCCGCTCGTTGCCTTGGTGGAGGGAGTAAAAATCGGCTCAGGAAAGGCTTCGGATTCACGCAGCCCCGTGGGTAGGTCGATGCCGCAGACTTTGCCCGTGGCCTTGTACTCCTTCCAGGCGGACCCTGAAATATAGCCGCGCACCACGCACTCCACAGGAAACATCTGCGCGCGCCGCACCAGCATCGATCGCCCGCGCAACTGATCGGAATATTTCTGCAGCTCGCGGGGATAACGTTCTACATCCGCCGTAATGACATGGTTGGCGACGACGTCAGAAAGGAAGTCGAACCAGAACAGCGAAAGCTGGGTCAGGACGCGGCCCTTCTGTGGGATGCCGGTGGCGAGAACATAATCGAAGGCGGAAATGCGGTCGGTGGCGACGAATAGCAGGCGTTCGTCGTCGAGTTGGTAAATGTCGCGAACCTTGCCGCTGGCATGGAGTTGGAGATCGGGGAAATCAGTTTGTAAGAGGACGGGATCGAGAAGTTTTGAGCTCATGTCGGAATTTTACAGGCAAGCAGCGAGGCCGTATTTTAGACCGTCAGAAATTTTTGTCAACGGCAGAGATCGCGGGATTGAGACAGGTTCGTATCCTGTTGAGAGGGAATGCATTGGCGGCAGGGAGGGCTTATGGAAGCCTAACGCCGTCGGCATCTTCTGCCGAAGCGTTGTGGAAAAGCTGAGGATAGGAGTGGATATCGTGGGGGCTGCGGAAATTCGACAGCCCAACCGTGGCTCCCCTTGCTGACAAGGCTTCACGCCGCTCCGAAGCGCACCGACACCAGTTTAGACACTCCCGGTTCCTGCATGGTCACGCCGTAAAGCACCGGCGCGATGCTCATCGTTTTCTTGCTGTGCGTGATGAGCACGAACTGAGTTTTGATGCTCATCTCTTTGACCAGCTCGGTGAAGCGGCCGACGTTAGCTTCATCGAGAGGCGCGTCGACTTCGTCGAGAATGCAGAAGGGGCTGGGTGTGTACTGGAAGATGCCGACCAACAGGGCGAGCGCCGTGAGCGCTTTCTCGCCTCCCGAGAGTAGCAGCACGCTTTGCAACCGCTTGCCGGGAGGAGATGCGACCACGTCGATGCCACTCTCGGTAGTGTTTTCCTCGTCGGTAAGCTTCATGAAGGCGTGGCCGCCGCCGAAGAGCTTCTTGAAAGTGACGCCGAAGTTCTCATTGATTCTGGCAAAAGCTTCCTGAAATTTCTGGCGCGAGACTTCGTCGATCTCGCGGATGGTCGCGGTTGTGTTCTCGATGGAAGAGATTAAATCTTTTCGCTGGCCGTCGAGGAAGGTGTGACGCTCAGCGGTCTCGCGATACTCTTCGAGCGCCATCATGTTCACGGGGCCCATGGCTTCAAGCTTGGCGCGCATCTCGCGATACGACTGATCGCAGGCCGTGAGTTTGTCGCCGGTGACGATGGCGAGAGTTGTGTCGGCAAGCAAAACGGGCCGCTCGATGCCAAGTTCGTTCAGGCAAGTGTCCGCCATGTACATGGCGTCAGCTTGCAGCTTGGCGGCAGCGGCCTGCAATTCACCCTTGCGATCGTGGGCCTGGTCGAGGAGTTGACGGGCGCTGCGCAGAAGTTCGTCAATTTCGGCAAGGCGTGCGCGGAGCTGATCTTTTTCGAATTGCAGCAATCCCTCTCTTGCCTGCCCTGCGTTGCGCTCGGCTTCGAAGTCGGCGGCTTGTTGTTCGAGTTGGAGATTCTCAGCTTCGCGCTGCAGCTTCTCTGCAGTCGCGGCTTCGATTTGCGATGCGAGCGCGTGCAACCGCTCGCTCATCTCACTGAATAAGGAATCGATGCGTCCAAGTACGGCGGCGGCGGAGCGATGGCGCTCTTCCAGAGCTGCAACCCGGGCTAGGCGCTGAGAGCTGTTCTGGGCTGCGTCTTCGCGCCGCTGGCGCAGCAATCCCAGAGATTCCTGTGCAGCGGCAATCTGCTGCTCGAGTTGAACGCGAGTCTCTTCCAGTGTGTAGATCTCTGCCTGCCGGGCTGTGATGATTGATTCCTGTTCGGCGCGCTCGGCGGCGATTCGCTGCAACTCGGCCTGCGAAATGCTCATGCGCTCAGTGACGCGGGCCAGTTCGGAATCGAGCTGCTGCAGCATGTGGCCTGATGTCATCGACTGATGTTCAGCTTCTCGCCTCTCGCCTTCCAACCGCTCGAGCAGGGCAGAGAACTCTTTGATCTCCCGGCCCAGCGTGAGTACGCGCATCTCTTCATCCCGTAGGGCACGTTCCAGATCTTCAAGCTGGCGCAGAACTTCCCGCAGCTCACGCTTCATCGAGAGCGGGCCTTCGGCGCGCTGTTTGCCGCCGGTGACGGTGACATTGTGAAAGCACTCGCCGGATTGCGAGAGAAAGAAGGCATCGGGATTTTCGAGAGCCAGGCCGCGCGCAGTGTCGGCGCCGGGAACGATGTAGCCGTCGCGAAGCTTCGGCAGAATTACTTCCAGCGATTTTCCGAAGCCATTGAGAACGCGAATGGTGTGCTTCAAGGGTACGATTGACGCCGTCGGCGGCGCGCAGTGCGCCGCTTCATCGAGCACAAAAGAAAACTTTGCCTGCGCGTCTTCAGGATGAACCAGAAAGGTGGCGCGGCCATCGACATCGCTGCGCAGCAAGCGAAGACCTTCGTCAGCGGCATCCCAGGACTTGACCACGATGTAATTCAACTCGTCGCGGAGAAAATCTTCGACGACATGCTCAAAGCGGGGTTCGACTTCCAGAAAATCCGCGAGCACTCCCACCGGAGCGAGGCCGCTCTGCATCACGCCCGACTGAAAAAGGCGGCGAACCGATTCCGTGGAATATCCGTGCTCGGCGATCACGGCTTCGAGCGAGCCCTTCTTTCCCAGTGCTGTGGCAAACTCGGCGCGCAGTACGTCGAGATGAGTCTTCGCCCTAGTCTCATCGAGCCGCTTGGCTTCGAGCAAGCGGCGAAGCTGGCTAATCTCCTCGCCGATTCCGGCAACGCGTTGCGTAACCGTTTCGAACTCTAGTGCAAGCTGCCCGCGCTGGCCACCGAAGGTTTCCACCTGAAAACCGGCGTTAGCGATTTCAGTTCGCAAACGCGAGGCTTCTCGATCCGCGCCCGCGAGCCGCTCTTCGGCTTGCGCCAATTGGTTGCGCAGACGCGAGACCGACGACACTGTGTCAAAGATGGCGACACGTGACTCTTCCTGCTGGTGTTCGAGCTCGGCCAGAGCAGTTGCCGCGGCAGCCGCCTCCTGCTGGGATAAGGCGAGTTCGTGCTGGGCCGCCGCCAGATCGGCTGCAGCGGATTCCAGCACTTGCCGGTTGGAATCGCGCTCGGCCTCGAGCGCGGTCACGCGATGACGAGCCTGGGCGAGTTCAGCCTCGGCCGATGCTGAGCGCACTACGAGTTCGGCGCAGCGTTCTTCGTTGTGACGGCGACGGGCGCGGGCGCGATCGATTTCCAATTCAAGCTGGCTAAGGCGGTCGCGATTCTCGCGCAGTTCGGTCTCGATCGCATAGCTGCGTTCCGTGCCTTCGCTGTGCTCGGCCTCAAGCTGTTGCACAGCCTCTGTGCGATGCTGCATGTCCTCGGCGAGTGCGTTGAGTTGGGCGTCGAGTTCCGCGCTTTCCAGTTCGATGGCGGCGAACTTGCTGGCCAGTACTACTCGCAGCTGGGCGCGCATCTCATCGCGCAGCTTGGCATAACGTTCCGCCTTCGAGGCCTGCCGCTTCAGCGAATTCATCTGACGCGTAACTTCTTCGAAAATGTCATTGATGCGCACGAGATTCAGCTTTGCATCTTCCAGGCGCGCCTCGGCCAGGCGCTTCTTGGTTTTGAACTTGGTGATTCCGGCTGCTTCTTCGAGAATCGCGCGCCGGTCGGTGGGACGGCTGCTGAGAATCTGGCCGATCCGTCCCTGCTCGATGAGCGCATAGGTTTCCGGTCCGAGACCGGTGCCCATGAAAAGTTCCTGAATGTCGCGCAGGCGGCACAGTTTTCCGTTCAACAAATATTCGCTATCGCCGGAGCGGAACAAGCGGCGCGTGACTACGATTTCGCCCGCGTGGAATTGTTGCTGGTTGAACTTTCGGCGTCGAATCTTGAGCACGACCTGCGGCGCGCCGCTTACGGCCGCTGAGGTAGCCAAAGGAGCAACCGCATGAACCGGCAATGCGAAGACGGGTTCATCGTCAGGGAAGGCGACTGCGAGCGTATTGATTTTCGAGCGCAGGATTTCAACTTCTTCAGTCCTGCCGGGCTGCGCATCTTCTACGGCACGCTCGGTTTCCTCGGCGGCGCGGGCGCGAACGGCAGCTTCGTCCCAATCGTCGGCTGGGCGTCGCGATGCTTCCGCGCTGACAGGAAGCTCATCCTGAATGTCGATCTCGGTGGGTGCATCAGCATCGGCGCCGGGATACTCCTCGGGATCGATCAGCGTCAGCGAGACCTCAGCCATGCCGGTGGGCTTGCGGTCGCGCGTGCCCGCAAAAATCACATCTTCCATGCGCGAGCCGCGCAGAGTCTTGGCCGACTGCTCGCCCAGCACCCAGGAAATGGCGTCGGCAATATTCGACTTGCCGCAGCCGTTTGGCCCGATGATGGCGGCAATCCCATCCCCGTGGAACTTGAGGTCGGTGCGGTCGCAAAACGATTTGAAGCCGAGAATCTGAAGCCGCTTCAGTTTAAGCAACGTGAACTCCTTGGAGAAGCAGTGGCCAGTAGCCAGTTGTCAGTGGCCAGTTATTGGTTAAGCTGCCTGCCGGCCTGTTAATCACACAGGTACCCCTACCTTCGGCAAATTGCGTACTTGGTTCAGTCCGTCCCTGGCTGGGGTGGGCGGGCACAAATTACAGCAACTGTAACGGTGAAATGGGGGCGGGGTCAAGCAATATAACACTATATATTGTATGGCCTTAAGAGCGAGCGCGTTGGGTTGCACATGCATTGCAGCAGTTGGGCATTTTACGGGGAGGGAAGGACGAGGCGGGAGAATCGCGAGAGCAAGATTATGGTAGCGCGGGGCCGCGGCAAAAACAATGGAAAGAGGGAGAATTCTGTCGCATTGGCGGCTATCGGGTGCCTACCTTAGTCGTGTGGTGCGTCGGGTTCGGCAGGTAACTTTTTTCTCTTCCTCTTGCGATTTCGCTGCGGTGGTGTGGCTGAGGTTGCCGGGGGATTGAAGTATGCGTCGCTGAAGACTACGTTGCCCTGAAATTCCTTCATGCTGTCACGGTAGCGCTGGGTGGAGATGGTGGTTCGGATCTCCGCTTTCGCATCTTCCAGGGTAAGGGTTTGCCGGGCAATCATTTTGTAGATGAAGTGTGCGCCCGAGGGATCGGAGAACACCTGGGAAACTTCACCGGGCCTCAGGCCCATGACGGATTCGTGTTGCGGAGGCAGTGTGGCGCGGCGCACGTTTTCCAGCTTGGTGTTGACGGTGGTTTGCCCGAATCCGGCATCCTTGTAGGCTTCGATTTGCAGCTGATCAAGGTCTTCGCCGTTCGCAGCGCGGGCGCGCAGGTCGGCGGCGACTTTTGCCCTGGCATCTTCGCCGGATTTGTTTTGTGCTTCTTGCCGCTCGGCGGGTGCGGTTTGCTTGGTGCGGGGAACAAAGATGCGTGCCAGGGTCGCTTGTTCGAAAGAGGACCGGTTCTTCGCGTAGTAGTCCTCTAGATCGGCGTCGGTGATGCGGTTGGCTTCCGTTTGTAGCGCGCGGCTCAGGTCCTGGCCGAGCAGCTGCATGCGCGCATAGCGCATCTCCTCTTCAAACTCCGGGGTTTTGTCGAGGCCGCGTTTTTCCGCAGCGGCCGACATTTTCAGATTGCGAGCGTAGGTGTTGGCTACATTTAGTTTGAGAGACAGCGACATGCCCGGCTGCAGCGCTTCGGTGAGCTTTTCGAATTCCACGCGAGTGATGACGGTTTGGCAGGCATGATCCGGCTGGGCTGGAACGGTGCAGAAATCATTCAATGTAATGACGGGATCGTCAGGCCCGACTTTCGTTTCCGGAGACTCACTCGTCGCAGGAGCTGGGACGGCGGAAGTCGGGGCCACTCGCGCGGCTTGCCCCGAGGCGAAGCTGGTGAGCAGGATGCACAGGAGACACTGGAGGCGCATGACTCAGTATCCCCGGCGCGGGTGCTGTGCCGCAAATGAAGCGGGCACGCAGACTAGCTGCGCGCCCGGGTTGGAGGTAGTCGTCGATCCGTTCATTATTTTTCAAAAGCTCCCATGTTGATTTGTCCATTGGCATTCAAACGGGGATTGCCGTTGAAATCGACCGTGCCGAAGTCGGCGGAGCCGAGGCTGGCATTGCCTGTATTCTCGGCGGGCGAACTGGCCGTGATGTCAAAGTCCGGCGTGGGAGAGCAGGCGGTGATTGGAGTCGGCGGGCCGCTCTCTTTGGTGGAGGTGCAGGTGGGTACGGTCAGGTAGTCGGGATTGGCGAAGACGGAATTCGCATCCTCTCCGGTCTTCGATTTATAGGACGAGAAGGAAGAGTAGCTCTTAGCGTTCAGCTCGAATGTGGTGGTGGCGCTAGTGGTGTAGAAATCGTTGTAATTGGAAGTGACCCCGCTGCCGGCGACGAAGCCGTACATGAACAGACCTTCGGCTCCGGTATAGACAACGTTGTTCTCGAACAGAATACCGGTGGCGCGGTACTGGATCTGGAACTCACCGCTGCCGGTCTTCTGGGTGTCATTATCGTACAGGCTGTTGTTCACAATGGTGATGTTCGTGCTTCCGCCGGTGCTGGATTTGTTGTAGCCGCCCACGGAAACGCCGCAGGAATTGGCGGCATAGATCAGGTTGTTGCGAATGATCACGTTGCTTGAGACTTCACCCTCGGTCTCGCTGGCGGCTTCGATATTCAGGTCGTTGCCATAGAGCGTGTTGCGCTCGAACGTCACCTCGGTGCAGCCATCGCAGTACAGGCCGTCCTCATCGTAGGAGTTCCCTTCGCCTGGGTTCTTGAAGGCACTGTTGTTATAGATGAGGTTGCCGTAGACGTCTCCGTTCTTGGCTTGATCGTAGCCCGTGGGACCGACGCCCTCGAAACCAATGGCGTCCATGCCGATGTTGTCGTTGTCGTAGATGGTGTTGTTGGAGACGACAAAGTTCTGGACGTTACCGTTGTAGGTGGTGGTCTCGCTTTCTCCGGTGAGGCATCCGGTGACGGTGTTGCCGCTGACGGTCAGGCTGAGAGGAGTGGAGCTTGTGCCGAAAACACCGATGCCATAGGCGTTGCCGTTCTTTCCAGCCGTGGTTTGGATGTTCTTGACCGTGTTGTTCAGGATGTTGATGCCGGTTCCGCTGCCGGCGATGAGGATTCCGACAGGAGCATCATTTTTGCTAGAGGTTTTGTAGTTCTGGAGGGTAAAGTTTTCGATGGTCAGGTAGCTCACTCCGCTGGTGGCGCCGATCATGAACAGGCCCTGGGTGTTGCAGCAGAGGAAGCCATTGCTGGATTCGAAGGTGGGAGTCGTGCAGCAGGCGACGCCGGTGCCATCGACGATGGCCACGCCTTGTCCGTTGAAAACGATGGGCTCGGTGGCGGTTCCGGAGTTGGCGAAGAGATCGCTTTCGTTGTAGGTTCCAGCTCCGACATAGACGGTGGCGCCTGCCGTTGCTTTAAGAGCCGCGTGTCCGATGGTAAGCCAGGGCGAACTAGCACTGCCGCTGTTCGAGTCGCTCCCGGTTTTCGCTACATAGTAAGTTGCTCCGGATTGGGCAAGAAGTGAGGTTGCGGTGAACACAGCCAAGGCGAGAAGAGCAAGAACCAGCTTGCAAAGCGATTTCATTCCAATCTCCTTTTTTCAGCAAATCGTAAGTGCCCGAAAGATGAACATCGGGGTTCAATAGCTTTTGCCCATGCCCTGAAATTCGAATTGCGGCAAAGCTTAGGACGGTTACGAATAATTGTCAATAGTTATGTTTGGTTTCGTTTTGAGGCAGATGTACTTGCGATTTATTTCCATTTCGAGGAGAAAGGAGATGACATGAGCGTGACGAGGGTTAGGCACGAAGGCAAACGCTAGATGCCATCCGGCCTCGATAGGACCGGCAGGATGTCCCATTCATACCAGTACTAACTCTTAAATCTTATCTTCACTCTTGAATCTCATCTTCCTCCCAGCTTTTCAAAGAAAAGACAGATGGTTTCGATGCCGTGATGGAAGTTGGGAATGTGAAACTTCTCGTTGGGAGCGTGCAGATTATCGTCCGGCAAGCCGAAGCCCATCATCACGCTGGGAATCTTCAAGCCCTGGTAGAAATCGTTGACGATGGGAATCGATCCGCCGCTGCGGATGAAGACCGTTTCTTTTTTGAAAGTATCGTGCAGCGCTTCGGTAGCGGCTTTGATGTAAGGATTGTCGGTGCCGACCACGCACGCCGGACCTTTGCTCCAGACTTTGATCTTGGTCTCGATTCCTTTAGGCGTTAGCTTCTTCACAAAGTTCGTATAACGCTTCAGGATGTCGTCAGGATCCTGGTTGGGCACGAGGCGCATGGAAACCTTGGCCGCAGCTTTGGCCGGGATCACGGTCTTGGCGCCGACCGCGGTAAATCCGCCGGGCATGCCGTGAACTTCGAGCGTAGGTCGCGCCCAGGTACGATACAGAACCGAGTAGCCGGGCTCGCCGGTGAGGACTTTCGATCCGACTTCGGTCTTGCGGTAGTGCTCCTCGTTGAAGGGCAGGCGCTTCCACGCTTTGAGTTCGTCTTTGCTGGGTGCTTTCACGCCCTTGTAGAAACCGGGGATCAGCACGTGACCTTTCGCATCTTTTAGCCTACTGATGATTTCGATTAGTGCGAAGAATGGATTCGGTGCAGCGCCACCGTAAACTCCGGAGTGCAGGTCAACCTTGGCTCCGTATGCTTCGATCTCGGTATAAACGAGGCCGCGCAGACCCACGCAGAGCGTGGGTAGGTTAGGAGCGAAAAGCTCCGTGTCGCAGACGAGGGCGAAATCAGCCTTCAGCTTGGCTTTCTGCTTGCGGACATACTCGGCAATAGATTCACCACCGACTTCTTCTTCGCCTTCGAAAATTACTTTCACATTGATCGGCAGCTTGCCGTTGCCGGACTTCATCAGCGATTCGAGGGCTTTCACTTCCATCCAGAGCTGGCCTTTGTCGTCAACTGCGCCACGCGCATAGATGTTGTTGTTGCGCTCGGTTGGCTCGAACGGCGGAGTCTGCCATTCGTCGAGAGGCTCCGCCGGTTGCACGTCGTAGTGTGCGTAGCAGAGCGCGGTGGGCTTGCCTGCCGCGTGCAGCCAGTCGGCGTAGATGAGGGGATGACCCTTGGTTGGAATGACCTCGACATTTTCCAGCCCGATGCGGCGCAGTTCGTTGGCAACGAAGTCGGCCGCTTTTTGAACGTCGGGTTTGTGCTCTTCGAGCGTGCTCACGCTGGGGATGCGAAGAAGATCTTTGAGTTCGTTGAGAAAGCGCTGCTGATTATTGCGGGCAAAATCGACGGCGGGGGAAGCCATGGGCTGATCCTTTCTAGTGCACAATAATGCGGAATGAGGGCTGCGAAAACGCTTCAGTATACCCGATTGGAACAGGGAGTTTAGGCCCGGTTCGTGTCACCGTGCCTTGCTGTGCTCGGCGGACTGCCGAGGGCGACTGTCCCCACATGAGCGTTATTGAGCTTCGTTAGGAAATCTTGCCGGCGAAAATGAGGTTAGGTCATAGGTGCAATTCTCCTCGGTGATCACTTGCGCCATGACTTGAGCGGTGATTGGGGCGAGGAGAATGCCGTCGCGAAAGTGGCCGGTAGCAACGTAATAACCGGACGTGGCAATCGGGCCGAGAATCGGCAGGGAATCGGGAGTGCCCGGGCGCAGGCCAGCCCAGTCTTCAAGAATCTTTGCGTTGCGTAACTCTGGCACCAACGCAGTGGCGGCATGGTGCAAGCGTTGAATCGTATCGACGTCGGTGCGTTTGTCGAACCCGGCTTCTTCCACAGTAGTTCCGACGATGATCCGTCCATCGCTGCGCGGAATCAGGTAAGCCTCCGGTGTGCGGATCACGTGTTTCAACAAAGTTCGCGACGGGGCGGCCAGGCACAGCATTTGTCCTTTGACGGGGCGGGTGGGGAAGGCGTGAGGCGCGATCTGCCCGGACCACGCGCCCGCGCAGTTAATGACTTTTGGCGCGTGGAATGTTGTCTTGGTAGTAGTAACGCCCGCGACGCGGCCGCCAGTTTGATTAACGGTAGTGACCGGATCGCCAGAGGAAAAATCGACGCCGCGGTGTTTGGCGGCTTTGAGCGCAGCAGTGGTCAACGCTCGCGGATCGACGCTTCGCTCTTTGATGTAGTGGAGCGTCTGCTTCCCGCCGGACTCCTGATCAGGGGGCAGCTTCGCCATGGCGGGTTCCAACTTGCTAAGCTGTTCCGGGCTTAAAGCTGAAGTCTGCAATCCCGGATGGCGAATATGATCAGAAGAGAAAACAAGAATCGTGCCTTGATCCCGCAGATCAACCTTCAAGCCCGATTCCAATTCCAATTCGTACACGAATTCCGGGTACATGCTAGCGCTGGCAGTGGCGAGGGGTTGCAGAGCGTCAGGTGTTTCAAACAAGCAATCCACCAGCATGCCGCCTGCGGCAGATGAAGCTTCCCGCCCAGGCTCGCCTCGCTCGACGACCAGTACACTCGCGCCTTTCTTTCGCAGCTCAATCGAAAGCGAAAGACCAATGATGCCGCCCCCGATGATGATTACGTCCCAATTCCTCATTTCCGTATTGTAAAAGACTCTTCGAATCCGAAAAACATTCCATTGCAGCGGAGAGTCGGAGGCAAGCTCGCGGGGCGATTGATCTTGGGCGTTACTTTCGTGACCTGTGGTGCATACCTCTTGTTATACGATCTGCGCCATCCGGCCCCTATAATCCGTTCAAACACACAGAAAAACGGGGGGACGAAGCAGTGCGTTCTTCCGGCGACGGAGAGGTTTGTGGCGAAAGCTATTTCGATTTCTTACACAAAACCAGGGCATAGTTCCGCGGCCGCATCGGTCTGGCTCTACGGACCATGGCTCGATCTGGTGGTGGGTTGCAGCGCGTGGTCAGCTCCACTTTTGCTATTTTCGTATCTTTCTATCGCCTCGAGCACGCGTGCTTGGTCGGTGATTTTTTACGCGTTGGCGCTTTTCTTCAACTATCCGCACTACATGGCGACGATTTACCGGGCCTATCGTCGTCGAGAAGATTTTCAGAAATATCGCATCTTTACCGTATACACCACGGCGCTGATTTTGCTGACGATATTACTCTCGCACTTCTGGCTCGGAGTTCTTCCGTTTATATTCACGCTTTATCTCACCTGGAGTCCATGGCATTACAGCGGCCAGAATTACGGTCTGTTCATGATGTTTGCCCGTCGCGCCGGAGCAAGCCCCAGCAAAGGGAAGCGCCGAGCGCTCTACGGTGCGTTTATAACGTCTTATCTTGTTCTTTTTCTTAGCTTCCATTCCGGAGCTTCTTCGGATCCTTTATTTATTTCGCTCGGAATTCCCTTGGTAGTAGGACGTGGGATACAAATCGGACTCGGCGCGGCTTTTCTCGTTTTCTCGATCTACGGTTTGTCGGGCCTGATGCGAGCTATTGGATGGCGAAAGCTGGCGCCATGTCTGACGCTGTTCTCGTCACAGTTTCTCTGGTTCCTGCTGCCGGCGGCGATATCGCTGATCAAGGGGATGGATATTCCACAGAGCCGTTATAGTTCCGGTGTGCTGGCTATCATGCATTCCGCACAATATCTCTGGATCACGAGTTACTACGCGCGACGGGAGGCGTCGGAGGCTTCCGGCCGAAGCTGGCGTCCGTGGGCTTATTTCGGTGTGCTGGTCGCGGGAGGAATTGCGTTGTTCGTCCCCGGACCCTGGCTGGCCAGTCGCGTCTTCCATCGTGATTTCAGCACCAGCTTTCTGATCTTCACCGCGCTGGTCAACCTCCATCATTTCGTTCTCGACGGCGCGATCTGGAAATTGCGCGACGGACGCATCGCGTCTCTTCTGCTCAATTCGAGAGATCGGCTTTCCGCTGCTGCCTCGGAAGCAGGAGGCAGGTTTGCTGCGGCATGGCAATGGCTCTCGGGAAGTACGGCTCGCGCCCATGCTCTACGCGTCAGCGCCGCCCTGCTGCTGCTCGCTTGGGGAACAGTAGATCAAGCGCGCCACTACCTGGCGCTGCGATCTGAAAATGTGAGCGACTTGCAGCGGGCGGTATCGCTCGATTCTTTTGATAGTTCATTGCAGACGCGGTTGGCGCATCGGGAGCTGGAGGATGGTCATCCACAGCAAGCCGAGGTTGCATGGAAGAATGCCATACAGTCGAATCCGGCCGATCCTGCGCCGCGGCAGGCCTTGTTGCGCTTTTTAGTGGAGCGCAGCCGCTTTGATGAAGCTTTCGATTTGACGGAAGCGTCTCTCCATTACGCTCCGCGGGATGCAAATCTTCTTCTGGATCGCGGACTACTGGCAATGAGGCGCGGTCATCCCGAGATCGCGGTAGATAGCTGGACGCGGGCAGTTGCCATCGATCCCAGCGAGATGCTCGCCCAACTTTATCTGGCCAGCGAACTGGATCATGAAGGCCGTCCGGACGATGCGGCGTTGCATTACAAAGCATTTCTCGGCGATCTTGCTGAC
>JBAPQU010000059.1:0-5081 GCA_049280795.1 Candidatus Sulfotelmatobacter sp.
AAACGCACCGATTGCGATAGCCGGGAATAGAGGATTGAAAGAGGGGTCTCCGAAGGCCTTCGTAACCAGGCCGTCAAGGTATGTATATTCGCCCTGAACCAAGAGTCCATGTCCGAGATCATGTTTGTATTCGACTTCGAATCCTTTGGTCCATTCGGAAGTTGCGTTCACATAAGCCCCAAAGGTCGGGGTGCCGTTTGCAACAGCAGGCGGGACGCCAATGGAAATCAGCTCACCCGGGCTAAGGAATGCGATCAGGTTATAGAAGTTGTTGTCAAAAAAAGTAATACCCAGAAGCGAGCGCCCATTCCACAGTCTCTGTTCAAGTCCGAAGTCGTATGTGCGGCTTCTTTCCGGTCCGATGGGTCCAACATTATATTGCGAAATCAGAGTAGGGCTGAGAATGTCGGCGAGTGCGCCGGCCTGATCGAAGGTGCTCGCTTCCTTAATTCCTTTGCCAAAATTAAACTTGAGTTTCGTTTCGCCAAACACACCGGTGTTGCTTGGTTTGCGAACGTAATAAGCCACGGATACACGAGGTGTGGCTGCAAAACCGAAAAACGAGTTGTGTTCCAATCCCACGCCGAATGTTGTGAAGAGGCGATGCGCAATGCTGCCGTGACCTTGCAGCATCGTGCTGTAGTTGTCTCGCGTAATACCTTCGCCGTCCTCGTGCTCATAACGAAAACCGAAGATTCCGGTCCAATCTTTGAAAAATTGGTAGTCGGATTGAGCATAAAGGGAACGTCGCGCTTCGTTGTCGGGAGATACTTCCGGATATGTGCCTGCGAAGTCGAGAATGGCCTGGCCGGTTACGCTGTAACCATTCGCTCCCCGGATGGTAACTACATTCCCTAAAGTGTTCCCGAAGGAGGGCTCGCCAACCTGAAACGGATCGACATAGAGTTCATTATTCTGGGCGAAATTAAGCTGCACCGAGTTGTGCCACTTTTCGGTAGTTTGTTGCTGCGCCGATACGCTACCGTATGTGTTCCGGTTCGTCTGCCAGGCCAAGTCCGAAATTCCGTAGAAAAGAATTCCGTTGGGACTTCCGACTCCGGTTGCAATGTGGCGAAATGTTGCACGAACTTCGGTCGTCGGATTTATTTGCCAACCAACGTTTGTGCTGACTGTCTCGTTGTGAAAATAGTCATTCTGATAACTACCTTGCGTTTGGAGCTGTGAGAACTCGGAAAGATAATCAAGCCCGTGCAACAAGCCACTGAGCGAAACATCCTGGTGAAGCGTCCCAAAGTTGCCCCCGTCGGCCGAATATTGCAGCTCTGGGATTGCCGTCGTGCCGCGCGCGGAAGTGACGTTAACTACGCCGCTCAACGCGTCACTTCCGTAAAGAACGCTGTTTGAGCCCCTAAGCACTTCCAGGTTGCGGACTCCATTGTTGGAAAGCTGTGCGAAATCGAAACGGCCGCCTATGTCATTCACCGGAATGCCATCGACCAGCACTTTGTTGAAGTCCGATTCGCCACCACGGATGAACAAAGAGGTTGCGCCTCCCCGCTGGCCCGTCTGGGCAACTTGTGCGCCCGCCACGAGCCGCAGATTTTCGAGGACATCCAGCTTGTTGAGCGCCTCAATTTGGTCGCCATCGATCACGCTCACCGAGGCCCCGACCTGAGCTTCAGGAATCGCAAATCCGGTCGCCGAGACGACAATCCTTTGGTCTAGGGGACCAATGCTCAGTGTCACCGTTAGCTCCTCGGCTCTCCTGTCTTTTCCAATGTCGACCGCAATGGTTTGCGTGGCGAATCCGGCGGCTTCGACTTTCAGGTTATAGCGGCCTTCCTTGGGCGCGGCAAGACTAAAAGATCCTTGCCCGTCCGATTTCGCGTCAACGATTGATTTTGCGCCCTCAAGAAGGACAACATTGGCGCCAGAAACGCGGCCGCCAAGCTGATCGACAATTTTTCCGCGTAGGTTTGCAGTGGATTGTGCGTGGGAAGAGCTGGCAAACAACACCAGCGCGATGGTCATTAACGTGATCGTCCAGCAAGAGACCAGCCGGACACCGTGGAACGATAACCTAGACATCAAGTCCTCCTTCGCCCTAGAAAGAGCGGACCATGTACTTGGCGGGACCGGTCTCCTGACTCGCGACCTACTACCAAGCGGCTGCGCCTTCCCACCCCTTGAGGAGGCAGTGGCTTGTGCAGTCGCGAAAACGATCGCTTACAGTTGCGGGGCAGTGGCGGATTTTCACCGCGCTTCCCGAACATCCCACCAGCAAATTGCCTTACGCCGGTTCAACCACGGGCAAACATCTTCCGTGGCAAGTCACATTGTGGTTGCATCGAAACACTCACGTCGAATCGCACTCTCCTAAGACTTAAAGAGCGCCGGTGCATGTCCGAAAAACAGAAAGAGAAATACAAATCCTGTCGTCAGACATAAACATGCTCACCACTGATTCGCTCTGCAGAAGAATCGTGATCGACGCTCCCTTAGAGAGTCGATTCGAATCGATGTGAACCTGGTCGGTCTCCTGGCTCGCGCTTCTCCGGATCGAAGCAACCTTCCCAGTGCATCGCTGCACCAGTGGCGTGCTCGCCTCGATCCTCTGCGCTTACAGTGGCTGGGCCGCTCCGGAATTAAACCGGATTCCCATACAACACCAAGTCACAAGTTTTATACGGGATTAGTAGGTGCTAGTCAAATCCCGATCATCGGGGCGGGACGAGGGCATGCCGGGGGCAAAACTGTGAGTGCGGTCGCACAAGCAATCCACTCGCAAACGTTTCGTCCCAGGTGAGCGCGCTAGAGAATCGGTGGTACCGGCGTTCCAGGTTGGTCGCATTTGACCTTTTTCTGACTAGCTATCCAAATCATGTAACACTTGACATAGTTCGTTTCGGCTGCGTTTTTGATAGCCTAAGCGGTTGCCTGAATGCCGCGCCCTGCGCGCGGGAAACGCGCGTGGCAGAAGCGGCTGCTGTAACGGCTTCTGAGGTGTTTATGTCTGACGGTGTACGGGTGGTTTGCATCATCGCTTCTCTGTTTGCTTTGGCTGCCGCTATGTATGCGGCGGACGATGCCAAGCCCGCTCCTCCGATCGCGGAGAAGCGTCCCTTGAACGAGATTTTTTACGACACGAAGATTGTCGACAACTATCACTGGCTGGAAGACGGAAACAATCCCGACACGCAGAAGTGGGTCGCAGGAGAAATGGCGTATACCCGGGCGCTGCTCGATCCGCTGCCGGGCCGCGAGGAGATCCACAAGCGGCTGACCGAGCTTCTGAGCATCGGAAACATCAGCGCTCCGCGAATCGGCGGGAAATATTATTTCTACACGCGGCGTGAGGGGATGCAGAATCAGCCAGTGCTTTATGTGCGAGAGGGAATCGCAGGAAAGGATCGCGTGCTGGTTGACGCCAACCAGCTTGCTGCTGACGGCACCATCGCGCTCGATTGGTTCCAGCCTTCGGAGAATGGAAGGTACCTGGTTTACGGAACATCGGCGAGCGGTTCGGAGATGAGCACGCTGCACATTGTCGAAACTAAAACCGGCAAGCTCCTGCCGGATACGATTGAGCGCACGCGCGCCGCCAGCATCGCGTGGATGCCCGACAACTCGGCATTTTATTACACACGTTATCCCAAGAAAGGCGACGTACCCGCAGGACAGGAGATGTACAACCGGCACATTTTCTATCACGAACTCGGAACAGATCCGGCGATTGATCCGCTGATTTTTGGCGAGGGGCGTGACCCGGAGGACTGGCCGAGCGTGAGCATCGATAACGACGGCCGCTTTCTGCTGATCACGGTCGAGCAGGGGTGGACCAAGAGTGAGCTGTTCCTGATGGATCTGAAAAAGGGCACTCCGCCTACTCGCATCACCACCGGTAAGAATTTTCTTTATCGTGCGTCGGTGTACAACGGGCGTCTTTACATTTCAACCAACGAGGATGCGTCGCGTTATCGCGTGTTCGTGGCCGAAGCCGGCGAGTACGATCGCGACGACTGGAAAGAACTGATTCCCCAGACGGGTTCGGTTTTGCAGAGCGTGGGCGTTTGGGGCGACAAGCTTTTTACGCAGTACGAACAGAATGCGGCTTCACAATTGAAGATTTTCGATCTGGGAGGAAAGCTGGTCAGCGAGATCCGGCTTCCCGCGCTGGGTACCGTATTTGAAGCAGAGGGAAAATGGGATCGCGATGAGATTTTCTATGGCTTTTACTCTTTCACATTTGCTCCCGCGGTTTATCGTTACGACTTGACGACTGGTTCGACTTCGCTTTGGGCGAAGGTCGACGCGCCTTCGATCGACCCCTCTGCGTATGAAGTAAATCAGGAATGGTTCCATTCGAAGGACGGCACGCGCGTGCCGATGTTCATCGTTAACAAGAAAGGATTGAAGAAGGACGGGCATAACCCCACACTGCTGACGGGATACGGCGGGTTCAATGTGAGCCTCACGCCCTCGTTTAGCCGCACGGCTTATTTGTGGATGGAGCACGGAGGCGTGTTCGCCGTCGCCAACCTGCGCGGCGGCGCGGAGTTTGGCGAAGACTGGCACCGCGCCGGCATGCTCGACAAGAAGCAGAATGTCTTCGACGACATGATTGCGGCCGCGGAACATTTGATCGCTGAAAAATATACCGACACGGATCATCTCGCCATCCAGGGAGGGTCGAATGGCGGGCTGCTGATGGGCGCGATGATCACACAGCGTCCGGATTTGTTTCGTGCGGTGGTGTGCCGGGTTCCGTTGCTCGATATGCTGCGCTATCAGAATTTTCAGATCGCGAAGCTGTGGGTTCCGGAGTACGGCAGCGCGGATAATCCCGATCAATTCAAGTGGCTCTATGCGTACTCGCCGTATCACCATGTGAAGGTGGGCGAGGAGTATCCCGCGATTTTATTTATGACGGCGGACACGGATACGCGCGTCGACCCCATGCACGCGAGGAAGATGGCGGCTCTCATGCAAGATGAGGCGAAGAATGGGAAGAGCAGCACGCGTCCGATTTTATTGCGGATTGAAACCAAGGCGGGGCATGGCGCGGGGAAACCTGTGGCCAAGCAGATTGAGGAGTACACGGACATTTATTCGTTTCTGTT
>JBAPQU010000060.1:0-1953 GCA_049280795.1 Candidatus Sulfotelmatobacter sp.
GCCGTGGCGCTGGTGGGGCGTGTGGTTTACATGCTTTCGTGGTCGGTGGTGAGCAGCATGTTCCCGTTTTCCGCGGGTGTTCGCTCCGAGGAACGAGACGGACGCGCGGTGCTAGGAACTGGGTTAACTCTAGTTATTTTGATTTCTGGTTTGTTCACAATGGCCGTGTGGGGTGCACCGGCGCATGTATGGCACTTTCTTTTAGGGAGTGGATTCCCTTTGAACCAGGGTGGCTCCTACCGGGCTCTGTTGGTGCTGTACGCCGCCACCACCGGAATTTACTCGCTCGGCGTGGTTTTGATGAGTTACGAAATTTCGCGCAAGATTGGAAATGTCAGTTGGGTGCAACTAGGTTTCAGTGGAGCCATTATCGCAGGCATCTACCTTATCCACGGCACGCTGCATGACGTCATCATGGTGCAGACGGTTTTGATGATGGCGCTTCTGGTGTGGGTGTCAGTGCCTTTCCTGCGAGCTGAGCTTTACAAGCGGCCTGAATTGTTGGTGGCTCCGGAACCACAGGGCGGTCTTACCAAGCTGCGTCGTGTTACCGAGGACGAAGCCATCGCGGAGTTTCTGAAAGGCGAATTTTATCAACCAGAATTCGACCGCTATCGTGAACCGTTTCGTGACATCGTAACTCGTCCGGATCTTAACAACGAGGCTGACAACCGGCTGCGGCGCGCCCTCCTGTACCGGCGCCGAGGCAGACTCTGGCGCGAACTTCCAGCAGACACCGAGTGGTGGGAAGTTGAGCTAAGAGCCAGCGATTTACGGCGTATTCGAGTGTTTCCGCGCGATCAATGGCGGAGGCACTCAGATCACAGTTACTACTTGCTGCAAACCGCCGAACGCATTGGCAACAGGATTTCCGGGTCGCCCGACGCCTTCATTGCCAAGCTTCGCTCGCTCAGCGCCGAACTCGCACAGGCGCACGCCACTGAACACGGTGGACGAAGTACAGTTTTGTTAATCGGTCTGGACGAAATCAGCCCTTTGACCATCATCGAAGGCAACCACCGTATGACGGCGGCGGCCTTGGTCTCGGCGCAGGACGCCCATCAGCGCTTTCGTTTTCTATGCGGCTTTTCGCCTCACATGATGAATTGCTGCTGGTACCAGACGGACTTTTCTACGCTTTTGCGCTATGCGAAAAATTCGGTCACGTGGTTGTTTGACAATTGCCAGATCGTCATTGACCAGGCCTTGAAGAACAAGCTTAACCGCGCCAATTCAGTGCCGCCGAACCTGCCCTTCGCTTGATTTGGCGGGCATATCCGCTTTGACGATGGCAACCCTCGGACACCGAGCTTCATCAAAGTTCGGACTCTTTGAGGAACCGCTCGCCTATGAAGTCTCGACATACATTTTGGTTGACTTCGGTATCTGCTCTGTCGACCCTGATGTTGGCCGGTTGCGTAGGGCTTAGGCCGGTCCCGCCGGCTCCGGCCAGTTTCACGATGGCGGTGACCATGGCCGGAACGGGCACCGGCACCATTACCAGCAGCCCCGCTGGAATTAACTGTCCGACTACGTGCTCCGCGAGTTTCCCGCAGAACACCAAAGTTACGCTGAGCGAAACGCCAGGGGCGAATAGCGCTTTTACCAGCTGGTCGGGCGCGTGTACAGGAGCGGCGAACTGCAGTGTCACGGTGACGGCGGCGGAATCAGTGACTGCGACCTTCAGCCCCGCCGTCACTTATGCACTAACTGTGACTAATGCGGGGGCTGGCACAGGAACCGTAACCAGCACGCCGGCGGGGATTAACTGTCCGACGACGTGTTCTGCGAATTTTACGCAGAACACCCAGGTCACGCTAAGTGAAACTCCGGGAGCGAATAGCGCATTTACCGGCTGGTCCGGCGCGTGTACAGGGACTGCAACCTGTAGCGTCACGATGGCGGCCACGGAATCGGTGACTGCGACCTTTAGCCCCGCCGTCACCTACGCAC
>JBAPQU010000061.1:0-10396 GCA_049280795.1 Candidatus Sulfotelmatobacter sp.
CGTCTGGCCGATGAGAATGGACAGTCGCCTGTGACCTTAAACCGTCTTGTGCCGCGACTGACCCGGCACATGGTCGAAAAAATTTCCGCAACCGACTTTGAAGACTGGCCCGCGCTTCTTCGTGCCATGCGCGAGACCGGCGAAGACTACGAAAAAGGCAAGATAGCGGAGTAGGAAGGAACTATGGCGAGAATATCTCCTGTATTTTTCTGTTTGTGTTTTCTTCTGTTCGTCAGCGATGGAACGGGAATCAAAGCTCAGGAAAGCCCCGATCTTCACGTTGTCGTCAACTTGGTGCAGCTCAACGTGGCCGTGACCGACAAGAAGGGAAACTACATTACGGGCCTCAACCCCAAGGACTTTGCCATCGCCGAAGATGGGATCACGGAGAAGGTCGCCACCTTTGCGGAAGGCAATGAGCCGGCAATCAGTCTGATTGCGCCTGCAGAGCCCAAGAGACTTGCGGGGCCGGCCGATGATTCTAGCAAAGATTCGACCAAAGATTCTCCTAACGAGGATCCTCGCCACACTCTCGACTCGCTTGTAGCCGGTGCCAACGTATTCGTTCTGTTTGATACCAGCGATTATATGTATCGCGGTTTTGTCTTCGCGCAAGACGCGATCGCGGAGTTTGTCCGTTCGCTCGGCACCGCGGACAAGATCGCATTCTATTCCTACAACCGCGATCTCTACCGCGCGGCCGCGCTCACCGCTGATCGGGAGCAGGTTTTGCGCGCCGTCCGCTCCACCGTGGCGGGAGACGAAGCGGCGCTTTACAACACCCTGTTGCTGACCCTGAAGGATGCCAGTCAGTTCACCGGCAGGAAAGTCGTGGTGGTATTTTCCAACGGCCCCGACAATTCCAGCGTAGTGCCTCCCGAGGATGTCGCCGAGTTTGCCCAGTCCGCTGGCGTTTCTATCTACATGATCAGCACTCAGGACGCCAAGTTGGAGCCTGTATCCACCGCGGTATTTGATCGCATGACTGCGGCCACCGGCGGCAAGGCCTACTTCGCCAAAAACTGGAGAGACGAAAAGCAAGCCTTCGCGTCCATCCGCGACGATCTGGCCCATCTTTATTCATTAAGCTACTACCCCAAGATGAATCCCAACTCGGGCTGGCGTGCGATCACGGTAAAACTTGTGGGCGAGCACCTGAAGAAATACAAGATCCGCACGCGCAATGGATACCGCCCTCAACCGTCCCGCTTCTCAAGCGACGCCAAAACCGCCCACGTCGATACATCCGAGTGCAGTTCGAACGCGTTGCAGTGCATTAAGGCTGAGTCCTTGCCGCAACCGTCGCGCTGAGGCGGCCTGCAACGGTTCCCATAGATTCAACGGGCTGGATCGAGAAAAACACCCCATGCGACGGCCTGTGAAGTCTCTGCCTCTCGCGTCTATTTGATTGGCCGCGAACCAGTGATGAGGATGTCCACGAGTCTTCTGGCGCTTTGCTGCCAGTGAGGACCTGACGCCACGTGGGAGACGCCGATTAGCGCGCGGAGCAGATCGAAGGGCTCCAGATCTTTACGAATGTCGCAGCTTTTGATTGCGCGCTTCACCAAGGAATCAATCGCTCCCTTGATCCGACTGCGTGAACCTTCATACAACTTCGAGGGCCCGCCAACGAGTGAATTCAAGGCGGGGCCGATGATCTGCTTGGTCGCAATGTAGTCGACGAACAACAACATCCATGCCTGCAACGCCTCAACGGGAGGGAGGCTCGCGGAGAATTTCTTCTCGGCTGCGGCCAGTTTTTCCACCTCAGTCCGATAGACCGCTTCAATCAGCGCATCTCGCGTAGGAAAGTGGCGATACAGAGTTCCCGCGCCAACCCCTGCTTCTTTGGCGATGTCGTCGAGGCTGGTGTTCGCGCCGGACCGCGTAAACGCCTCCTTCGCAACCTCCAGAATGCGCTCGCGATTCAACAGAGCATCGGTGCGCAGTTTGCGCGGGGCAACTCTTTGAGTTTTAGTCGGCATAAAAAAATTGCAACCGGAGGAAGTCTCCGGTTATCTTATCTACTGATTCGGAGACACTCTCCGTTTTATCCGGAACGAGGCAGCCTGTCAATAGCGGTTGCAAGTTTACGCGGCTACCTTATTAGGCTTCGAGACGTGAGGAATATGAATTCACTCGCTAGTTATAAAGTACCGAAGCATTCCAATCATCCTTGCCCCGACCTCATGACGATGGCGGAGCGGGAGTTGTCAGCATTCTTCAACGCCATAACCCAGTTATTCGGTTCAGAACAGGCAGAGCTCTCGGCAGAAGACTGGCTGCGGGAATTGATCGAGATCGATGGTGTGCCGGCTTCCGCCCGCGAATGGCGATTGATCACTGCGAAGGTTTCGACTCGGCTCGCAAGTCGAGTGAACGCTTCGTCCTTATCGACTGAACCACAAATTGCCTAGGAGGAAAAGAGTATGCGTATTTTTGTTACCGGTGCGACCGGGTTTATCGGTTCTGCTATAGTTCGCGAACTCATTGACGCGGGTCATCAGGTGCTCGGTCTTGCGCGCTCAGATGCGGCAGCCAAGTCCCTTGCCACGGCGGGAGCCGATGTGCATCGCGGTTCGCTTGAAGATCTCGAAAGCCTTCGTAGCGGTGCATCTTCGACCGATGGCAATGCTGCCGCTGTTGCGCAAGGCGCCGGCCGCCCGCGTCGTCAATGTGTCGAGCGGCGTTGGCTCGCTGACGATGAACTCGGACCCGGCCTGCGCCTGGCGCCCGATCTTCGGCCTCGTCTACCCTGCGTCCAAGACGGCTCTCAACGCTATCACGCTCGCCATGGCGATTGAACTAGAGTCGACCGGGATCAAGGTCAACGCCGTCTCTCCGGGCTTCACAAAGACGAACCTCAACAACTATGCGGGCACGGAGACTGTCGAGGAGGGGGCCCGCGAGGCTGTGCGTGCTGCGCTGCTCGGCCCCGACGGCCCAACAGGAACGTTCACGCACGCAAAACTCGGAGCGCTCCCATGGTGATGTGGTCTCGAGCGAGCGATCGAAGAGAATCGCCGGAAAGCCTGAACAGGCTGCGTGGCCCGTGGGGCGCAAAGGCTGCCCCAGGGTATCAGCACAGGCCCGTCCTTTGATGGACAAGCTTGCGAAAGCGCTAGCCTTTCATAGTCCGGTTAACTGATGGGTAGCGCTGGATCGGCTGTTAATTTTCTATATACAGAAAATCATGAATGGTTCTAGGAGGAATGAAAATGATTGAACAAAAAAACCTCGCCGGCAGTTTTACGATGTCCGGCACGTCGATGACATTGAACCGCATGGGCTACGGGGCCATGCAACTGGCTGGCCCGGGCGTTTGGGGACCGCCGAAGGATGTGGACACCGCCATTGCTGTTCTGCGAGAGGCAGTAGAGTCGGGCGTGAACCATATTGACACCAGCGACTTCTACGGGCCCCATGTAACGAATCAGCTTATCAAGCAGGCGCTATATCCTTATGCGAAGGATCTCGTGATCGTTACTAAAGTAGGCGCTCGTCGAGGTCCAGACAAATCCTGGCATCCCGCTCTTTCTCGCCAGGAGCTAATCGATGGCGTTCATGACAACCTGAGAAATCTGGGCCTTGACCACCTCGATGTCGTCAATCTTCGCGTTGGCGGAATCGAGGAACCGGGACAGGAATCGATCAAGGAACCCCTGACCGTGCTCGTCGAGCTCAAGCGGCAGGGGCTGATCCGTCACATCGGTCTGAGCAACATTTCTCGCGGGCAATGGGCCGAAGCGCAAACCATGACAGAGATCGTTTGCGTGCAGAATTTCTACAACGTGGCGCACAGGAACGACGATGCTTTCATCGATGAGCTGGCCGCCCAAGGTATCGCGTTTGTTCCGTTTTTCCCGCTGGGAGGTTTTACTCCATTGCAGTCGTCGGCGCTCGACGTAGCGGCAGCGTCACTCAATGCCACACCGATGCAGGTTGCACTTGCCTGGCTTCTCCAGCGCTCGCCCAACATCCTGTTGATCCCCGGAACCTCTTCTCTCTCTCATCTTCGCGAGAATTTTAAGGCATCGACGCTCCAGATTCCATCTGTAGTGATTGCCGATCTCAACTTAATCGGCAGCCGTCAGCAAAGCCAATAAAAGGGCCGAAACATTCATTTGTTCAAGGAACGATACGTCACCGCGTTGCCGACGTGCTGGGCGTAGGACGCGAGCAAAAATTCAGTCGTCGACTCGAAGCTCCGCTTGCGGCAACGATCTTGTATCGGCGAATTGATTCTGTTGCGTGTTCATCGTTTGTCCGGTTGCCCATACCCAAACGCGGTGACCTTCATGGTCGAGCGAGCAGCGTGCCTGGGCATAGCTAGTGAGGCGATGGAAGATGGTGGTGACAGAAGCTCTCAGGTCTTTGTGTCGTTGCGCGAGTTCGGGAAATCCTCGCTGTAATTCTTCGCAGGCTTGCCGCACGCACAAGGGCGTGCGCGACTCCATCAGAATCGATCTGCACGCCTGCGTGAGGCCCTTTTCTCGCGTGACCATTCCGCGATCCGTCGTGGCCTGGAACTCGCGCTTGAGGATCCCGTCGCCGAAAAGTTCCGCCAAGCCAAAGAGCATCTGTTTGAGCGTAGCCATGCGGCGTGTGATTTCAGCCCGCTGCTGGAGGAGTCGGGTCAATTCATCCTCGGCCGACCGGATTACCTCTAGTACGTGCGGGTTTTCAGTGTTGGTAGCAGTGGTGCCTAGTGCTGGCATCGCGTTCATCGAGTGCTCTCCGTTTGTTGCTGTTCTGGCATGAACTGAATTCTTTATTTCTGGCGTCGCTCGCGTGACTGGAACCCGCGGTGAAATTCTTGGCGACAGAGGGAAGCCGATCGTTCAAGACTTAAGAAACCAGAAAGCCATCCGTTCGCAGAACGGATGGCTAGGTTTGACGAGTTCCGCTTCAGCCTAGAATGTTAAGCGTAAGCCGAATTCGATTTGCCGTTGCGATCCGAGCGAGTACACGCCCGTGCCGTTGCCGACCCGGTACGCTTCTTCGTCTGACCGCGTGGTTCCGTTAATCGATCCCGTTCCTGGCCCGTTCAAGACGCCGAACATGGTATTCGGCGGCAGGTTGAAGTTGGCGAAGTTGAACAGGTTGTAGATGCCCATGCTGGGTTCGACGGTGAGCCGCTCCTTGATCGTGTGCGTCCACGCCAGCTTCAAGTCGGTGGCTCGGAGCCATCCGAAATTTACCTGGCTGCCGGGATCATTGTTGCAACCGGCTTGCGAAGTCGGCGGCGGTGGGCAAATCACCGGAGATACGCCACCCAACGCTTGTAGCTGCGCAAGGTTCATGACACCGTTGGCGATCAAGACCTTACCCGCGGGGGTCGCCTGATTTGCCTGGGTAGAGTTGTAGTTGTTGATCAGGTTAGTGAGACCGGCAGCGTTGACGCTGCGGTCAAACGCGCCGAACTTTGTCCCCGGGAGTGGATCCTGGATCGTTCCGTCCCCGGTAAAATCCGTCCGGAAGATTTCGCCGGCCGAGCCTGTGTTGGCAGCATCAATCGAAGTCGCCAATGGGCTGTAGAAGTGGGAGATCAGCCCAACGCGAAATCCTGCTGGTACGGTTACATACCCACCAAAAGATAGCTGGTGGGTACGGTCCAGCAGCGAAGGTCCGAAGTACCGGCCAGGGTTGTTGTTATCGGGAGCGGTCACCACAAAGTCTAGATCGTTGTCCGTCGGCGTTCCCGTATTCTGCTCGCCGCCAGTGTTGGAGAAGCGAGACAAGCTGTAGGACACCTGGAAGTTGGCCGCTTTGATTCCGCGCATCGGGTTGCTCACGTTTTGCTTCAACGACATCTGCAAAGCGTTATAAACCGAGCGCCCTATGGGCTCGAGGAAGTACATCTGCGATTGGCTTTGATTCGTTCCTCCAAAAGCGCATGGACGCCCGATTCCATTGACGGACGTGCAACCTGCGCCGATGTCGACCGCGCTGCCGAGACCGTTGGAAGCGTAATCCGCCATGGTAGCGCCAGCGGCGATCGCACAATTCACTGTTGTGCAGCCGCCGAACGAGGCGTTGGTAGCTGCTACGGCCGCATTTGCACCCGCCAGGTTAAAGACGCTGGCGTCGCCCACACGGTTGACGTCAATGCCGGCTAATGTGCGCGTTTCCACGTTGCGCAAGTAATCGGCGGTGAATACCATGCCCTGGCGGATTTCATGCTGAACGCCGAAGTTCAACTGCAACGAGCGCGGCGTCTTGTAATTGGGGCCCAACAGGGCGGACGCGCCATTCGTACCTGCGCCGGCACCCAGGAGGTTGCCGATGAAACTGGGGTTGGGAGCCTGCAGGTTAAACGGATTCCCAGTCTTCACCTGGTTCCAGAACGACAGGATCGCCGGAATCGCGTCGCCGATGCGATTACTATTGCTGCAGAAATCGGTTGAGCCTTGCTGGCCGGGCGCTATCGTTCCGCCGGCTACCGGAACGCCCTCCGCAGTGCCGTTGTTACATGCTAAGGTCGTCTGGTTGAAGGCCCCGGTTTGCAAGCGCAACGGCCGATCAAACAGAATGTTGTTGAAAATTGCATTTTCGAAATAGAGGCCGGCGCCGCCGCGGATCACGGTCCTGCCGTTCTTCATGGGGTCCCAGGCAAAGCCTAACTGGGGCGCAAAATTCAGATTGGCCTGTTTCACCGGGTTTCCATAGCCGGGGAAAGCGGCATTGATTTCCGGAATCGCAGGTAGATCGCTGTCGGTACGGCCACTATCGCGGTCATAGCGCACGCCGAGGGCGAGGGTGAAGTTGGGCTTAATCTTCCAGCTGTCGCCCAGGTAGAGACCGATACGGTTATCGGGTCCCAGTCCGCCCGCCGGGAATCCTAAAGCCGGTTGAAGCGTGTTGAAGCCCTGCCCGTTGCCAACGGTAAGCCGGTTCACGGGGTAGTTCAAAGGATTGGCGGAGCCACCTGGATAGGGCCCGGCGGCGGCAAAATCCGAGCACAATTCGGCTTCGGAGGCGCCGCAATTCGTCGACGATACACTGAAGCGAACCCGCGGCGCCGTGCCGAAGAAATCGGCAAAGCCGCCGCCCTGAATATGATTGAGCGACGCCCCATAACGAATAGTGTGGGAGTGCAGCATCTTGCTGCCGTCGTACTTCACTTCGTTGTTCTGCTGGGGAGTGCTTTGCGGAGCCAACAAGTTTGGTCCAAACAAGGACTGGGTCGTGTCGCCAATCTCCAGCCCAGTGCTACTGAACGGAAGAGCACTGTTGCCTGAAGTTACGTCCTTGATCTGGTTCTGGAACTTCAGAAACGAGTAGCGAAAGCTATGCGAGTAGCTGCCCGTGGTGAAGTCCACGCCTAGAACATGCGTCCGGGTATAGTCCTTGTTGTCATACACCTGGAAACCGAATCCGAACGTGGCAAACAGCGAGTTCGCGAAGTAGGAGTAACGGTAGAACGCCTTCGCGCCGTTGCCGAAGTTGTAATCGATTTTGCCCAGGAGGTTGCTTTCGCGGAAAGGCTGGCTGAAGCCGCCACTCAAACTTGCGAACGGAGAGCCGGCCAAACTCACTGCAGCAAAGGCATCCTGTTTGGTGCGCTCACCGTCGGTGAAGAAGAACAACTTATTCTTGATAATGGCTCCGCCCACGTTACCGCCGAACTGCTCGCGTTGGAATGCATAGTCATGGCCGCCGGGTGCGTCGGCTGCAAAGCTGTGATCACGAATGAAACCGAACGCTTCGCCGTGGAGGTTGTTCGTTCCGGACTTGGTGGTCACGTTGACCGCGCCCGAAGAGGTCAAATCCTGGGAAAGGTCGAGCGAAGACTGGCCAAGCTGGAATTCTTCGATCGCGCTGGCCGGAATGTTGGAGGTGGTGGTGCCGACTGTCTCGTCGCTGATGTCAACTCCGTCCACGTTGATGCGGGCGGTGCGGCCGAAACGGCCGCCGAATGAGATCGAAGAATAACCGGCCTTGGTCGGATCGAAGTTCTGACCGTCCTGAATTTGCACGCCGGGTTCAAGCTGCGCCAGATCCAGGAAGTTGCGGCCGTTCACCGGCAGGTTCGCAATCTGATCTGAATTCAGGACGCCTTGTACCTCGGCCTGCTCGGTGTTGACCGCGACCGTGCTGGCCTGCACTTCAACGATCTGGCTCTCCTGGCCAAGTTGCAGCTTGATATTGGCGGTGGAAGTATTGCCCACTTCCACTTTGATGGTTTCGTCGACGCCGCTGAAGCCCTTGGCTGAAACTTGTATCCTGTAAGTGCCAGGCTCGAGAGAGCCCGACGCATAGCCGCCCCCAGCGTTTGCGGCCAGAGTGAGAGCCTGACCTGTTCCGGTGTTGGTGATGATTACTTTGGCGCCGCGCACAACCGCGCCGGTGGGATCGGTTACCGTTCCGGTAATGCTGCCTGTGCCCACGGTTGACTGGGCCCATCCGGCTACGGCGTACGCCAGCATGAGCAACGCAAGCGCAATCATAAAGAACGATCTATGCGTCTCGCCTCTGTTACCCGCTGGTCTTGGCTCATTTGCATAACCCATTTTGTTTCTCCTTGAAATTTTATGAATCAGCCCTCGGAAATCGAGGCGCTCTTCGCGCGGCACGTACGGCATCTGCAATAGCATTCGGAGGACCATAGGCTTCACTGCTTTGAGCACCGGCCAACGGACGTGGTGAAACCGGCAATGAACGTACAACCACAAGTCAACGGACAAACATGATTCGGGAACCGGTGCAAACCTCTGGAGTGGCTGAGTTGACGAGGGAATCTACCAAACCACAGAGTTCCGCGATAAATGCCTACCAAAAACCGGAGCGCAAGTGCGTAATTAGGTTGCGCTTGACATTGCGAGTGTTACCATACAGACTGGTTGGTATGTTGGCGGCACGCAAGAATTCGAAACGTAGAGTGGCCCGCCTGCGCGATCCGGAGCGCACGCGGGAGCGCTTGCTGCAGGCGGCATCCCGCGAGATCTACAGATCGGGTTTTCAGAGCGCCAGCCTGGACACAATTCTGGCCTCAACTGGCGTCACTAAGGGAGCGCTGTACTACCACTTCAAAAGCAAGGAAGCCCTGGGATACGCCGTGGTCGAAGAGGTCATCGCGCCCGACGTCCACGGCAAATGGGTGCGGCCTCTGCAGAACGTTAAGGACCCTATCGACGCTTTGATTGGCGCGGTTCAACGTATACCCGTTCGGCTCGAGGATGTGCGGGGCGGCTGCCAGTTGAACAATCTGGCGCAGGAAATGTCCCCTCTTGATGCGGGATTCCGGAAGCGGATGGCGATAATCTTCGATGACTGGCGACAGGCCGTTGCGGCCGCTTTGCGAGAGGGCCAGACCCGCGGAAGGGTTCGCCGCGACGTAGACCCCGCTGACGCTGCCGGCTTGCTGATCGCGATGGTCGAAGGCTATGGGTCGCTGGCAAAGAATGCCCAGGATCCGAAGGTGATGAAAGCGGGAATCAGAACGATCGTGGGCTGGCTGCAATCCCTGCGCGTGCCGGGCAACCGCAAGCCGGTCTGAACGCATCGGTGTCTGAAGGAGCAATTTGGCATTATTACATACCAACCGGTTCGTAGGCTCGGGCAGTCAGCATCGCGATGCGGGCAAAAGCGCTTCAAATTACATCATGAAAAGGAGAACGAACAATGACAATGACAGGGACAAAGATCGCAGTGTCGCGCAGGAATCTGCTCGCAACGGGAGCATGCGCGCTGGTTGGTACCGTGAGCCTGCTGGGACCGGCAAGTGCCAGCGCATTGGGAGGGCAGGACTTAACGAACGAGGAGATAGTCCGGAAGTGGTACGCAGCTTGGGAGCAGAAAGAGTGGGGCCCACTGGATAACCTGCTCGCCGATAACTTCACCTTTTCAAGCGCGGCCGGCGATGACCACATCAGCAAGAGCGCTTTCAAAGAGCAATGCTGGAAAACGCAGATCAATTTCATTAAACGTTTTGAGCTGGAGCGGGTCTCTACCGGCGCGGACGATGCTTTTGTGAAGTATCTTTGCCACACCACGAACGGTAAATCGTTCCGGAACGTGGAGTATCTCCGGATCAAGAACGGAAAGTTGCAATCGATTGAGTGTTATTTCGGCGCGCAGTCCAGTTTTCCGTCAGCAGTAAGCACTGGGCAGAGGTAAAGCAGTGTACTCGTCAATCTCTCTTCGAGGTAGCAGAAGTCGAAACGAGAGGGCAACGGGCTCCATCATGAGCGCCCGCGACATTCCCGATCAGCAGACCGCTGCACCCGAGATGTTTGTTCAACAAACTGCTCACGCGAATGGCGACGCTGCAAACCTCATCCGAGTCCTGCGGCAGTTGGAGCTTATGGCAAAACGACAGGCTCCACGAATCGCGTTCAAGGCAAAGGGTAGAATCCTGTTCCTGGATTTAGCGGAGATCGTGGCTGTGCAGGCA
>JBAPQU010000062.1:0-5112 GCA_049280795.1 Candidatus Sulfotelmatobacter sp.
CGGTCAGCGACCAAGCGATCAGCAAGGATGGATTGAATCGAGATGTTTTGAAGGGTGAACTGGTGAATGAAAGCGGACGTCCGGTCAACATCGCGCAAGTGCTGGCGGCCTACTACGACGACCTGGGAAAAGTGATCTGGGTTTCGGATGGTTATGTCGATCAGGCCCTCATGCCTCAAGTGCCCGTGCCGTTTGCTGTCGACATTCCGGATGACATTGCCGGGCGGCTGAAGAATTATCGCGTGACCGTCAATCACTATTCGCAGGTGAGCAACTAGCATGACGCGCGCTATCCGCAGCGGTGTTGCGCTAGGCCGAAGCTTCATTATCTTGGCATTGTTATGCGCATTGTCCGGTTTGGCGAGGGCCGCCGATCTGAACCTGCCCGCAGTTGTGGAAGCAGGCCAGGCCTTCACGATTTCCCTCGAAGGCTCCGGACAAGCCACCTTTTATCTCCTGGGACCTGATCATGTTGTGAAACGCACGGTGAGTCTCGGAAGCGGTCTGCAGATTCAGTCCAAAGACGTGCGCACCGCAGGCAGCTATCAGGTTATCCTCTGCGGCTCATCGTCATCGTGCAGTTCCGCAACGTTTGAGGTGAAGGCTGCGCAGCCGGAACAACTGAGTTTTTTTCTGCACCCCTCGCGGGTGCCCGTTTCCACCCGTGATTCGATCGATGCCACTGCGTTTGTATTTGATCAGTACTTCAACCTGGTCTTGACTCCGGCTACGGTGGATTTCCAGGTTACTCCGGCCAATGGCGCAGGCTTCTCGCGGCGAGTTTCCGCGCAGCACGGCGTGGCCTGGATGCGCATGGACTCGACGCCACATGAAGGACGGGTTGAGGTGTCTGCAGTCATGGGCAAAGTTGAGGAAGCGAGAGTGATTCAACAAGTCGCCGCGGAGGCCTGCGGATTGCGCATGAAAGCCATGCCCAGCGGGAATATGGTGACCCTCGAGACTGATCCCGTGCGCGATTGCAGCGGCAATGCGCTTCCCGATGGCACGGTGGTTTCATTCACCAAAGTGGATAAGGAAGGGAAGAGCACAGTGGATACGCCGATCAAGAAAGGTGTAGCCCGGGTGCAGTTCAGCCTGCATGGGCCGGCGCAGATCAGCGTTGCGTGCGGCGTGGTGCTGGGCAATGAAGTTGCCCTCAACGGAAAACTATGAAGCGCATGGCTGAGTTGATGCTGGCGGCTAAGAAGATCGTGCCTCGGTTTGCTATAACTGCGAGCTTGCTGATTGGCGCTTGTGCTTTCGCGGCCGGCCAATCATCTGCGCAGACGCAACTTCCCGAAGTCCATTTGGATGCCGCCGGACTGGCGCCGCGTCCCATCGAAGAACTCACAGGAACCACCATGGCGCGCCACTATGCGCTGGCATGGCATGATCTGGCTGTCGCCTTGGAATCTGGCAGAGCCACCGGACTCGGCGACGAGTTCGTTGGGTTTGCAAAAGATCGCCTGACGCGAAGAATCGCAGAGCAGAATCAAGCGGGCGTGCACGTTCGGATTGTGGATCGCGGCCACCATCTGAAGGCCATCTTTTATTCGACCGATGGAGCTGCCATGCAGCTTCGCGATCAGGTTGAACTCGAAATCCGAATATTTGATGGAGACAAGTTGATCGATACGCAGAATGCGCCCCGCGAGTACATGGTTCTCATGACTCCCGGCGCAGATCGCTGGTACGTTCGCGATCTTGAGGAAGTATCTGCCAAATCCTTTTAAGTTTGGGTTACGAACGTCTGCCGCTGAGCCAACTTTTGGCGGGGTGGTCTCATCGTAATCGGTGGGAAGTTCTGGATGAAATTTTACCAGTATGCTTTTGTGGCGTATGTCGTGATCGCGAGCTCGATCCCGAGCGCGTGTACGCACGCGAAGCCACCGAATATCGCACTCAAAGATATTCCCAGCTCTCCGGGCAATCCCAAGGTTTTGGCGGATTACCAGCCCTGGTTCGGCGACCCCGACCACATCGACGTCGGCTACAACAGCCTGGACCCCGACGTTCTGCGCAAGCAGATCGAGAATGCGCGCAACATGGGCATTTATGGCTTCGCGGTGGATTGGTATGCGGCGCGGCGTCCTTTTCTTGAGCGCTCTACTGCGCTGCTTGCGCGGATCGCCAGCGAACAGCACTTTCACTTTGCCCTGATGTACGACGAAACTCAGGATGACAACGGGCACGCGACTGACGATGCCATGGAGGCGATGGATCTGGCTTATAAGAAATACATAGGTCCCGGCGCGCCGGGGCGCAGTGCATACCTGACGTATCAAGGGCGGCCCGTCATTTTTGTATTTCCCAAGCGAGGCCATACAGATTGGAGCCAGGTTCGCCAGCAAGTGAATCTGTGGGAATCGCCGCCCATCCTGATTTATCAAGACGATCCGCCACCGCAGTATGCGAAGGATTTCGATGGCGAGTACGCGTGGGTGTATCCGGGACGCAAGGGATGGACTTCGGACGGACAGGCGTGGGGCGAAGATTACCTGAGCAATTTCTACGAGAAGATGCGATCGAAACATCCGGACGAGGTTACGGTGGGCGGGGTGTGGCCGGGTTTCAACGATACGAAAGCATCCTGGAGTTTGAACCGGCACATCGACGCAAGATGTGGGCAGACATTCGAAGATACTCTGCGCTTGTTCCATGAGAATGATGAGCCTTCGCACCCGATTCCGTTTGTTTTGATTGCGACGTGGAACGATTACGAAGAAGGAACGGCGATCGAGCGCGGGTTGCCGCATTGTGATGAGCCGAAGGCCGATAACACGCATGGAGGACATTTATGACGAAGAGCGGACGCGCACCTGAGATGTTCGAGATGCTGGCAGTTTTACATCTCCATGCGCTGGCATCTTCGGGGCAGGGAAGCGAGACCAGGCCGCAGATTGAACGAGTGCTATCAGAATTGCAGCGGATGCCCAGGGCAGAGCGATCCGAATTTCTGCGCTTTGCGCAACTGCAGCGCGTGTACCTTCGCACGCTGCAACTCCTGAAGAAGTTGTACGTGGCTGATGCAGGTGCGCCGGGGTGTGAAGACCTTGAGGAAATGGAGCGAGTCGAGCAACGGCAGATCGACGCTGCGCTCATGACTTTGAGCAAGATTGTGCGGGCCCTCGAATTGACCGGGCACACTCCCGTGGTGATCAAAACCCTCGATCACTGGCCCGATATAGGCAGCGATCTCGATCTCTTTATCGGCGCTGCTGAAGCCGATACCGTGCGCGTGATGCAGAGCGAACTGCAAGCGGAGGTGCAGCCGCAGAGTTGGGGCGACCGCCTGGCTCACAAGTGGAATTTCAAAATTCCAGGGTTACCGCAATTGGTGGAAATCCACGTGGGTTGCCTGGGACAAACTGGTGAGCATGATGCGCTGCCGAAGCAATTGCAGGAAACCAGCGTGACGCGTGATATTGGTCCCCATCGTTTTCATGTACCGGCTCCGGAGGAACAAGTTGCACTAGCGACTTTGCAAAGAATGTACCGCCATTTCTACATTCGCCTTACCGACCTGGTGAACCTAACAGAGCTAGTGCGGAGTGGACGGCTGGATTTCATGCGGCTACGTACTTCTTCCGAGCGCTGGTTAATCTGGCCTGGAGTAGCGACCTTACTGAAGATCACCTCCGACTACAACGAGCGCGTGGGCGTTGGACCGCTGCCGCTGCCGGAGTTTGTAATACGCTCCGCGCGCTTTGGAGCTGCGGTTACGTATGTAGGAAAACAATTTCTGCGCGTGCCTATGATGCCGCAGGGTTCACAACTGTTCCTGCAGCAACTCATCGGAACGGGAGCGGCCCACCGTTTTCGCGCTGCGGCGCGACTGTCTCTATTGCCGGCTCTGGCTGCCGCTGCATTTGTAAACTTGCGGATCACGGGGGACGACAAAGGGATCTGGTAGTTCGCGACAACATTGAGAATACAGGAGCAATGCACCGGGCGGTACATGAAACACCGCATTGCTGCTCGCATACAGATGACGCGAAGATTAGGAGCGAAAATTTCGCGCATAACCTACCCCATGATTTATCGCCGTGACGGTCGTGACCCAATTCAAGCCAATAGAGTAGGAAGGTTATTCGTAGATAATTGCCGAGCAAACCGTTGCTCTCGGAGACGGAAACCGAGTCGCCAATCGAGGTTGCGTTCGCTTTGAGGGAGAAAACTTTGCCAGCGCCGATCTCCAACTTGCGCGCGAAAGTCCTGAGCGGCAGCATGATCATGCTGGTGAGTTCGGGATTGGTCGGATTCCTAAATCTCCTCTACAACCTGGGGATCGCCCATGTATTGGGCGCCGGCAGCTTCGGCCAGGCCAGTGCCGTCTACACGGTGCTGATGCTGCTCTCCTCCGTCCACTTGTCTTTTCAACTGTTGTGTTCAAAGTTCGTGGCCCGGGCAGATTCGCTGCCCGAAAAAATTGCCATCTACCGTTCGCTCCATCGCCGGGCGTGGATCTATGGCCTTGGTGCCGGGTTGGCGCTGTTCTTGAGCCGCTCGGTAATCTCCAACTATCTGAACTTGCCAACGCTTAACTACATCATCATGCTGGCGGTGGCCACGGTCTTCTTTATCCCGTTGGGGGTTCGACGGGGCTTGATGCAGGGGTTGTATGACTTTCGCTACCTCGCGACTAATTTCGTTCTGGAAGGGATTGTGAAAGTTGGTGGCGCCTTTCTGTGTATGTATTTGGGGTGGGGAGTAAGTGGGGTCATCGCGGCGGTTGTCATTTCGATTGTTCTGGCCTACATCTTTTCCCGGCCGCACCCGGACTTGATGCATGATGCGGGCTCTCATTTGTCGGTGCCCGCGGCCGTGGGCGAAGGTGTGCAAGCCTCGCTGTTTTTTGTCGGCCAAGTGATCATCAACAATCTGGACATCATCCTGGTAAAACATTTCTTCCCCGCGACTGAGGCGGGTGTGTACGCTGCCGTGGCGCTGGTGGGGCGTGTTGTTTACATGCTTTCGTGGTCGGTAGTGAGCAGCATGTTCCCGTTTTCCGCGGGTGTTCGCTCCGAGGAACGAGATGGACGCGCGGTGCTAGGAACTGGGTTAACCCTGGTTATTTTGATTTCTGGTTTGTTCACAATGGCTGTGTGGGGT
>JBAPQU010000063.1:0-2350 GCA_049280795.1 Candidatus Sulfotelmatobacter sp.
ACTCACCGTAACGCCATCGACCTTACCGCCGCCTCCCGTCCAGCCGGCAATAACGGGTATATCGCCTGCAATCGGATACGCAGGAACGCAGGTAACGATCAGCGGTTCAGGTTTCGGCACCAGCCAAAATTCCGGGAGTGTCCTCTTGGGAAGCACCCTCGGATTGATTGTCAGTTGGAGCAACACTCAGATCGTAGCTATCGTAAGTGCCGGCTCAACCTCTGGTGTGGCTCAGATTCAGCAGAACGGGCTGTCTTCAAACACTCTGCAGTTTACGGTCAATCCGGCTACAACCATTACGAATGTTTTTCCGACCAACGGCCTGCCGGGAACCCAGGTCACGATCAGCGGCTCAGGATTTGGTGCCACGCAGGGCAGCGGCAATGTTTGGCTTGGCACGACGCCCGCCAT
The DNA here is from genome assembly GCA_049280795.1 of Candidatus Sulfotelmatobacter sp. Taxonomy (GTDB): domain Bacteria; phylum Acidobacteriota; class Terriglobia; order Terriglobales; family Acidobacteriaceae; genus Sulfotelmatobacter. Next base: position 412 of record JBAPQU010000063.1, read on the forward strand.
CGTGAACAACTGGAGCGACGGGCAGATCATAGCCACGGTCGGGGCGGGGGCGGCCACTGGGAACGCTCTTGTTCTGCAGAATGGCACCCTGAGCAATGCTGTTCCGTTCACCATCAACTTGCCACAGATCACCGGAATCACTCCGAACACCGGTTCCGAAGGTACCGTGGTGACGATTACAGGCGTTAGCTTCGGCACGACCCAGGGAAGTGGTACCGTTCTGATAGGCAGCACCAACGGATCGGTGATCGGATGGAGCAACACCCAAGTGACGGCTTCGGTTGCGGCCAACGCGGTGAGCGGCATCGTTCAAATTCAGCAGAACGGCGCTTGGAGCAACGGCATAACTTTTACCGTCCCACCAACCCTGGGCTCAGGCATGTCGGCGGTAACATTGGTTCCAAACCAGATCAACATGGTGGTCGGAGGCACACAAGCGATCGAAGCCGTTAGTTCTACCGGACAGTCGGTAACCGGCCTGACTTGGACCTCCAGCGACACGGCAGTCGCCACACTTTCCACTGACGATCCACCCATCATCACTGCCGTTGGAGTCGGAACGTCCTTCATAACAGCAGGTGGCGCTGCCGCCGCGAAGCTAACTGTTTTAGCCGGTACAACGTTGCCTACCGGGACAGTAATTTGGTCGAACCCCGGCGATGGCACCGGTGTCTCTTACATTGTGCCAGCAGTGCCCAGCTCGACGGGAGTGGCGGATGTTTTCGCGCTCAATGCCGATGGAAATGTGCAGGCGATAACCAGCGTCGGAATGACCGCATGGACGGCCAATGTCGGCACCAGCGTGGGACCGAGCAACCTTATTCCCGACTTTCAGGGTGGGTTGGTGGTAGCTAGCGGGCAGTCCATCTATCGGCTGGACGGCATGACCGGCACACCGTCAACGTGGACATACAATTCGGTTTCCGGCAGCTATCTTCCGACACCGGTCGTCCACACCGACGGCACCATCTTCACCGTGGATGGCAATGCGGTAGTCGGCATTAATCCCAAGACTGGCTCGAACTTCTCGGTGGCCATGGAGGCTACAACAAACAACGGCGCTCCGGTCTCATCCCCACCCGGCCCGTCCTCGATTGGCAATCTGATCATCGCAGGTGACGGCTATGCCTATGTGCCATATCAATACTCGCAAGGGAGCAGTGCTGAGACCCAGACTGTGAGCACTGGCAGTTCAACGTCTTACCTCAACGTGCTGCGCGTTGGATCGGGAGGCGACTCCAGCGAAATCTCCGTAAAGCAATGGTCGCAGAGCAGTAGTTCCGTCTCAGCGGCCGGTGGCTACATCCCCTTTCTCACTCCCTATTCGGAAATCATTTTTGGAGCCGTGCTCAACACGTATTGCGGCTCACTGGGCGGCTGCCCGACCGAGGTGACCGAAACCTTTTTCAGCTCCTCCTCTGGTGCGTCGGGCTTGCCGAGCCTTATTACAAATGCAGATCAGGGGGTATTGCTCTCATTCCAAGCTTTAGAGGGCAGCCAATCCCAGACAACCGATGTTTATTGCGAAGCTCCGGGTTGTCCCAACGAAATTCCCTCGGAGTTGACCAGTTCGACCTCAAGCTACAACAACGGGGTGACCAACAACTATTTGGCGACGATCGCCAGCGGCGGCGGAGTATCACTGGCAATGCTCAACCTGCCAGGGCCAGCCGGGCCAATACAGCCAGTGCTGCAGCGCGCGGACGGCTCTTACGTGGGCACAGCAAATACCTCTGCCGGAAGCTTGATGATGGCCTTCACGGCGTCTGGCCAGCAGCTCTGGAGCCAGCCAAACGACACCCCGCAGATCGCCACAGCCGGGGGAGGGGTCATCGGGACCTCCGGCACCACCTACGATCAAAATGGAAATACTACCGGACAACTTGCTAGCTTACCGACGACCACATATTCCTGGAAGGGAGCCTATCAGCTCGGATCG
>JBAPQU010000064.1:0-10404 GCA_049280795.1 Candidatus Sulfotelmatobacter sp.
GCTGTGCACCTCCACCCCCACCGCCGCTAGCCCTGCGGCCACGCGGTCCGCAATCCATCCGCTCGATTCACGCGTGTCCTGCCCCATCAGCGCCTGCGGTTTCCGCATCCCGCGCATCAAATCGTGTCCCAGGGCGCGTCCAATCAGGTATGTGCTGTCTTCCGTAAGCGGAAAGTCGCCAGCCACTCCGCGTATCCCGTCGGTGCCAAACAATTGCCTGTTCTGATGGCTCATAAATTATGCGGATTCCTAAGAGGGACCGGATGCCGTTTCAATGCCCACTCGCCGGCGTGCTCTTCTCCATAATCACCGTCACTCGCACCGGAGTCGGCTGCACCACCTGCACCAGGGGGTCAGAGACGTACACATTAGTCTCAAATGCCGCCGTCGTCCTCGTTCCCGAAGCATCCACCGGATCGGTCGTGGCCGCATCTATATTCTCAACGTGTTGCTTCGGTCCCGTGATCGTGATTCGCTCCGGATCGACCAGCACCTTCGCGATCTGCTCTCCCGCCACAAAGTTTCCCGTCACTCGCGGATGAATCTCCACCTCGCGCGTCAGCCGCGTATCAAAAACCAGATGTACCTGCCCCGGCACCACTTGCACAATATGTAGATCTTGCTGGTGACGAATCTGCTGCGCCGTCAGATCGAACGTTCGCTCACCGGGCTTCGCGTCTCCCAGCTCAAGCTCGGCGTGGATGTCCGTCGATCGCAAATCCCGGATCAACCGCTGCGGACCGCGCACCCGAATCTGTGCTTCGGGTATGGTCACCGAACTGATCTCCAAATGCGGCGGCACGTGTTCAAATTCAATCGGTACCCGCACCGCCACTTCTGCCGTTTCCTCATCCGGCGAAATCGCCAGCCACAGCCCGGTCGCCAGTAGCAGCGACAGTATTTTCAGCCAGAAGTTATGCAGTACCCAGCGCCGCAAAAAAGCCATCATAGCGGCCGCTCCGTTTCCGCGTCCGCATCCTCGTCCATCTGCACGCCCGCATGCAACGGCGCCTCCGTCCCCGCATCCGATTCCTCGGTCTGCGCCACCGCCGTGGGCAACACTACCGGCGACATGTACCGCCGCAGCTCGCTGCCCAATCGCTCGCGCAACTGCTCCACAGTCAAATCGCGATCGATCTTTCCTCCCACCGCCACGCTGATCGCGCCCGTTTCCTCCGACACAATCACCGCAATCGCATCTGTCTCCTCCGTAATCCCGATGCCAGCCCGGTGCCGCGTCCCCATTTGCGTCGAGAGCACCGGGTTCATCGAGAGCGGCAGAAAGCAAGCCGCCGCCGCCAACCGGTCTTTCTGGATGATCACCGCTCCGTCGTGCAACGGCGCGCTCGGCCGGAAGATCGTGGCCAGCAAATCGTAGGAGAGCTTCGCGTCCATCGCCACGCCGCTCTCAATGTAAGTCCGCAATCCAATCTCGCGCTCAATTACGATCAGCGCGCCGGTCTGGTGCTGCGAAAATAAATTCGCCGCCAGCACAATATCGTCGTAGGAATCGCCTTCCGCTGCCGATCCGCGCAGAAAACTCACCTTCCGTCCTACATCCGATAACACATGCCGGATCTCGGACTGGAATACCACGATCAGTGCGAAAACCACATAAGGCAGCAAATGGCTCACCAGCCAGTTCAGTGTGACCAGCTCGCCGATCCGGGCCAGGTAAAACGCCACCCCGACCGCTGCCAGCCCAGCCAGCATCGGTGCCGCCCGCGTCCCGCGGATCATCACCAGCACTTCGTAGATGATCAACGCCACCAGCAGAATGTCGAGCACCGTAAACGACACTCTTAACCAGGGCGCCATCAGTTGCGTCACCGGATCTCCCCATCCGCAAGATTTTGGCCCGTCAGAACCCTACATTCTAATGCAGCGCTGACTCGATGTTCTCTCTCGTCACTCTAAGTGCTCTGTCATCCTGAGCGAAGGGAAGGACCCCATGCCCGCCGCTGACTCTTCGATCCTCGCAGGGAGTTTCTGTAACTCACTTCTGTTTCCTGCGTCGAATCGTTTCCGCCCCGTTCGCTTGCTTCACCGTAGCCGCAATCTCGCCCCGCGCCAGCCGCGCCGAAATTTCCTCACCCGCCTTCACCTGTGCCGCATCCTTCACCAATTGTCCCGCACCATCAAACACCAAAGCATACCCGCGCTCCAGAATCGCGAGCGGTGAGAGCATCTCCAAAGCTCGACTCATGCGCTCCAGGTGAACCTTATTCTGCAAAAGCTGATTCCGCATCGCTGACGCCGTCGCTGCCGAAGCCCGCTCGAGTTCCCCGCGCATTCCCGCCAGCACCCTCCGCACATCATAGTGCCGCACCGCGGCCGCCACGGTCTCCCACCTGCGCCGCATCTGCTCCAGCGTCTGCCGCTCGCCGCGTTCCAGACGGTAAGTCAGATCGTCCAGCTTCTGCTGGCGCTGCCGGATCAAATCCATCATCCGCGCAAACGCCCCATGCTGTGCCCGTTCCATCAAGGCATGCCTCGCCTCGAGCAGCCTGCGCTCCATCGCCCGCACCAGCCGCTCCCGCACCGCCTCCGCCTGATTCTCAATTTCGACACGCGAACGGATCACCAACTCTGCCGCCGCCGAAGGCGTTGCCGCCCGCAAGTCCGCCACAAAATCCACAATCGTGAAATCCGTCTCATGCCCCACCGCGGAAATCACCGGAATCTCCGATGCCGCCACTACCCGCGCCAGCCCTTCATCATTGAATGCCGCCAGGTCCTCAGCCGACCCTCCACCGCGCCCCACAATAATCACTTCCACGCTTCGGCCCGCATCGCCGCGGTTCGCATTGAAATACCGCACCCCGCTCGCCACTTCCCCGGCCGCCGCGTCGCCCTGCACCTGCGCCGGATAAATCACCACATTCGCCGAGTGATGCCGCCGCTGCAATATATTCAGAATGTCGCGCAGGGCCGCCGCCTGCGGCGAAGTCACAATTCCAATTCGCGCCGGCAACGCCGGAATCGCCTTCTTCCGTTCCGCCGCAAACAATCCTTCCGCCTCCAGCTTGGCCTTCAGTTGCTCAAACGCAACCTGCAACCCTCCTGCACCCTTCGGCTCGATGTACTCCGCCGCAATCTGCAACTCGCCGCGATCTTCATAAATCGTCACCCGCCCGCGCACCACCACCTGCATCCCATCCGCCGGACGAAAGCGCAGCAGCCGCGCCTTCGAACTGAACATCACCACCCGAATCTGCGCATTCCCATCCTTCAGCGTGAAATAAAGATGCCCGGAATCCGGCGCCCGAAAATTCGAGATCTCCCCCTCAACCCACGCATCGGAATACTCACGCTCCACATGCGCGCGCACCGCCGCGACCAACCCGCGTACCGTCCACACCCGCCGCTCCCGCGGAGCAAACCTCAACCCGAGTTGATCGGCGAAAGACATGGGAACACTAGGAGTTTAGCAGGCAGATGCAGGAGGCTCGCGAGCGGGGTTTTCGAAGGGCCGCAGCATTCCAAGTGAGGATGCCCCACCCGCCGCGCTTTTCGGCGGGTGGGCTTGGATGCTGCTTCAAGCTACCGGAAGGTTATAAAGGCGGGGAAAGCCGCACCGGGCTAACCCGAGACCGTGAGCCTCACTTCCCGCTCAACAATCCAAACACCCCCACCCCCGTCGTCGTCCCCACATAAACCTTGCCATTGATAATCATCGGAGTAATGAACTTATTCCCCGCGCCGAACTGATCGCGCCCGTCCGCCGCCTGGTTCGTGTTATAAATCTCCGCCAGCGTCAGCGCGTTGTAAGCGTGCAAAACCGCCGGATTGGTATTCTCCGCCGCCCAAACAATTTCGTTCTTACCTTTATTCGACGAAATGCTGGGCGTAGTTCCGGGGTAGCCAAAGCTGTTGCTGGTCTGTGCCACCGGCGCGCTCGAAAGCTTGGCATCCGTAAATTCAAACTCCATAATCGGCTGGCCCACAGGTCCAAAAAATAACCGTCCGCCAATGTAAGCCGGCATCGACCAGATTCCTCCCGGCAGAGCTCCGGCAAGCTCCTGATACATGTTGTTGCTGTTGGCGTTGAACTTGCCCATGGAGTTGCGATTCACCACATAGAGATTGGTATCTTTCCCCGCTCCCGCCGCCAGCTCAAAACTTGTCCCCGAAGCATTCGTCATCGCCGGAAACAAAATCGCTCCGCCCGAGCCAAGATCCGTATCGTTATCGCTCTCTTCCACTCCATTGTCCATCTCAAAATAGTCGGCCACAGCCAACCCGCCACTCGTAGTGAGCCGAATGAAAGCGTTTCCATAATCGCCGCTGCTGGGGAGGCCGCTCGAAGTCAGCGTTGTATCGAAGGTCCCATTCGCGTCGAGAAATAAGATGTTGCCCGAACTATCCGCAGTAAGTCCCGCGCCCGCGCCCCAGATCGCACCTTCGTTCCCGTTCGGAGTCACGTTGATCACCGTAGTCTGCTTCAGCGTCGTCGCGTTGTACCCCATCACCCACCCCGTGTAAGGACGAATATCGCAATGCGACGCCCATGTCAGATAAATCACACCATCCAGCAGCAGCAATCCCGAGCGCTCTTTGTATTGCGCGGGATCGAATACCACATATCCGCCCGAGCTGTTGTCGCCAGTGCCAGGGTATTTAGCCGCAATGGCGACCGGTCCCTTATACATTTCCTTGCCAGTCGTCGCGTCGAGCGCATGAAGCCGCTGAAAATAATCTCCCGACGAATTCTTCGACATCGCCACCACGTAGATCACTCCATTCGATCCCGCCGGCCGCCGAATCACAGGTGTCGACGTGATCCCAATCTCCGGTGTGACTTGGCTGCAACTCCGATCATCCGATGTCGTCTCCCCCGTGCCTAAAGTGCTGATGCGCCAAATCTTCGCCCCGGTGTCGGCATCGAATGCATAAACCGAATCATGCTCTGTGGCCACAATCAAAAGGTTATGAGTCCCGCTGCCCGAAATCGGTACCGCCGATAAGTACAGCGGCTCGGCATCCACCAGCCCGTCCACGGTCAGAGTGAACAGCTTTCCAAACGTGGTCGAATTCACGTTGCCGAGCGTCAGCATAGTCTCGGCGGAATTCAGCCCTGTCCGCGCATTGTTGTTGTGATAGGTGAGAACGTCTTGCGACCACGCCCGCGAAAAGCCGCCGGCAAGAAAGCACACGACGAAGCAGGCGAACAAAAGGGAGCGAAGGACTGAAACCTTGGGGGATGTCACGACGAAACCTCCTGGGGGGATTTGCCGACCTTTCAGCGCGAGGCCGGCCTGAAGCAGACGAAGAGTAGAGGTTTAGTTGCCGAATCAAGAGCAAGCGGTGAGGAAAACTTCATGGAAGAAAATCGCGGTCGCAAGATGTCCTGCAATCGCCATGCCGCCTCTTAATTCTTAGATGGATTGTTGCAGAAGGTAGCCTGCCGCCACAAAATCATTGGTACATACTTGAAAGGTTCGCGATTCCGAGAACCTCAGCTTTCAACAAGCTGCAGGCATCGGCAAATGTTCGGGCTAGGCTAGCCAAGGTTCGGCAAGGCTTGGGAAGGGCACGACTTCAGTCGTGCCACTAAGTTGTCCAAATGCAAACGCGCTTCAGCGCCTAGGTGCACTTGATTTTGCGTGGCGCAGCGCTTCAGCGCTGCGACGAGAGATTTCAGATCCAGCTTTAGCCGCTGAGGTAGCAACCCAGTGCTACAATTCGCACGCATGAAACTCCCCGCACTCTTCTTCTGCGTGGCCGCAACTCTACTAGCCGCGCAAGCCGCCCCCGAAGTCGAAATCACCGCCGAACCTCATCATCACCTCACCTTCGAAAACAAATCCGTCCGTGTCTTCAACGTCGAAGTTCTTCCTAACGACGCAACTCTCATGCACTGGCACCGACATGACTACATCTATGTCACTCTCGGCGACACCGAGATTGCCAACCAAGTCAAAGACAGGCCCCCGGTCACAGTCAACCTCAAGGACGGTCAAACCGCCTTTACTCCCGCCACCTTCGCCCATCTCGTCCGCGATCCATCCGATAAACCCTTCTGCAACGTTACCGTCGAAATCCTCGAAGACGATTCCCTCCGCAAGTCCACCGCTCACTGGGACGAAGACCGCGGCCTCGATATCCTCGCCAACGGCACCAAACAAATTCTCTTCGTCAAAGACGGCATCCGCGTAACCGAATTCGAACTCCAGCCCAGTGCAACCGTCCCCAAGCACCATTACACCGGCCCGCATCTCGTAGTCGCCATCAATGATCTGGATATGTACAGCGATGCCGCCGGCCAAGGTCCTATGTCCAGCCACTTCAAATCTGGCGACTCCAAATGGCTCCCTGGCAACTACTCCACCACCTTAACCAACACCGGTGCAAAACCAGCCAAATTCATAACGCTGGAATTCCCATAGCCAGGAAGTCAGTTGGCGTCAAGTCTGTGTAGGAAAGGTTTTATTTCGAGAAAGGTTTTATGTGGGACAGCCGCCCCCGGCTGTCCGTCGAGCGCAGCTCGACAAGGTCGTGTGGAGCGGACACTCTTGTCCGCTGCCTTTGACTCTGCTTTTGAATTTATCAGGGATTCCTCGACACACGCCCTTTAGACACTCTGCTAGCTACTTAGGCAGAGGAGACTCCCCGCCCTGCGTCCCCGCTTCTCCACCCACCACCTTCTTCTTAACCGGCTTCTTCGCCGCCTCAGCCCGCTTCCGTTCCTGATGCCGTCGATCATGAAACTGCTGGTCAGACAATTGTTTCTTCATTCTCCCAGCTTAGCACTGGTGGGCTCCTTCCGGACCTGCGTTGAAAATGCACTGTCCGCCGTCTACAATCTGGCGTCCCCATGCTCCCCGCCCGCATCGCCGAGCTGCTCCAACCATTTCTATCCGCCTTTCCAAACCCTTGTCATTCCGAACAGGGCCAAAGGCCCGGTGAGGAACCTGCTGTCCTTTCCGCAATCCAACTCCAAACTATATCGACGTACATCGATCTACTTCTCCGCTGGAACGCCCGCATCAACCTAACCGCTATCCGCAACGAAGAAGAAATAGTCACGCGCCACTTCGGCGAATCCCTCTTCGCAGCCCGCCACCTTTTCCCGCTTTACCCTGTGACGTCCTCTGTGTCCCCCGTGCCCTCTGTGGTAAAAGATTTTGAAGTTGACTCTGCCAGCGACAAACGACCAGCGACTAATGCCCGTGTAGCAGACCTGGGTTCCGGCGCAGGTTTCCCCGGACTCCCCATCAAACTCTGGGCCCCGAACATAGCTCTCACGCTCATCGAATCCAACCACAAGAAAGCCACCTTCCTCCGCGAACTAACCCGCGCCCTTACATTGACGGACATCAATATACAAAATGCCCGCGCCGAAACCCTTCCCCCGGCAACCTTCGACGTAGTAACTCTCCGCGCCGTAGAGAGCTTCTCCAACATCCTCCCAACAGCTGCGGGCCTCTTAGCTCCCTCGGGACGTCTTGCCCTCCTGATCGCCTCCTCGCAGCTCGCCCAAGCCCAATCCATCCTTCCTCACATAAACTGGCAGCCCCCAATTCCCATCCCAGAATCAAGATCCCGCATTCTCTTGGTCGGCATATCGGAACCACAGTAGTGAATAGGTGGGAACAAATAACGGTATTGGCCGATATTGTCGATTGCTATGGCCAATATAATTGAAATAGTGGGAAAGTCTCAAAATGAGACAACGAATCCGCTAGCATTGCGTTCGCAATGTTCCAACTGGAACATTGGGAAATATGTTCCTGTTCAGGGAAAACCGTTGAATTCGCTCTAATGTTCCGACTGGAACATTTTTGATCTCACGATGAGAGAGAGTCGTCGGCGCACTCGCAAATCGTCGCTAGTGTTCCAGCGGGAACATTTCAACTTCTGCTCTCCTCCATCATCTCAGCCGAAATGTCCGGAGCTTTTGGGGAAGAAGTAAGCGTTGCTATTGACCCCAACTCAATAGACCGCGAATCGTTCCAGTGTTCCAACTGGAACATTCATTCAGCTAACTTAAATCCTCAGTATGTTCCAACCGGAACCGGGGACCCGTTTTGCACAATTATTCTGAAAATGCACAACATCTAACCTTGCATTCGAATCTCGAATCGCACTATTCTGCCAGCAGCTCTGGGCTCCTCGACAACTTATGGGACACGTCATCGCTGTTGCCAATCAGAAGGGCGGCGTGGGGAAGACTACGACTGCCATCAACCTAGCCGCATCCATCGCTGCGGCTGAAGTGAACACACTCCTCATCGATTGCGATCCTCAATCGAATGCGTCGAGCGGCCTGGGCCTGGTGAAAGATCCGGAACGTATCTCGACCTATCACCTGCTGATGGGCGCAGCTTCCGGCGAAGAAGCGCTGGCCACAACTGAGCTCGAACAGCTCTGGCTGATTCCTTCGCACAAAAATCTGATCGGCGCAAACATCGAGTTGGTCGAGGCGGAGCGTCGCGAGTATCGCTTGCGCGATGCGATCACGCCATTGCGTGATCGCTTTCAGTACATCGTTCTGGACTGTCCTCCAGCGCTCGACTTGCTCACGTTGAATGCGCTGGTCGCGTCCGATTCAGTTCTGATTCCTATGCAGGCGGAATATTTCGCGCTCGAAGGTATCAGTGAGCTGATGGACACAGTGGAACGCATACGCATGGTACTGAATCCAGGGCTTGAGATTGAGGGCGTGGTGCTGACCATGTTGGATGAGCGAACCAACCTGGCACAGCAGGTGACAGCTGAGCTGCGAAAATTTTTTGGCGCGAAGGTGTGTACCGCAACCATACCGCGGAACATACGGCTGGCTGAAGCGCCAAGCCATGGGCAGCCGGCGCTGATCTATGATCCGCGGTCGAAGGGTGCGGAAAGTTACATCCGGCTGGCTAAGGAAATTCTTGGGAAGCATATGGAGGCTGGCAGCTCTGCGCCTTCGGCCGGTGAGATGGATAAGACGGCTTGATTATATATCGATATACATCGATATATAAATTTATTGTTATCGATATGTATTCCAAGCGTCGGTAGGAAATAAACTCAAGATCAAAGGCTTTAACACAGAGGGCACAGGGGTTCACAGGGGAATACTGAATGACTACTACGGCGGCTACTAATTTGGCGGCTAGCGAGAAGAAGGACGAGAAGGTGGAGAAGCGGCGGGCTTTGGGGCGCGGGTTGGAGTCGTTGCTGCCGGGGCCGCGAGTGGTTAGTTCTGAGTCGCGTGTGGCTACTGCTGAGCCGCGCCCACCCTTGGCAAAGGAGGCGAAGGATGGGGCACCCGGTGGTAGTGGTGGTTTCGGCGAGACCAGGGTTCCTCACTTCGTTCGGAATGACAATGGTGTTGGGGACACGAATAGTTTGGCGGCTTCTGAGCAGATGGACGCTGGGCGGACGGGGGCATCCGCCCCACACGAGACCGAGGTTATTTCGATTCAGGCAGTGGCTATATCCGGTAATACCGTCACGAATCTGGCGATTGAGTTAATCGACAAGAATCCTTACCAGACGCGGTATGTGTTTGATGAGGAGATGTTGATCGAGTTGAGAGATTCGATCAAGGAGCATGGGGTGGTGCAGCCGGTTGTGGTGCGGCCGGCGGAGGAGGCTGGGCGCTACGTTCTGGTGCTGGGCGAGCGGCGGCTACGGGCGTCAAAAATGGCAGGGAAGGATACCGTGCCGGCGCTGGTGCGAAGGCTCTCACCGCAGCAGGCGGCGGAGATGACGGTGCTCGAGAACATGGTGCGGGAGGACTTGAATCCCATCGAGCAAGCGGAGGCTTTCCGGGTGCTGAGCAAGGAGTTCAAGCTGACGCAGGCGCAGATTGCCGACCGGATTGGCGTGTCCCGTGAGACGGTGTCGAATTACATGCGGCTGTTGCGGCTTCCTCAGAAAGTGATGGACTACATGCTGGAGGATCGGCTGAGCTTCAGCGATGCGCGGGAACTTTTGCGGCTGGAGAATGAGGAGTATATCGAGAAGGTCGCAGAAGAGGTGGTGACCCACAAATTGAAGTGGGACCAGATTGAAGACCGGGTGATGCGGATCAACGGGTCGCTGCCGATGATGCCGGGGCAGCTCCTGCCGGGAGCGAAGAGAGAAGCGCGCGGGGCGCGATGGATGGACCCGAATGTACGCGCGGCGCAGACGGACATGGAGCGGACGCTGGGGATGCGAGTGAGGATTAAGGATCGAAGCGGGAAGGGAAAGATTGTGATTGAGTACGCCTCCGTGGATGATTATGAGCGGGTGGTGGAGATGTTGAGGGGGAAGAAGAAGTAATAAGAGGAAGTGGGGAAGTGGAGAAATTCCCAACAAGCCGATCCTCGGGGGTTTCGCTGGCGCTTTTGCGAGTGCGCAAGTGGCTGGCCGCACTACTAGCAGTCGACTACAATTTCGCGACAAAGCGCGGCAGTGTAAGCAGCCTTGTGA
>JBAPQU010000065.1:0-2331 GCA_049280795.1 Candidatus Sulfotelmatobacter sp.
CGGTCACCGATCCGACTGGCGCGACGATCCGCAACGCGCAGGTCACGGTCAACAATGCGCAGCAGGGTATCAGCCGAGCGGCGACCGCTAACGAAAGCGGAGATTATCTTTTTGCGGGTCTTCCCATCGGCAGCTACAACATCACGGTTTCCGCAGCCGGCTTCAAGAAATACGAGGCCAGAGGCGTCATCCTGCGAGTCGCGGAGAAGGCCCGCGTAGACGTCACGATGCAGGTGGGCCAGGCAGATATTGAGATACTGGTTGAAGGCGCAAATGTGGCCCAAGTCGAGACCCAGTCCTCCGATCTCGGCGGCACGGTTACGGGCAAGGAAATTTCGCAGCTCGAATTGAATGGCCGCGATTTCAAGCGATTGATCACGCTTGTTCCAGGAGTAAGCAACCAGACTGGCGCGGACGAAGGCGGAGTTGGCGTCACCGCCAACAATTCTTTCAGCGTGAATGGTGGCCGCGTCGAATACAACAACTGGGAACTGGACGGCGCCAGCATTATGGACAACGGCCAGAATGACACGCTGAATGTGACTCCGAGCATTGACGCTATCGGGGAGTTCAAGGTTCTGACCTCTAATTACGGAGCGCAATACGGCAAGAACGGTTCTGGCACGATTGAAGTAGAAACTAAATCGGGGACGAACAAGTTCCACGGTGATGCCTACGAGTTTGTCCGCAATAACATGTTCAACTCGCCTTCATGGAATGAGCAGGGAGTTGCACCTCCATATCACAAGAACGACTTTGGATATACGCTCGGTGGCCCGGTGTACATTCCCGGCGTTTACAACCAGAGCAAGAGCAAGACTTTCTTTTTCTGGTCTGAGGAGTGGCGTAAGGAGCGCGTGCCCTCGTCGTTCAATCAACTCGTGCCCACGGTTGCCGAGCGCGGCGGGGACTTTACGGATATTTGCGGTACAAATCCTGTCGCACCTTATCCAGCCGACTGCCCGCTAGATCCCAGCACTGGGGCTCCTTACCCAGGGAATCAAGTGCCTTTCAACAGTAACGATCCCAATGTCGCTGCGTTGCTCACCTTAATTCCAGCTCCAAACTTCGGTCAGGTCGATGTGCCCGGCCAAGCGTTGTTCCACCAGATCAATTCCCAGCCCGTCGACTGGCGTGAGGAGTTGGTGAAGATCGATCACAACTTCACCGACAAACAGCGCCTGAGTTTCCGCTATATTCACGACTCCTGGAACACTCTTAACGAAACTCCGCTGTGGACCGATGGGGGAAGCTTTCCGACCATCCAAACTCAGTTCGGAGGGCCGGGAGTAAGCCTGGTTGCTCATCTCTCGTCAGCGTTTTCTCCCACGCTCTTGAATGAGTTCGTGGCGAGTTACACAACCGACCATATCGTGCTGCACAATATCGGAAACTGGAGGCTGCCTACTGGCACTACCTTTGGCGCCATATTCCCGGGCGCAAATCAGGGAGTGATGCCAGGAATCAGCCTGGTGGATGTTGGGGGCGTATATGGCAACTTTGCCGAAGACGCAGGCTACATTCCCAACGGCCCCTACAATTCCAATCCGACCTATAGTTTCAAGGACAACATCAGCAAACTAATTGGCAAGCATAACCTTCAATTCGGCGCTTATTTTGAAGCGGAACAGAAGAACGAACTGGGCGGCGAACTTGGGGCCGGTTCCTTTCCTGGTTTTATCACCTACAACCCGGGTATCGCGTCAACGACCACCGGGAATCCTTTTTCTGACCTGTTAGTAGGAGATATTGCTTCTTTCGGGCAACAGAGCGACACCGTCAAGTACTACAACCGTTACAAAATGCTTGAACCGTATTTCAACGATGACTGGCATATAACTAGCCGCTTGACTTTGAATCTCGGCGTTCGGGTGAGTCTGTTTGGTACTTACCGCGAGAGATACCATCGAGCATTCAATTTCTATCCCGCTCACTACGTGGCAGGTCAAACAACGGTTGACGAGGCCACCGACATTGTTACCAACCTTACGAGCGACGGCGGAACGCCGACTGTGGCGGATCTTCCCAACGGAATAGTGCAGTGCGGCGTCACAACAGGAGTGCCAACTAGCTGCATGCAAGGACATCTGTTCAATCCCGCGCCGCGCCTGGGTTTCGCGTGGGATCCCAGAGGAAATGGCAAGACGGCGATCCGCGGCGGCTACGGCATGTTCTACGAGCACGGCAACGGCAATGAAGGCAACACGAACTCGTTGGAGAATTCACCGCCTCTTGCCTATGACGCAACGCAGAATAACATTGTGGGATATCCCAACATTGGCAAAGGCACAGCAGGAGCGCAATTTCCTTTAAGTGTGATTGCAGTTCCGA
>JBAPQU010000066.1:0-10734 GCA_049280795.1 Candidatus Sulfotelmatobacter sp.
ACTGGAACAACAATTATGGATCGGACCCGAACAAGGCGGTCTGCTTCCACTGCTCGAATCTGCCCAAACATTTTTTCCGCTCGGTGAAGATGGATTTTCAGGAGATCATCGCCGGCACCGTGGGCAAGGAAAACACCTTCGGCACCTGCGTCGGCCTGATCAAACCGGAGCAGATGAGCTTCGCGCGCTTCTCGACCGACGACACCGCGGGCACGATGCGCGGCTACGTGGGCGAAGGCCGATTCACCGACGATCCGCTGAACACCTTCGGCGGCGCGGGCGTGGTCGAGATTCAGCATCTGCAGAAGCTGCTGCGCTTCATCTGCGAGCGCGGCTTCGAACACCACGTCGCCGCCAACCTCTCCACCGTCGCCGCCGCCGTGTACGAAGCCACCACCCGCTACCTCGGCTGGGACATGCACCACCACACTGCCCAGAACGGAGAATGCTGATGGCGATTTCTAATGAGGAAATTTCTATCGCGGAAGAGAAACTGCTTCAGTTACTGTGAGATTTCGATCTGCCTGCAGATTCTTCAGCACCTGCGTAATGCCGCTCGGCCAGCGAATCTCAGCTTGGACCACGGCATTTGCAGAGCCCAGTCCAAAGTGAACGCGCTTGTCGCTTGATGATTCGTAGCTGCCAGCCGTGGTGACCGTAGCGTATTGAGAACCGTCAGCAGTGGTGATTTTGATCTGAGCTCCGATTCCATCCCTGTTGCTCTTCACCCCCACCAACTTGAACGTGATCCAATGATTGCGAGTTGGAGTCTCATTGTGTAATACCCAAGCCGGGCCGTCATTCTCGGTGACGACGACATCGATTCTCCCGTCGTTATCGATGTCGCCAATCGCCATGCCTCGCGCGGCCCGCTTTTGCTGAAATATTTCGCCGGATTGCGCCGAGAGATCCAGAAACTTTTTGCCTTTGTCATTCCATAACAGCAATGGCGATTCTCGATAGCGCAGATTCGGTTGCTCGAGTTGGATCGTATCCATGACATGCGACTGCACCAGGAACAAATCCTTCCAGCCATCATTGTCATAATCTACAAAACGCACACCCCACGCTGAATGCGGCAAACTAATTGCGCCCAAGCCGGCTGATAGAGTGGAATACTCAAACGTTCCGTCTCTGGCATTTGTGTAGAGGGCGTATTTCTGGTTGGCCAAATCCGTGATGATCGCATCGGGCCAGCCATCGTTGTTGTAGTCAGCGAAGTCCACACCCATGCCGGCGAAGGTGCCACCACTGCTATCCAGGCCGATCCCCGAAACAAGTCCAATCTCTTCGAAAGTGCCATTGCCTTTGTTGTGGAAGAGAAACTCCGGGATAGAATCGTTCGCCAACAGAACATCCATCCAGCCGTCGTGATCGTAATCTGCAATCGCCAGGCCAAGGCCTTTGCCGGGCTTGCCCATCCCCGCCTTCTGCGCTACTTCAGAGAACTTGCCATTGCCATCGTTGTGATAGAGCAACACCGAGGCCGGTTTAAACGCGTCGGGATGACAATAAGACCGGAATCCTTGTTCGGGGTGACCGCAATAGATGTCGTCAAAATCCCATTCCATGTAGCGGGCGACGACCAGGTCAAGTCGTCCATCGTTGTCATAATCGACCCAGGCCGCGCTGGTGGCCCACCCGGATCCCGCCACACCTGCGCTGGCGGTCACATCTGTGAAGGTGCCATCGCCATTGTTGTGATACAGCGTGCTGTGCCCGTAGCCCGCAACGAAGAGATCATCGAAACCGTCGTTGTCGTAATCGCCCACCGCCACGCCAGTGGAGTAGCCGGTGCCAGCTACGCCAGCCTTTTCGGTTACGTCTTCAAAAGTTCCATCTGATTTTTGGTGGTAAAGGCGATTCCAGTATTTCGGGCCGGCTTTCTGGGGAATCGTACCCTTGGGCATAGGGTCATCGATGCGCGCGCCGTTGGCAAAAAAAATATCGAGCCGACCATCGTTATCGTAGTCGAAAAGCGCAACCCCCGATCCCATGGTCTCGAGCAAATACTTCTTAGATGTCGGGGAAGCTTCCTGCTTGAAATGAATGCCCAGCTTGGTTGTTACATCTACAAAGTCGCCGGGCGTCGGCACATTATCTTCTGTCTTGGCAGACGCGATGATGTGATCGGTCACAGATCGATTCTGGGATTCGCCATGTCCGGGAAACCACAACAACCCGGTGGCGCAGACGATTAGCCAGAAGAATCCGTAGCGACGGCTAGTCATGGATTAAGCATCAAGTGCAGCAGCACCTTACACTTTATACCCGCGAAAGCGGACTACTTCGGGCGAGTATCCGGCAGATTCGTGGGCTTCGCATCTGTCGGGCCGGGAACTACCCCCTTGCCTTCTTCGACAGAATAGAAACGATCCACATCGGGCAAAGTAAGTCGCTCTATGGTTCCACTCGGCCAATGAATCTCGACGCCGTCCACCTTTGTAGTTTCCCCGAGCCCAAAGTGCACGCGAAGATCGTTTGACGAAGCATAGCTTCCGCCGCTGATCACGTCTCCACGCTGACGAACACCTCCGGCGACTAGATAGACCGTAGCTCCGATCGCATCGCGCGGACTCTTCGGCCCTCCAATCAGATGGAGAGCGACCCAGTGGTTCTTCGTGGAATACACATTGCGCAGAAGCGCCGGCACACGGTTGAGTTGGTTGATCACAACATCGATTTTTCCGTCGTTGAAAAGATCTCCAAAAGCCGCACCCCGCCCTGTCAGCAACGAAGCTAGCCCGGTTCCCTTCACCGGCGCAACAACTTCGAATTTTCCATTCTTCAAATTGTGAAATAGAAGCGGACGCTCGGCGAATGTGGTGCCCCAGTCGCTCTGATCAACTCCCGGATACACGTGCCCATTGACCGCGAGCAAATCCTTCCAGCCATCATTGTCATAATCTAGAAAGCCGGTTCCCCATCCCAGGAACGGGATCGTCGCCTCCGCAATACCGGCCTGATAGCTGACATCAGTAAAGTTTGCATCCCCCTCGTTTCGGTAGAGCGGGTTGTAGTCGTCAGAGAAGACCGTGTTGTAGAGATCTAACTTGCCACTGTTCAGATAATCTCCAACGGCGATTCCCATGGACGCCGTCTCGCGGCCATTCTCGTTCAGCGCATAGCCGGATGCGTAACTTGCATCTTCAAACGTTCCGTTGCCCTTGTTGAGGTACAGATAGTTCGGCGTGGAATCATTGGCGACGATTAAATCGACTTTGCCGTCGTTGTTAACGTCGGCAAAGACGGCGGTGAGACCGTAGTAGCGATTGGAATCGCCGACTCCCGCCTTCTCGCTTACATCAGTAAACGTGCCGTCGCCATTGTTGTGAAATAGATGATCGGGCTCGCCCTTCAATCCGCGCGGACCGCACATCACCTTCATGCCGCGAAATTCACAACTGGCAAATGCAACCACAGCCGAGCCCGCTACCGGCGGATGGTCGAAATCGTAGTGCACGTAGCCGGGAACAAACAGGTCCAGCCGGCCATCGCCGTCGTAGTCACCAAAAGTTGCGCCAGTCGACCAGTTGCCCAGAGCCACTCCCGCTTTTTCGGCAACATCGGTAAACGTTCCATCATGATTATTGTGATAAAGGCGATTTTTGCCGAAGTTTGTTACATATAGGTCCGGCCAGCCATCATTGTCATAATCGCCTACGGCCACGCCGAAACCCCAGCGGTCGTTGGTGACTCCGGCTTGCTGCGCTACATCGGTGAAGGTTCCATCGTGATTATTGTGAAAAAGAGCGGCGTGCGGAGGCGTAGCCTTCCCGGCAACCGCATCGTAGGTTGATCCGTTAACTAGATAGATATCTGGCCAGCCATCGTTGTCGTAGTCGATGATGGCAACGCCGGACCCGACGGTCTCAATGATGAAGCGCACTTCTGCCGTGCCCATCACATGCCGCCAGGCAGTCAGGCCTGCCTTTTCGGCAATGTCTTGAAAAACAACCGGCCCGCTATCGACAAAGCCTCCAGCCGTGATCGGGCGTTTCTCGTTATCCAGCACAGCAGTGTGAGCGCCGCCACTGGACATCGCATCCTGAGCGTGTTGCACGGGAGGAGCTAAAGATTGTTTGTCTTCTTGCTTCTGCGAAGCAGCCCAAGGTTGCGCCAGAAAAATGATGACGATGACCACAGCAACCCGCGCGATCCGGTCCGGCACGCTTAAGCTCAGGCACATAAATGACAGGTTCGCAGTCCTGACACTGTCGAGTCAAGGTTCAATGTGTAAACCCAACATGCAGCCGCCCTACGACAAAGTCAGCGCCAGTTTGGTGACCGAAGCCGGCGGAAATGTGTAGTGAAGTGTTCGACCGCTGATCTCCAGGGTTTTCGTCTCTGGCACCACAACCTTTTTCTGCTCGAAAGTATTGTGCGCGTGAATGTCGGAGTTGGTAAGAACTGTTGCCGAGCCGCCCGTCGCTGTAGCGCCCCGAACAACAAGTTCTGTGTCACGTGAATCGCTCACGTGCGGATTCACAACGGTCAAAATCAGATTTTTATCATGCAACGACGCCGATCCCTTCAGCCCCCAGAATGACGCCGATTTGCCATCCCGGTCATACTCGATCGTGGGCGCCGAGAAGATCGTCCGCAACGCCTGGCCGCCTTGGTGCGCAGCATACATGCCGAAGACATGCCCCACGGGCGTTACTACAAACTTATCCTCATGGGCCAGATAAAGGCTGTTCAGGCAGTTAATCAACTGGGCGCAATTCGCCATCGCAATCTTCTCCGGATGACGATTGAATAGATCCAGCGTCATTCCGCTGAACACCGCGTCACGCAGCGTTGGCATTTGTTCCAGTTGATCTCCCGGAGTCGCTTCGCTTCCCGGGCGGTACCATGGCCCCCATTCGTCTATGATCAGCTTTACCCAGTGTTCCGGATCTTCCTCGCTCATCACCTGCCAGTGGCCGTTAATCAAACCTTCCATGCGCTCGCCTTCGCGCAACAGTTCGTACCAGTCCACGCTGTCGAACTTGAGGGCTTCGCCTTTTCCTTCCACCCAATTATTTGTACGGCCGTGGCTAAGGTTCCACGCATAGTGATGAAGTGCCCAGCCATAAATTCCACGCAGCTCACGGCGTCCTTTCCTGGCTATTTCCTCGAAGAATCCTCTGGTCCAAGCCCAGTCGTCCACGTTGGGTCCTGAGCCGATAAAAGACAATTCCTGCCCGAAACGCGGAACCCAGGTTGTGAATCGCCGGAACTCCACTGCGTATTCCTGCGCAGTAAAATTTCCACCGCAGCCCCACGATTCATTGCCGACTCCCCAGAACCTTACGTCGAATGGATCTTTAAAACCCGCCGCGCCGCGGGAGTCCGCCAGCGTGGTGCTGCCTGCCGGGGAGTTGCAGTACTCAACCCAGCGATAGAACTCTTCAGCAGGCAGACTGCGCAGATTCGCCGCCAGGTAAGGTTCGCTGCCGATTAATTTGCAAAAATGTACAAACTCATTCGTGCCAAATTCGTTGGGATCGTAGCGATGGCTAGCAGGCGCTTCCTTAGTTTCTCCACCATTCCAGAAGTTAGTCCGCCGAGGCCTTTTATCGGCTGGTCCAATCCCGTCACGCCAGTCGTAGCTATCCGCGAAGCATCCGCCGGGAAAGCGGATCACCGGAGCTTTGATTTTGCGCATCTCCTCGACGAGTTCCTTGCGAATGCCATCAATGTTCGGAACCTTCGAATTTGCCCCGACCCAAACGCCATCGTAGATCACACCGCTAAGATTCTCGGTGAAGTGTCCGTACAGATTCGGCGAAATAATTCCCAGCGGCTCACCGGTGAGCACTTCGATGCGCAAGTCCACAGTTTTTGACTCCGACCACGCGTAGGGGAAGGAAGCTCCAGCGGCGATTAAAAAACCGGCGCTGGCAAGACTTTTCTGAAGAAATTCACGGCGCTCGATCATGGTTAAACCCTTGGGGGGCAAGAATGCCCGACAACATAGTAAACGCTTGCTTGAAATCGCGGGGGTCGATGGCTGTTCTAAAGCTTTTTTCGAAGTAAGCGTTAGTTCGACGGTCTAACAGCCAGCCTGTACAGCGCGCAAGCATGCGAACGCAGCCTCAACTTCAACATCTTCGCCGGCCCAACATCGTCGCGTTCCCATAGATCTCTAATTTCATATTCCACCGCCGGCACACCCAACTCAGCCCAATCGTAATGAACATCCTGAGCATCTGGCGAGATGTTGAATATGGCGAGGTAATAGCCGTTCCCCGATGCTGGCCTCGATAGCCACGCCACCGTCTTCTCATTTGCAATTACCGGATGGCTGTCCGTCGATTGTTGATCAACCGCTATAACTTCAGGATTCGTAAGCAAGCCGATGGTCCAATCATCGTCGGATTTCAAATCCCCGCCCAGCATCAGAGGCGAACGAAAGATCGACCACAACGTAAACAGTGTTCGCTGCTCGTCATGCGTGAGCCGCGAATAGCGAGGCTTCCCCCATCCCGGAGCCGGTCCCAGGTAACCGACCGGCAGCATATCGGCATCCGGCCAATGTCCCGGTTCAGCTACGTCGACCCACTTGGCAACATTGGCAAACTGGTCTCCGACGCCCTGAGGATATTCGACCGTGCTGTGCCACTCATCCCAGATGTCGTTCGAGATTCGCCACATCTGCGCGTACTTTTGCATCTCCTCGGTTTTTTCCCGCGGCGCCGGACCAGGAGACAAACTGAGCACGATGGATCTTTTGGTTTTGTCGAGCGCCTCACGAAACATGCGAATCTCATCGCCCTTGTACGGACGACTGCTGATGCAGTCGACCTTGATCAAATCGACCTGCCAACTCGCATACAGCCGCGCAATCGAATCGTAATAAGCTTGTCCCGCAACGCTATTTGCAACTCCATAATTGTCGAAATTCCACGGACAGGTGTCAGACAAATCCGCAGCGGCGGCCGCATGGTACGCAGATCCTTCGATGGGCAGGTTTCTCTTCACCGCTTCTTTGGGAATACCGCGGAGGATATGAATGCCAAACTTCAAACCGAGACTATGCACGAAGTCTGCCAGAGGCTTAAATCCCGCGCCCCGGATCGCCGATGGGAAGCGGGTCAAAGGCGGCATATAACGGCCATTCTCATCCAGGGAGTACTGAAATGTCGCCGAATTTCCTTCCGCCACCGGGTTCGTTACATACCATTCCATATCCACAACAACGTACTGCCAGCCGTAGGGCTGCAGGTGTTTGGCAAACCATTCCACATTGGCTTTAAAGGCGGCCTCGTCGATCGTTGTGCCATACCCATCCCAACTGTTCCAGCCCATGGGAGGAGTCGCGGCCAAGGGAGTGACGGCTGAGTTTACGGCTAAACCAGGCTCACCCGCCTGGCCGGCAATATCCCCGGCGTTCAGCGTAATGGCAAGCGCCACCACCGCAAAATAGAGAGCTACCGACCGGCGAGTCTTCACCAACCTTTTCGTCACAAACCCTTCCAGCTTAGAGCACTGTCGTTCTCAGCTCTCAGAGCGGTGCGCCGTTCCCGCTTTCTCTCTCGCGCCGCTTTATCGTACAATGAATGGACAACGGAACCGGGATTTCTCCCTCCCGCACCATTGCCCAGATTCTTAAGAATTAGGACGCTTCGATTCCATGATCATTCTCATCACCATCATTCACATCATCGTCTCTCTGTTTCTGATTGTGGTCGTGCTGCTGCAGAGCGGCCAAGCCGGAGACATTTCGGCTGCGTTTGGTGGGCAAGGCAGTCAGGCGGCATTTGGACCCCGCGGCGCAGCCACAGCGCTCTCTAAAGCGACGACGATTTCGGCCGTTATATTTATGCTGACCTCGGTGACTCTCTCGATCAACGCCATTAAGCAGGGCGGGCCAAGCTCCGTGCTCCAGGGCGTGAAATCGGCGCCAGTCAAGACGCAGCCTGTCACGCCGGCTCCGGCTGCCCCCTCGAATCCAACGCAGAAGTAAGGGCCAATCGCAGAATCCGCAACCGCAGCTTCTTGGAAAGCCGACTCCCGGCCTGCCAATACAGTTTTCCTAGCCCCGGCTTCAGGGTTTCGGTGTAATTGTATTTCCCCTATGCGGGTGCTACCATCCGATTGTCGGGCACTTATAGACGGAGGTATTTCTATGTCGGGCGAAAATAACGGTGGCAACAGCTTGGTATGGTTCTTGGCCGGTTTAGGCTTGGGCGGCTTGGTGGGAGTTCTGTACGCGCCGCGCTCCGGCAGCGAAACCCGCGACGAGCTCCGAACTCGAGCCGAACAAGGCCGCGACTACATGCGTACGCGCGCTCGTGAGGCCCGGGAACAGGCGACCGATTGGGTCGATCGTGGCCGCGATGTCGTAACTCAGCAGAAGGATCAGTTTCGAGCCGCCTACGAAGCGGGGCGTCAAGCCTATCAAGAGGCTACGACCGACGCTGGCGGCGCGCCCAAGAACCTCTAAAATCTCTGGGAGCCGGCGGTCGGCGCCAGACTTACGTTGGTTGGTCTTAAGTTGGCTGGTTTTGGGTTGAGAAGTTTGACGTTCGCAGGTCCGACGTTTTCGGGTTCGAACTGCAGGCTCAGGAGAGCGGTCTCTATGGAAAACCTTACTCCACTCTTCATTGCCCTCACTGGAGCAGCCATCGTGCTGCAGGCTGGCGTCCTCGTGGCAATGTACCTGACTATGCGCAAGAGCAGCGCCAAGATGGAAGCGCTCGCCGTTGAAGTAAAAACGAAAGCGCTGCCTACGCTGGAGACGGCGCAAGCGATACTCACCGAACTCCGCCCTAAGCTGACGGTCATTGTCGACAATCTCACGGAAACCACGCGCTCTGTGCGCACACAAGTGGAACGCATGGATGCCACCGTGGGTGACGTGGTGGACCGCGCCCGTCTGCAAATCATCCGCACCGACGAATTGCTCAGCCGCACGCTCGACCGCGTGGAAGAGACATCCGAGATGGTTGCCAATACTGTAGTCTCGCCCGTGCGCCAATTCTCCGGGCTCATTCAAGGTGTGACCGCTGGCATCGAGTTCCTCCTCGGAAACCGCTCCCGCAGAAACGGCAGCAGCCGCGAAGGCCGCAGACCGGTGCCGCAGGACGAGATGTTCATCTAGTATTTGCCAACGAATCTTGGTACGTGCCCGTTAAACAATGTGGGCGTGTTACGTGAGATTCGTATCAGGGCATGCCTTCAGGCATGCCGCCGATCCACGATATGAAATGCGCCTTCAGGCGCTGAATTCCCATGCGTTACCTCGTTCGAGCCCGCCTCAAGCCCAACCGCGAAGCCGATCTCCTGCAAGCCATCAAAGATGAAACTCTAGGCCAAGGCTCAGTCGCCGAAGGCGAATACCTGCGCAACATGAAAGACGCACGCCTCTCCCCCGACCAGACCGTCCGCTGGGTAGAAGTCTGCTACTGCCCCACGCCGTTGCAGGAAGAGCGTCCTTACTGGGAACAATACTTCGATCTCACCAAAGTGCAGGACGCCCACGACCGTCGCAACTGCCGCGACGAAAACGGGAGCGAACCCTGGGCTTGTGGCGACTGCGATTGCACCGTGCGGCTGGAACAAAAGCTGAAAGCAAATGGCGAGCCTTTTTTGAGCTCAATGTGCGGCAACAAGCGGCCTGATTCGATGTGATTCGCTCATACGCAAGAATCAATACCGGTTCCGCGACACGCTCATCCAAATGCTCAGGTCTGACAACCTCAAATACAAAGAGCTTACTGATGCTGCATGAATACCATCTCCTTTGCGCTAACCTTTTCTTCGAATGAAGCGATCTTTCCGTGGTCGTCCTCGCAACTCAGAATTAATTTATTTCCAGGTTCCCTCACAACATCGTGACTAGCTCCCAAGATAATAAAATCGGCAATCCCCTGTCGCATGTCGGTGAATGGCACGCTCGTTTTTCCGAAAATCATGTCGAAGGGCGTGTAGCGGAATATGCTCTTCGACGAGTCTTTGGGATCAACAAACTCATTCGTCGCTTCGCGCGGCATCCCATCTAGGTATTGGCCGTGGACTTTAACTCTTAAATGCCAGTTCTTCGCTGAACTTGGAATGCCGGAGTTTGTTAGCACAACGGACAAGAAAACAACTTCAGTATTAGGATAGGGCTCTTCCCGGCTGCTCCCGATGATGTATACACCAGCTATGTGACCACTGGCTCTCGCGTAGAAACCCGTTCCTATCGACAAACTGAAATGTGGAGATGTTTTGTAATTACCGTACCAAATAACTGCCGCGCAAATGAACCCACCGAACGCGATAGCGACGAGCACCTTAACCGTCTCCCGAAATGATTCATCGCGGCCCCGGTAAACAATGCATAACGCCTTGGCGAATTTCCGTCCAGCATCTAGGACTAGAATTGCCACAAGGGGAATCAGCAAACTTGCCACGTAGCTAATTCCAAAGTCCTCATGCAGGATGAAAACGATGAGGTCTAAAAATGCTCCAATAATCAAATCGCGCCTCGCGTCGAACTTTCGAAATTGTTCTCTAAGGGCACCCGTTACATGTGCCCTGAGTGGTTTCAGTGGACGTGGAGGCTGCGCCATAATCCGGAATTATCCTCACCTGACCGAGTTGAGTCTAGTATCTTGCTCACGCCGCTCGAAGCGTCGCCCACTCCCAACTATTCCCACAACCCCATGTGACATCTGACCTTGCGCCCGCCGCGTAAACTCAGCGATCATGGTCGAGGTGGTGACGTCTAGGCCAACCTGCATCGTCTCGCCCCAAGTCCTTTGT
>JBAPQU010000067.1:0-3254 GCA_049280795.1 Candidatus Sulfotelmatobacter sp.
AGGGTTTTAGTTTGATTGGCGAGTTGGGAACGACAAGGTTTGCGCGTTTGATTCAGGAGAAGCAATGGGACAAAAAGTCCATCCTTATGGTTTTCGCCTCGGCTATACCAAGCCGTGGAAGTCGCGCTGGTTTGTGGAGCGCGACTACGACAAGCTGCTGCTAGAAGACGTCAAGCTGAAGAATGAGCTGAAGGAAAAGCTCAAGTCGGCGGGCGTGAGCTCGATTGAGATCGAGCGGCCGGGCAACAAGCTGCGCATCATTATCAAAACGGCGCGTCCCGGAATCATCATTGGACGCAAGGGCGCCGAGATCGACAAGCTGAAGGCGGATCTGCAGAAGCGCACCTCGCGCGAGATGTTTGTCGACATTCAGGAAGTGCACAAGCCCGAGCTCGATGCGCAGCTGGTGTCGGAAGCGATTGCGCTGCAGCTGGAAAAGCGGGTTGGATTCCGGCGGGCGATGCGCAAGGCGGTGGATTCGGCGCTGCGCTTTGGTTGTAAGGGGATCAAGGTTCGGGTGAGCGGACGGTTGAATGGAAATGAAATCGCGCGCTCGGAATGGTATCTGCAAGGGCGTTTGCCGCTGCACACGCTGCGTGCCGATATCGAATATGGATTCTCCGAAGCCAGGACCACGTACGGCGTGATCGGCGTGAAGGTTTGGGTTTACAAGGGTGAAATTCTCCCGACCAAGAAGAAGGAACAGCAGACGGGCGTGGGAGCGTTTTAAGGAAGCTTTGATCGGGCGGGTTCCGTGGAGTCCGAGATCCTTCGCGGCAAAGAATGCCGCACAGGATGACAAAGTGAGCAGATGACGGCAAAAGAGAGCTGACTTATGTTGATGCCAAAGAAAGTGAAGTACCGCAAGCAGCAGCGCGGCCGCATGACTGGAAAGGCCTGGCGCGGCAGCACGCTGGCGTTTGGCGACTTCGGGTTGAAGGTGCTGGAGCCGGGCTGGATCACCGACCGGCAGATCGAGGCCAGCCGCGTGGCCATGACTCGCTTCGTGAAGCGCGGCGGCAAGATCTGGATCCGCGTGTTTCCCGATAAGCCGGTGACGAAGAAGCCGGCCGAAACCCGTATGGGTAAGGGCAAGGGAGCGCCGGATCACTGGGTCGCGGTAGTGCGGCCGGGAAAGATTCTGTTTGAGATGGAAGGCGTCGCGCTGGCGGATGCGTCCGAAGCGATGCGTTTGGCGTCGCACAAGCTGCCGCTGCGCACGACTTTGGTCAAGCGCGAAACGGCGCACTAGAAAAACAGCTATCAGCTTTCAGCCGTCAACTTTTAGTGAAAGCGGCGGCGGAAAAGCTGAAGGCTTAGAGCTGAAAGCCGAGAGCATTTTATGAAAGCAGACAAAGCCAGAGACTTAACCGATGCCGAGCTCCAGCACCAAGGGCGGGATCTCGCCGACCAACTGTTCAAGCTGAGGTTTCAGCTGAACATGGGACAGACCGAGAGTTTGAAGAAAATTCGCGGGCTGCGCAAGGATATTGCGCGCGTCAAGACAATTTTAGGCGAGCGCTCGCGCTCGGCCGCAACGGAGAAACGCTAATGGCGGAAACCGCAACGGGAAAATCTGCGACGCCGAAGAGCGAGCAGGTGCAGGGCCGGCGCAAGGAAGTGGTTGGGGAAGTAGTCGCCAACCGCATGCAGAAGACGATCGTGGTCAAGGTGACGCGCAAGAAGGCGCACCCGTTCTACGGTCGCGTGGTCGCGCGCAACAAGAAGTTCTATGCGCACGACGAGAAGAACGAGGCTCACGTGGGCGATGTAGTGCGGATTGAAGAGACTCGCCCGCTCTCGAAGTTGAAGCGCTGGAAGCTGAAGGACATTGTGCGCAAGACCGCGCTGGTGCCCGAAGTGGTGCTGGACGTGAAATAAGGAATCGCGCCGAACGCGCGAGTTAGCATTTTCGCAAAGAACGCGAAAATGATCGCGCGGCGCGCCCAGATCCTTCGCGAGACAAAAAGCGTCTCGCTCAGGATGACAGAGTGAATGGGAGATTGAAGCCATGGCTGTGATGATGAGAAGCATGCTGGAGGTCGCCGACAACTCCGGCGCCCGCAAGCTGCAGATGATTCTGCCGCTCGGCGGTTCGACCGGCCTGAATGCCGGCCTCGGCGACATAATCACCGCGGCCGTGAAGGAGGCGTCTCCCGACGGGCAGGTGCAGAAGGGCAAAGTGGTGAAGGCTGTGATTGTGCGCACGCGCAAGGAGCATCGCCGGCGCGACGGCACCTACATCCGCTTCGACCAGAACGCGGCGGTGCTGATCAACGACGCGGGCGAGCCGGTGGGCACGCGCGTGTTTGGTCCGGTGGCCCGCGAGCTGAGGGAGAAGAAATTTTTGAAGATCGTTTCGCTGGCGCCGGAAGTTATTTAGTACCTGGTACCTAGTACCGAGAAACAAGACATACGAATCAGGAATTGAGAACTGGAAATGCGAACCGTTAGCACAGTACAAAAGCGAGTGGATATCCGCCGCAATGACAAAGTCAAGGTCATCACGGGGCGGGATAAGGGCAAGGAAGGGCGCGTGCTGCGCGTGTTTCCCAACGATGCGAAGCTGCTGGTCGAGCACGTGATGATGGTGAAAAAGCACGTGCGCCCGAACCCGCAGCGCAACATCGCCGGCGGCATTGCCGAGCAGGAGAGCCGCATTGCGATTTCCAACGTGCAACTGCTCTGTGGAACCTGCGGCCCGGTGCGCATCGGGCACGAAGTGCGCGGCGACCGGAAGGTTCGGGTGTGCAAGAAGTGTGGGACGACGCTGGATAAGTGATTGAGTGATCAGGTGATTGAGCAATTGAAAATCTGGCCAAGATTTTGATTTTGAATTGCCAAATGGCCAGATCACACAATTGCCCAATTTGAGGGGTTAGACGCGATGGCAAAAGATAAAGAGAAGAAGGCTTCGAAAGATTCGGCGCAGGATCAGAAGGCTCCGGCGCAGGCGCACCATAGCGCCAAGGAACGGCCGCGGCTGCGCTCCAAGTTTGAAAAGGAAGTGGCGCCGGCGCTGCTGAAGGAACTCGAGCTGACGAACACGATGGCGGTGCCGCGGCTGAACAAGATCGTCGTGAACATGGGGATGGGCGAGGCCACGCAGAACTCGAAGATTCTCGACCCGGCGGTGAATGAACTGGGCCAGATCACGGGACAGAAGCCGATTGTCACGAAGTCCAAGAAATCGATTGCGGCTTTCAAGGTCCGCGAGGGACAGGCAATTGGAACCATGGTGACGCTGCGCGGCG
>JBAPQU010000068.1:0-1930 GCA_049280795.1 Candidatus Sulfotelmatobacter sp.
CGCGCTCGCCGTGCCCGCCCGACTGGTGCACCTTTCTGCGATCGATATTGTGATCGTGGTGTTTTATTTTGCGCTGGTGCTGGCCATCGGGTGGTATTTGAAAGGGCGCTCGAATACGGGCGAAGACTTCTTCATGGCCGGGCGGGAGATGACGGCGTGGGTCGCGGGGTTGAGTTTTCTTTCCGCGAATCTGGGCGCGCTGGAGTTGATGGGGTGGGCGGGATCGGCCTACCAGTACGGCATTCTGGCCACACACTGGTACTGGATTGGGGCCATACCGGCGATGCTGTTTCTGGCGCTGGTGATGATGCCGTTTTACTACATTTCAAAAACGCATTCGGTGCCGGGATATTTGCAACTGCGTTTTGGCGAGCCCAGCCGCGCGCTTTCCGCCGTTTCGTTTGCTTTCATGACCGTGCTGATGAGCGGCGTCAACATGTTTGCCATGGCCAAGGTCATGCAGATCGTGCTCGGGTGGGACATTAATTTCAGCATCTGGGTGTCGTCGATCACGGTGGCGATTTATGTGACGCTGGGCGGATTGCGCTCGGCGATCTTCAACGAGGTGCTGCAGTTTTTTCTGATCTGGGCGGGCGCGCTGCTGATTCCGATTCTCGGCCTCTACGAAGCCGGCGGGTGGTCAAACCTGAAGCTGCAGATCGCGCACCGCGCTTCGGATCAGTACGTTCACTTGTGGTCGGGGCTGGGTTCGTTCAGCAACAATCCCATGGGCATTCACTGGACTGGCATTGTGTTTGGGCTGGGCGCGGTGATTTCGATGGGTTACTGGACGACGGATTTTCTGGTGGTGCAGCGCATTCTGGCGGCGAAAGATATTCGCAGTGCGGAGATGGCGCCGATCATCGGCGCCGGCTTCAAGATGTTTGTTCCGATCATCGTGATCCTGCCGGGTTTGCTGGGCCTGGCGGTGCTGCCGGAGAAGCTGGTGCCGGAGTCGATCGCCGCGGTCACTGGAGCTCATAGCTATAACGATGTGCTGCCGCTGATGCTGGCGCGCTATTGTGGTCCGGGGCTGCTTGGGCTGGGAGTTACCGCGCTGATTGCAGGCTTCATGTCGGGGATGGCGGGGAATGTGAGCGCCTTCACCACGGTGTGGACGTATGACATTTATCGTCCGCTGATCAACAGCAAGGGCAGCGACGGTCATTACGTCAGCATGGGGCGGTGGACGACGGTGATCGGTGTGCTGATCAGCGTGGGCACGGCGTACCTGGTGATGCAGTTCGCCAGCATCATGGATTACGTGCAGGCGCTGTTCAGCTTTTTCATCGCACCGCTGTTCGGCACGGTCGTGCTGGGGATGTTGTGGAAGCGTGCGACCGGCGCGGGGGGATTCTGGGGCCTGCTGTGCGGCACGCTATCCTCGGTCGGGATGTGGACGTGGGTGAAGCTGGACCCTACAGCTCTGCGCTATGTCGCGCTTTCGCCCGATGCGAAAGGCTTGGCGCAGGATATGTATCAGGCGTTGTGGTCGTTTCTGGTATGCGTGGTGGTAACGGTGGGAGTGAGCATGGCGACGAAACCGGTGCCGGACGCGCAGTTGACGGGACTGGTGTACGGGATGACGGAGATCCCGTCGGTAGGGGACGTGCCGCTGTATCAGAAGCCGCTGTTCTGGGCGGCGGTGGTGACGGTGGTCTTCTTCGCGCTGAATATTATTTTCTGGTAAGTTGATTTGCTGAAAGCTATCGCGGAAAGGCGGGCGAGATGATATCGATCTGGTTTTTCATTGGGATATCGCTGGCGGTAAACGGCGCGCTGATACTGGCGGCGGGGATTTACCAGTTGATCGATCCACCGCTGAATCCGGGCGTGGTGCTGTTCCACCTGCACGCCAACGTGTGGTGGGGAGCGGCGTTGCTGCTGTTCGGTCTGATTTATTGTTTCAAGTTCGCGCCCAGCCGCAAGG
>JBAPQU010000069.1:0-7964 GCA_049280795.1 Candidatus Sulfotelmatobacter sp.
GTGAAATTACACGGGCAACGGCCAACCAATTTAATAACATCATGATGGCGATCACCAGCTATGCCGAGCTGGAGATGAAGCAGGCTTCAGCGTCCCAACGGCGAAGTCTCGAGCAAGTTCTCAGCAACGCCAACCGGGCAACCGCTCTAGTCCAAAAGCTCCTGGCAATAAGCCGTACACAAGCCACTTCACCTCAACCACTCGATCTGAACATTATGCTAAAGGGAATCGGCGAGCTTCTCGAACAACTCTCCGGCGAATCCATTTCAGTTGTGTACGACTTCGACCCGACCATTCCCAAGGTCGATGCTGACCCCGCTGAGATTGAACACATGGTATTGAGTCTTGCCGTAAATGCGCGCAATGCCATGATCAAGGGTGGAAAGCTCACAGTAAGTACGAAGTTGATGTATGTGAACAAAGACTCCATAGGCATCGGCGAAGTCGAGCAAACGGTGGAGCATGTGATGCTCTCGGTCGATGACACGGGTCATGGCCGGACGGCGGAAGAGCTTGTTGGCAGCTACGATCAGGATGCCCGGATCAACTTGTCACTGGCAGCAGTTCGCGGAATCGTTAAGAATGCCGGCGGATTTGTCCGGCTCAGTAGCGAACCGGGAAAAGGCAACAGTTTCAACATCTATTTCCCGCCTTCGAAACAAGATACACGGGAAGATTCGAAGCGCAGTGCCCCGCGAAATGTGCCTGTCTCCCGAACAATTCTGGTTGTCGAAGATGATGATGCAGTACGTATACCTACTTCGGAATTTTTGAAAATGGAAGGCTTTAAGGTCTTGCAAGCAAGGACCGGCGATGAAGCTGTTCACGTCGTACAGCAGAACCGCTCCAGCTTGGATGTCTTGATCACCGACATCGTGATGCCCAAGATGTCTGGACTACAAGTTGCCGAGAAGCTGCTCGAGCTCAATCCCGACCTAAAAATCCTCTATATGTCGGGAGATACCGATGAAGCACACCGCACCCGGGCGAATCGCCCTCCCGGGAACGCGGTACTGCGCAAGCCTTTCCGCCTGGAGACACTTAAGGATAGGATTCACGAGCTACTTGGGGAGTAGAGACCTGACGGATGAATCGCCGAAAAAGCGGTACCAAGGCTCTCCCCGACCGGCCGGCTAATAAGAAGTCGGCTACCAGATCCAAACCAATCTCCCGTGATCTTTTGCAAGCTCAGCAAGCTCTCCATGAGAGTGAAGCTCGCCGGCAGACTCTTCTGGATTTTGCTCTGGATTGCATCATCTGCGCCGACGCAGAAGCCAAGATCACGGATTTCAATCCGGCAGCAGAGAGAACCTTTCGTGTCTCCCGATCCGACACGCTAGGCAAGGATGTGATCCAGACGATCATGCATCCTGCTTTGCGGGATCGCTTGCGGCGCGAATTTTTTGCTCCTCACGCATCCGGCGACGTTGACATCATCGGCAATCGCCTCGAAACCAGATGCTCGCGAGCCGACGGCAGCGAATTTCCCGCCGAGGTTACAATCACCCAAATCATCCTTGAGAAACAGATCTCTTATACCGTATACGTTCGCGACATTACAGCGCGTCGGCGGGCAGAGGAGATGGTCGTGCGCCTGGCGGCGATTGTCGAGTCCTCGCAGGACGCAATCGTCGGTAAGGATCTGAATTGCCGCATAACCAGCTGGAACATGGGCGCCGAGCTGATGTATGGCTATTCCGCCAGTGAGGCAGTTGGCCAGGACATCTCTATACTCGCCCCTGCAGGTCGCTCCCATGAGATACGAAGGATTGTCGAAGACTTGAAGGCTGGACGGCCGATCAGGAATTTCGAGACAATCTGGATGGCCAAGAACGGCAAGCTGATCCATGTATCCCTGACCGCATCGCCAGTGCTGGATTCGGATGGAACCATCACTGGCATATCTACCATTGCACGGGACATCACGGCAGAGAAGCTGGCGGAAGAAGCTCTCCGCAAGGCTAATGAAACCAGCATTTATGCCTCTCCCGTGCCCATCATCGCCGCTGATACTGAAAGCCGCGTGACCATGTGGAACCCCGCGGCCGAAGCGCTATTTGGTTGGAGTGAAGAGGAACTCGTCGGCAAATCGAATCCCATTCTCCCTGACGATGTACGAGCTGAATCTGCCGCACTGCACACCCGATTGCTCTCGGGTGAAACCTTGCGGGGGGTTGAGGTGCTCCGTCGAAAACGGGACGGCTCTTTAATCACGATCAGCCTCTCGGCGGCGCCGATCCGGGACGCCAGCCGCAAGGTCAAAGGAATTATTGGATTCCTGGCGGATATCACCGAACGAAAACGTTCAGAAGAGGCCTTGAAGCAGGCGGAAGAGAAGTATCGGACGATTTTTGAAAATGCCGTAGAGGGAATCTATCAAACCACACCGGATGGCAGATACCTATCGGCCAATCCCGCTCTCGCCCGCATGCTCGGCTTTGATTCTCCAGAAGAGCTCATCGGCGCTCGCAAAGACATCGCAAACCAGGAATACGTGAAACCCGAGATGCGCGCCGAATTTACCGAGACCCTGGAAAAGCATGGCCTCGTGCAGAATTTTGAATACCAAGCCTATCGCAAGGATGGAAAAATCATCTGGGTTTCGGAGAATGCCCGCGTCGTACGCGACTCTCAAGGCGGGATTCTCCATTACGACGGAACGGTTGAAGACATCACGCATCACCGCGAACTGGAAGAGCAACTGCGGCAGATGCAGAAAATCGAAGCCATCGGCCGGCTTGCCGGCGGCGTGGCGCATGACTTCAACAACATTCTGATGGCAATCAGCAGCTATGCGGAACTGCTCGATAAGAAGCTAACGGATGATGCCGCTCGCCGTTACGCCAGCGAAATCGTAAAAGCAACAGATCGAGGTTCTTCGCTGACCGAGGGCCTGTTAACGGTCAGCCGCAAACAAGTAGTTTCTCCCAAAGTACTCGACTTAAACACTCTGATTTCGGAACAGATTAGAATGCTGACTCGCTTGATCCCGGAGAATATCGAGCTGCGCTTCAATGCAGGCGATATTGGGTGCGTGAAAGCAGATCCGAGTCAGGTACAGCAAGTGCTTATGAACTTGATCATCAATGCCCGCGACGCCATGTCGAACGGCGGACAACTCGCGATCGAGACTGGGGATGCTGAGCTGGACGCGGGCCATCCTCTTGCTGATCAAGCTCAGTCGGGAAAATACGTCATGGTTTCGGTAAGTGACAACGGTTGCGGCATGAGCGCAGAAACCAAATCCCATATCTTCGAGCCCTTCTTCACGACTAAGGAGCAGGGTAAAGGTACTGGACTTGGGCTTGCTATTGTGTTCGGCATCGTAAAGCAAAGTGGAGGCCAAATCTTTGTCCATAGCGAACCCGATATAGGTACAACTTTCAAAATCTATTTTCCATCCGTCGGAGCCGAAGTCCAGATTCAAGAGGTAAAGGAGAGCCAACAGTCGATTACTGGCGCAGAAACCATTCTTCTCGCCGAAGATGAAGATGGTGTCCGCGATTCAGCAGCCGAGTATCTCCGTGAAAACGGTTACACCGTGCTGACGGCCAAGGGCGGACCAGAAGCTCTCCAGATAGCAGAACAGTATGACAAGCCTATCCATCTTCTGCTAACAGACCTGATCATGCCTGTAATGAGCGGGCGCGAACTGTCGGAGAGAATCGCAACCATTCGTCCGGAAGTCCGCGTTCTATTTATGTCGGGCTATTCGAATAACTTGCTTTCGAACCAGCAGGTCCTTGATCCCAAGCACGCGCTTCTGCAGAAACCTTTCCGGCTGGCCGCTCTGGGTAGACGGATACGCGAAGTGCTAGGGCGCAGCTTCGGAGCGGCTGCTGGAAGATAATTGAGAATGCGTGTGGTAATGACTTCGATGGAAAGGTGGCCTCTGTCCTTCAGTTTCCTACCAGTTGCGTGTTGTCAGTGGGCATCTCAGCACTCTCCAATTTGGCCAGTTCGATAGCCAACCAACGTTCCAGCAAATTGCGGTCTTCCTCGGGTACAAATGAAAAGCGCACCCCAGCTCGCCCTTCGCTGTTGGCGTTTACCACGCTGCCTGTTGCATGAATCACGCTCGTGACGCCAGGAAGCGAGAACTGCACCAACACTTCCTGATTGATTGGCAGTAGCTGCCTGCACTGCAGTGCCAACCCTCCCACACTGAGGTCGCTGATTCTGGCCTGGATTTCTCCAATCCCCACGACTCTCGCCAACAGCGCAACGTCGACAGGCACGCGAGCTGCGCGTCTGCGATTTTGCAGCATAGTCCCATATGCGGCCCGCATGCACCGCCTGGCATCATCCATGCTCGCCGGCTTGTGGATCATGAAATTAGCCCCCACCATAAGGGCGTGCATCTCTGATTGCCCACTAACCATGGCCACTATGGTTGAGTTGCTGTTCGGCGATGATTTGCGTGTGGCTCTCACAATACGCGTAGGATCGAACGCGCAATCCCAGTCCACAATTACGGCATCAAGTCGGCGGTGAGTAACTGCATCCACAGCAAAGTCCAGTTCGCTGCAGACGCGAGTTTCGATGACGAAGGTCTGCAGAATCTCATTCATGACGTTCAAGACCTGCGCGTCGCTTGAGAACAAAAGTCCATCGAGCTGAACATATTCTTTCATAGCACCATCCTCTGGAAGAACCACATCAACCGCCGAACGTCATGGCGAGTCCCGGGAGATTGGCCGCCCGTTTCTCGTGGTCATCCATTGCATCCTCGCCGTCCGGGTTCCCGCTAAGACAATTGAGTTTGCCACCACAGTACCTCGCATCTGCCAACGAGCCATGCCTATACTAATTAGACAGAAGCACGATTATGGCCAGACGCAATGACGCAGATAACAGCCCCAGATTGTGAGCCATGGCGGGGAAACGATGGACATGGAGGTACTGGCTGCCCAAGAATCGACAAAGATTCTAGAAACCAGACAGCCGCTCCTCTTTCCGCTCCTTCCTGAGGTTATAAAGTAATCATTTACCCCAGACTTCGTACGCGCGACTTTAGATACGACATGGCGCTTGCACAGAGCCGCACGCCGTTAGCGCGTACTAAGTTACAGTAACTACACTTCCCCCATCCATCCCTGGGTATGGGCTTGGCTTGCCGCCAAGTAAATCACCTGCGCGCGGCGGTCTACGGCTGTATAGTTTTATACTCCGCCGATAAATTGTTTTACGTACCCTGCTTTTATGAAACTGGGAGACTTTTTACTATGTCAAGACTTTTGCCGCGCCTGCTACGAACGATTTTGATGATCTTGCTGGCCCTCGTTCCTTGTTCTCAGTTGCTGGCGCAGGCACGCCCTCATGGCAAGATCTTCGGTGGCTATTTCGAAGAGTGGGGCATCAATTACGCGGGTTACAACATTGCAGATTTGCAGAAGAATGGCGTTGCCGACGAACTGACGCACTTGATCTATGCCTTTGGCAATGTGACTCCGACTACTCCGGCAGCATGCGCCATTGCCGATCCCGTGGCCGCTTACCAAAATTCGAACCTTCCCAGCGTGAGCGGCAAGCCTTACGCGGCGCCACTTTATGGAAATTTTGGCGCGATCCAACAGCTCAAGCAGCTTCATCCCAACCTGAAAGTTTTGATCTCGTTGGGCGGACAGGCGGGCAATGTTGCAGGCTTCGTAACCGGCTCAGCTACCGCGGCGGCCCGCGCTGCACTTGCATCTTCCTGCATTGACATGTTTGTTAAGGGAAATATCGCTCCGGGCGTTACGGCTCCAGGCTTGTTTGACGGTTTCAATATCGATTGGGAATTTCCTGGCGCGGCGGACAAGCAGAACTTCACTGCTCTGCTCAAAGAATTCCGCAGGCAACTCAACGTCCTCACTAAAGCGACCGGCAAAGAATATGTCTTGACG
Source organism: Candidatus Sulfotelmatobacter sp. (assembly GCA_049280795.1). GTDB lineage: Bacteria > Acidobacteriota > Terriglobia > Terriglobales > Acidobacteriaceae > Sulfotelmatobacter. The sequence continues at coordinate 5,886 of JBAPQU010000069.1, forward strand.
TTTGATTCGCCAGCGAATCCGAAGAAATATGTCAACATCGATCTCAAAGCCGCCGCTGGGCAGGTGGATTTCCTCACAATCGACGGGTATGACTATGCCAGCGCGGATGAAAAGCAAACAAATGAGTCGTCTTCGCTGTATGACACGCAGGCAGATCCTGTATTTGCCGACGACCGCTACATCGATGCGACGGTAAAAGCCTATCTCAAGGCTGGCGTGCCGGCAGCCAAGTACACCATGGGTTTGCCATTGTATGCAGTCGGCTGGACGGGTGTCCCTAACGTGAACCATGGCTTATATCAGAACGCAACCGCACCTTCGCCAGTTCCGTTGGCCGTTGGATCGGGTCTGTGCGCGCGACCCGACAAAGCCAATCCTTCGCCTGGATGCGACACCATACTGACCGCGGGGTTCGCTACTTACTCGACCATCGAGAAGCTTACACACCAAGATGGTTACATCGCCTGGTACGATTCGGCGAGAATCGGCGCAACACTTTACAATCCGGCCTCGGGAACCTTCTATATCTATGACAATCCTGCTGCAGTGGCAGCGAAGACGGCCTACATCAAGAAACACAAACTTGGCGGCGCCTATGTTTGGGCATTGAATGACGACGATGCCAGCGCTTCTCTGACGAAAGCAATTGCCGCTGGACTCAAGTAATCGAGACGGGCCATATCCCTAAGTATCTCTTTGGAAAAAACCATGGTCCACCGGGCAGGCCGTTATCGCTATAGCCAGCCTAGTTCGGTTTTCGTAACAGACTCGTTCCAGAATAGTCTTTTTTCCACACTCCAAGAGAATCCTGCTCCGCCGCTTACACACCCCACGCCTTCTATTGGTTAGCGCCCGGTCGATTAAGTTGTAGTTCGGATTCCGCAAAACTTAAAAAAGTCCTTGACTGAGTTGCTTTAGGCAGAGTACGCTCCTTCGCTATTAGTGCTATAGAGCAGTTTGGAAGTTGTGAATCTTCCGTGAGCGCTGAATATGAGCGCTGAAAAATGACTGTGGAATATAGCTGACTCTCACGACGTGGGGTCCGATGCAACCGCAGCCGGACTCTTTCCCTCAATCACCCAACCGCGGGCGGATAGCTCTGGCACGTCCCCCGAATCAAAGGAGCTACAATGAAGCGAGCTTTACTTTTCTTCCCCCTGCTCTGCGTCTTTGTCTCAGTTTCGCTGTTGGCGCAAGCGACAGTCACTCTAAGCCCATCGAGCTACAATTTTGGCAGTACCCCGGTCGGCACAGGCACCGCGTGGGAAACCTTCACCCTCTCCAACAGCGGCAGCTCTGCGGTGAGCATCAGTAACGTCACCGTCAGCGGCCCGTTTGTCGTATCCAGTAATTGCGGATCCTCGGTTGCCGCCAACGGTTCGTGTCCCATCTATGTGTATTTCGCTCCAACCGCGTCAGGCGCGGCCAGCGGCACATTGAGCGTGGTAGACAGCGGCACTCAGACGGCTGCTCTTAGTGGAACTGGTGGAAGCGGCGGAAGCAGTTGTACGACCTCGCCCAGTGCGCCCACTGGGTTGGGAGCATCCGGCACAACCAGCACCACCACGAACTTGAGTTGGACGGCAGTTACTCCACCCACAAACTGCACCATCAGCAGTTACACGATTTTGAAGAATGGAACTTCGATTGGAACCGCAACCGGCACAACGTTCGCCGTGACCGGTCTAACGGCATCGACGTCATACAGCTTCACGGTTGAAGCAACGGACGCTAACGGCACATCGGCAGCAAGTTCAGCTGTGAATGTGACCACGATGGCGAACTCCTGCACCACCAAGCCCAGCGCCCCGACCGGATTGGCGGCTTCCGGCACAACCAGCTCCGGCACAAACCTGAGTTGGACAGCGGATACTGCACCCGCGAACTGCACGATTAGCAGCTACACGGTAGTGCAGAACGGAACTTCAATTGGAACTGCAACCGGCACATCCTTCACCGTGAGCGGACTTGCGGCATCGACTTCGTACAGCTTTACGGTTGAAGCAACGGATGCAGCCGGTACTTCCCCAGCGAGCACGGCCGTGAATGTAACAACTACGGCAGGCGGTGGTGGATCAT
>JBAPQU010000070.1:0-2446 GCA_049280795.1 Candidatus Sulfotelmatobacter sp.
GCCAACGGAGTTCGGAATCATACCTGCGAGCCCGCATGCGCGATATCGCCAAGAATCTGTTGAGTTCCGCGCCGAATGCTGGTACTCGCGCAGTCGGCGAAACGTCATCCAGCCGATTGGGGTGAGAGAACCGAATGAAGCCGGTCAACATATTGGTCGATTCGTTTGCGGACGAGGGCTTGACCAATGCCCAGATGATTAACGCGCAGGAGATCGTCAGCCGCCTCGATCCCAGCAAATTTTCCGTAACCATGTTTGTAGAGGGGGCTGCTGCCCGGCAAATCAGCGCAAGGCCTAACACCCGTTTGATTCAGCTTCCAAGGCGGCTGCAGACCATTCCATTGCTAACTCGATTTTTGTTCGGGCGCCAGGATATTTTGTTTTACTTAAAGGCGTCGCCGGCGAGTCGGTGGTATTTGAAACTACGATCATCTCGGCATGCGCCCTGCGTGACCGTGGGTACAATCGAATCCCAAACCGACTGGCGTGATGAGACGATTACTCCGCAGGCGATTCGCCTCCTTGAGGAGACCGTGCTTCGTTGTGATCATCTGTTCAGCAACTCCGCCATGGTCCAGCGAAGTCTGGAAGAGAACTACGGTTTGACGAGTGAAATCGTTCCCACCGGCGTTGATACCGAGTTCTTCACGCCCAATTGGGATAGGCCGGCAAATTTGAAGCCGCGAGTACTTTTTGTCGGAGCGCTTCGCGCCTTCAAAGGACCGCAACTAATTCTCGAAGCGGCGCAGCACTATCCGAAAGCGGATTTTGTCGTGGTGGGAGATGGCATCATGGGTGGCGAGCTGCGAGCCCGTGCCAAATCTTTGGCAAATGTTGAAATGCGTGGTTCACTTGGGCGCCCCGCGATTCTTGAGGAATATCGCCGAGCGGATATTTTTATGTTTCCCTCCCACTGGGAAGGTTCGCCCAGAGTTTTAATGGAGGCTGCGGCCAGCGGTCTGCCGGTGATTGCACGCAAGGACTACGAACCCGAATCCGTAATCGACGGCAAGACCGGCTTCCTGGTGAGTGGAGATGACGAGATGATCGCGCGCCTGTCTCCGCTACTAAGCGACGCCGAGCTACGTCGAAAGCTTGGAGAGGCCGGTCGCGCTCACATGGCACGCTTCAGTTGGGATGTGATCACGCGCCAGTGGGAGACAATTTTCGCGCGTCTGGTGCTCAAGCAACCGGAGTTGCGTCGGGAGCCGGCGTGAACACGAAATTGGTAATCATCACCGAGATCATTGCGCCCTACCGAATTCCAGTCTTCAACGCACTAGCGCAGCGGCCGGAAATCGATCTGCACGTAATTTTTCTATCCGAGAACGATCCTTCTCTGCGCCAATGGCGAGTTTACAAAGACGAAATTAAATTCCATTATGACGTGCTTCCATCGTGGCGGCGCCGCCTTGCCGGGTACAACATACTCATCAATCGTGGAGTTCATTCCGCTCTGAATCGCATTAAGCCGGACGTTGTATTGTGCGGCGGATACAACTATCTGGCTTCCTGGCAAGCCGCCCGCTGGGCAAAAGATCATCGCGCGCCATTGCTACTCTGGTCTGAAAGTACGGCTTTCGACGAGCGGCGCGGCTATCCCTTCGTGGAATTCATCAAGGCGCGCTTTCTGAATCTGTGCGCTGCATTTGTTGTGTCCGGAAAATCCTCGGCGAACTATCTGATCGATCTTGGGATGGCAAAGGAGAAAATCTTCACCGCGCCCGATGCAGTTGACGTCGCGTTGTTTTCTCGGGTAGCCGATGCCGCGCGTCAGAGTGGAATCCAGGAACGCAGAGGTCGTCTCCCGTCACGATACTTCCTCTACGTAGGCCGGTTGGTTGCAGAGAAGGGAGTCTTCGATCTCGTGGAAGCCTACGAGCGGCTAGACCCACAGGTCCGTTCGCAAATTGCATTAGTATTTGCCGGCGATGGTGCGGAACATGAGGCTCTCGTGAAACGAGCCTCGAAGATCGTCCCCGGCACGATCCGATCTCTTGGCTTCGTGCATCGTGAGCAGTTGCCCGAGCTTTATGCGCTGGCAGACGGTTTCGTTTTCCCCACTCACAGCGACCCCTGGGGTCTGGTCGTGAACGAAGCGATGGCCTGCGCTCTGCCAATCATTGTCACGAACGTTGCGGGATGTACTTTGGATTTGGTGCAAGATGGCTGGAACGGATTTGTAGTGCCGCCTCGCGATCCCTCTCGGCTGGCCGCAGCCATGGCTCAGTTGGCGGGGGATTCCGGATTACGCGCGAAAATGACGGCCAATAGCCGAGAACGGATCAAGGCATACTCTCCGGCAGCATGGGCGGAAGGAATGGTCAAGGCAGTTATCAACACGAGAACGTAATATACTGGCTCCATCGAAATCAATCGAATACCACTTGCTTGCAGCGTTTTGGAGAACTCGCGATGGCGGAGCCGGTAGTGCCCCAAAAAATGG
>JBAPQU010000071.1:0-6177 GCA_049280795.1 Candidatus Sulfotelmatobacter sp.
GCCTCGATCACGGCGCTGCACACATCTTTCCAGTTCTCGTGCGGTTCTTCAGTCATTGTGTATTCCTTTGGGGGTGGAACTTTCCACGGAAGATTGCGAGTGCGCCCCACCGTGGTAAGGCAATGAAGTTCCCTGTTGCGCAGAAATTGCAGCCAGACGCAACAAGGCGAGAGAAGAGACTGGAAGCTTAGTCGACCGGAGGTGGACGAATGTACAGCCATGCATCCGTTGCATTTGCAATAATCGACTCGCAGTTACCAATCAACCGGGGCGAAGCCGCGAGAAGAGGCCCGGTCAGCAGTGGGCAGGGAGCAGGAACCCACGCACAGTCCTCGTGATCAAAACATTGTCTATGCACTCGAACCGCGTGCAGGCTGACGGAGGGGTTTACCGAAGTGCTGACAAAATTCGGCGGAACGTATCGCGACAACAATGCGCACAATGCGACCACACAAATAACTGTGGCAGCTAATTTGCACTTGGTTTTCAGAAATGGTCGAGTCGGGGACACGCCCGGGCACCTGCTCTATAACTGGATGAGTCCCTCAACCATTTGGTTACCCACCAACAATATTTTTTCTCAGTTCGGTATACTAGATAGGTATGCCGGTCCTGAAGAATATCGCTGCCATCGCCAAAGGCATGAGCATCACCTTCATGGAGATGTTCCAGCCCACCACGGTTGAAAATTATCCCGATGGCAAAGGTCCGCTGCGCGGCGCCCGCATTGAAGCCCGCTTCCGTGGCGCTCACGTTCTGCAGCGCGACGAAAACGGTCTGGAAAAATGCGTGGCCTGCTTTTTGTGCGCCGCCAACTGTCCCTCGAATTGCATTTACATCGAAGCCGCCGACAACACCGCCGAACACCGCGTAAGCGGCGCCGAACGCTACGCGAAAATCTACAACATCGATTACAACCGGTGTATTTTTTGTGGGTATTGCGTGGAGGCTTGCCCTACTGACGCGATCACGCATGGGCACGGGTTTGAGCTGGCGACGTTTAATGCGAGCACGCTGGTTTATCGCAAGGAGCAGATGCTGGCTCCGCGGCCGGCACATATGGGAGATAACGTTGTGTTCAATCAGGCTGATGTGGATGGCGGAGCTCCGGCGCAGATGGAGGCTGGGAGTTAGCGTTCAACGCTTCGCGTTTGGCCGATTCACATTTTCCTTTGGATGACATTAATGGAAAAGGGACGCGATTGCGTCCCTTTTTCTTTGTCCATTTTCTTTGCCAACCGCAGAACGCAGAAGCAGCATCTTCTTCTGCATGATTCGAAAATTGCAATCCGGGGAATATCGGCTTTATTCGCGGAAGAAAGATGCTAAGACTGGCAAGCGGAAAAATCTGGGAACGTTTGGTTCGAGAGCGGCGGCGGAGAAGCATGAGCGGGCGGTGCAGTATTTTAAGAGAGCTTGAGAGTGGCCCCCACATGGAAATTCCTCTGTAGGCTTGGGGGCGCCGACTTAAGGGATCCTTCGACTACGCATGATCGGCCTTGGCCGATCATACTTCGCTCAGGATGACAGACTCTTGTGAACTCGTGCTTAGAAGGTTGTTACCAGGCGAAAGGTGAATTGGCGGGCTGGTCCGATTGCGTTGCCGGAGAACAGTCCGCCGAAGTCGATCAGTTCGAGTGTATTGCTCAGGTTCGCGCCATCGGCCTGGAAATGGACAGAACGTTTTTCGTGCTGGTAGAGATCGACGCCCACCGATGCATTCTGCGTGAAGTAGGGATTGATGCGACCGAGATTAAAGTTGAGGTGATTGACCACCACCTGACCGTATTCCGTGGCATATTGCTGCGGAGTTAAATCAGCTTGAAACGGCAGTCCGGTGTTGTAATCGGCACCCACGGCGATCCAGAAACGCGGGGCGACCTGATAACGGACGCGGCCGCGCACTGTGTTCCGCTGATCCTGCGAATCGGGGAAATGTCCGGTTAACTGGGTGGTCGCGCCGGTAGCATCATCCCCGAGAAAAAGACCGCCGGTTACCGGGTTCCAGACATTGCCCACGATGTAGGAGTAGCTGGCGAATCCGGAAAAGCGCCCCCATTGCTGGATTTCGAGCTTGGCCTCCGCGCCATAGAGGATGCCTTTGTCAAACGCGATGGGGAAGCTGATGCCGGTACTCAGAATTTGAGAATCGTCGGCGTAATTGTTCACGTCACGGCGGAACACATTCGTATCCACTCGCAGTTTTCCGAAGAATGCCTTCGTGGCTCCCAATTCAAAATAGTTCCCGTGAGAAGGCTGGACCGGTAGTTGCACTGCGGCAACGCTGGTGTCTATGGCCTCTGCAGCCGGAGAACTGGCTAAGAGAATGTTTTCGAAGGATGGCGTCTGGAAGATCCGGTCATAGGAGCCGTGAATATTCAGGCCGAGGGAGGGAAGGTAGCGCGAAATGGAGAGACGCGGGCTCACTGCATTCTGGTTCACCTCCAACTGGTAGTGGTCCCACCGCAGCCCCGCATCGATCGACCATTTGCCGAGCCGGATCGCATCCTCGACATAGGCTGATTGTTCAAGATCGGGACGGCTGCCGGTAAAGGCAAAGGTTGTCGCACCCGAGTCTAAAATTCCAACATTGACAGGACATTGAGGGTCGTTGGGGTTGGCGCAGTCGGGGATCACGTAGCTGGTATTTTCGTGCAGGAAGATGTTGTCGGCTTCGATCCCCGTTTTAAATTCCTGCCTGCCATGATGAATGGAGACGGTGCCGTTGAAATAGATCTCCTTGAAGTCGTTGTGCTGGGTGGCATTGAGAGGCCATGACGCGGGGTTGGAATAAAAGTCGGTGGAGTTGTCGCGGGCCATTCCGTGGACCGAGCCTATCGCATCGGAGGAAAAAATGTGCTGGTACGAGATGCTCCCCATGGCTTCAAAGTTATCGCCCGTCTGGAGCTGTCCGCCAGGAACAAAAACGCAGTCGACCGGCGGCTCTCCGGCTGGGCCGGGGGGACAGCCGACGGTGTTGTCCGAGTTTGGTACAAACGCTCCGTTCTGCTGCACCAATTCGTTGGGAATCTGGTAGCGCGCGAGTTCATGGCGGACGATCATCGTTAGGCGGTCTTTCGGTGTGAGTTCGCGCTCATAGCTCAGGGAAAAATTAGCAATGGTGCCGTTGTTGGTGTAATTCTCGGGGACCACTGGATTGAGATAATGGCCGGTCATATTGCCGGAGGCGCTCAGGCCAAACGTATTCTTGCCCCAAGTGTATTGGTCCTGGGTATTGATTCCGGCCGTGTCGTAGGTGCCGCCGAACATGGTGAGTTGTCCGTGGAATCCCGGGTCCAGGTTTTTGAGGGTGTTGACCTCAACCACGCCGCCCATTTTCCTACCGAATTCCGCGGGAATGCCGGCGGTGTAAATCTTGATGGATTCGATGTCATCGGCTTCGGCAGGCTCCGCGCCAAAGCTGGGAGAACGATTGTCAGTAAGCGGTATGCCATCCACCACAAATTGCGTCTGATATTCCGACCCGCGGGGGTGGAGAACCGCATTGCCTTCGTAGAGCCAGCCCGGTTCAGAGTTCACAAGGTCCTGCATGGAGCGGCCGGGCAGCGCGGTCAGCCGGGTCTGAATCGCCTCCGCACCGATTTCATTGACTGAACCTGCGCGATAGGGATCGACCAACGTCGCGGACGCGCTCACCTTCACTGACTCGGAAACTGGAGTCACTTTCAGGCGAATCGTACGGTCAAAGGGCAGAGCGGAACGAATTTCAATCGACTCGGAAACCTTAGCAAAGGCAGGCGCCTCAATTTGCACCTGATAGATGCCGTAAGGCAATCGCTTGGCATCAAGGTTGCCCTGATCGTCGGTTGTCAAAGTAGAACGATACTGGTTGGCCTCGCTGATGAGCCCAACGCTGCTCTTCACGCCCGATCCAGAGGGATCGGTGACGGTTAAGCGCAACTCCCCGGTGAAGCTTTGCGCGAACATGGGAAGGGTCCATAGAAGTCCGACAATGATCAGCGCCTTCTTCATCTTCAACTGTCACCCAATTGGTTTGACTTCAAAGTAAGCAAATGCTTCCCTTGTTGATAGCTACCTTCAGTCGGCAGGCGCTGCTTTTAGTTTTAGTCTGCAGTGAAGCAGGCATTTCCGAGAGTTACCTTCGTACTCTGTGCTCTTTTGCTTTCATCTTTAAATTTGGGCTCGATCAAGCGATTTCTGCTGCGTAGCTGATGGGGAAGCACTACTGTGGAATATTCTTTCTGGCTGCGATTTGTTCATGCTTTATTTTTGCAATCTGGTAACAACTAGCTGCTTAGAGTTGGAGCAGATTGTGCTAAGCTCGGATTCTCCTCCGCATTTCTAATCTTAAGGTGCATGGTTTTGTCTTTCTCTTCCAATTCCATTTTCTCGTGGCCGCTAGCAAGGCCGGCTGACGCGGGTTCTCAGGTTGCATCTCCTCTGGAAATTGAAGTTGTGGAGTTATTCGAGGAGCTGCGCGAGCGGCTCCTGCGTTATCTTCTGGTTCTGGGCTTATCGGTACATGATGGGGAAGAGATTGTTCAGGAATCGTTCCTGCTGTTGTTCCAACATTTGCAGCGGGGAAAGTCGCGGCAGAACCTGCGGGGATGGATTTTTCGGGTGGCGCGCAATCTGGCGCTGAAACAGCGCGCGGCAAACCAGTTGCGCTTACGACGGACGGTCGACTTCGACGAAACTTTGCCGGAGCAACACGTAGACCGGAATCTGAATCCAGAAGAAGAGTTGGACAGCCGGCAAAGACAGAAACGATTGCTGGCGGTGGTGTGCGCGCTCCCGGAGCAGGACCAAAGTTGCCTTGCCATGCGGGCGGATGGCCTGCGTTATCGTGAAATCGCAACGGCTCTGGGGATTTCGCTGGGGTCTGTGGCGGCATCGCTGGCCCGGTCGCTGGAAAAACTGGGACGCGCGGATGGAGGTTAGGACATGAGGGAAGAACATCTTCATGTGAACGACGAGGAGTTGTTGCTGCATGCGGACGGGGAGATGCCCGCAGGCTCCAGCAGCTGTATCCGTGCTCATCTTGAATCCTGCGCGCAGTGCCGTGCGCGGTTGTCAAAGCTGGAGAGCACTCTAGCGGAAGTCAGCGTGGCTCATCGGACAGCCTGGGATGGTGAGTTACCACCGGGAGCGGGGCCACGCGCTCTATTCAAAACGCGCTTGGCAGAATTGTCCGCACAGCAACGCGGAAGTGGATGGTTTGGCTGGACCCGAGGCGTTTTTTCCGGATATGTCGGGACCGTGGCTTTGGCTGGTGCCGGAATCGCGTTGCTTTTCCTGCTGGCGGTACGGCTGCATGGTCCGGTGCAAGGATCGCAATCATTATCGGCGGTGCTAGGGCACTGGGATGAACCGGACCTGCGCTTGACTCCGGGAGCTATTGTTCCGGTTACGCAGCGTGAGGTTTGTGGGGAGGAGGCGGCCAAGACTACGCCGGTGGTTCCTGTATCGATGAGGCGCAAAGTGTTTGAAATGTATGGAGTCACGCCACCACAGCCCGATGCATATGAGGTGGATTACCTGATCACTCCGGAGCTTGGGGGCGCCACTGATATTCGCAATCTTTGGCCTGAACCTTATGCGAATACGGTGTGGAACGCGCATGTCAAGGATCAGTTGGAAGACCTACTCCGTGAAAAGGTGTGCCGCGGAGATTTGGATTTGACAACCGCACAGCACGATATTTCGACCGACTGGATCGCGGCCTACCGCAAGTATTTCCACGTGGACAGGCCGATTATGGGGGGCTCTTCTCTCGACCCCTCCAGCATCCTCAGTTCCCTCCCCCGTACATAGTTTTTACAAATTGGAGACATGGGTTTGACATAACGGGCATCGAGGGCCCGGCATGATGGTTGCGTGATGGGCAAAGGGGATTGCCGATCACCGATCTTCACGCCCTCGTAGTCGTGAGGGAATGGGGGGCCGGCGTTTCCGCCGCAGGGGGTGGGAACGCCGGCTTTATTTTTGTGTGCACCTCGACGGCTAAACGCCGGTCGATGTGCGTTTGCTATCGCAGCGCTGAAGCGCAGCACCACCCAAAAACCCGCTAACCAGAGAATTCCACTCCCTACGCAGGGGTTGCAAACTACGTAGCTTCGCTCCGTGGACGGCCGAGGCGGCTGTCCCTGCATGAGTTTCTCTGTTCCACATGAGTCTCTTCGACTCGCATAAGTC
>JBAPQU010000072.1:0-8984 GCA_049280795.1 Candidatus Sulfotelmatobacter sp.
GCCTGGGATCGCCCAAGAGAACCAAGTTCTTAGCGCACTGCCCGGAGGCAAGGACGTTGGCCAGGGACATCTGTGCCGCTTCGTCAACTACCAGGACATCGAGCATTTCAAACAATTCCTCGCGGGACCATAAAAAAGCGGTCCCTCCTACCACGCTAGCGCTTCCTGTTTTCAGCGCTTTGAGCACGTCCTTATTGTTCGTCGTCTCTTTGATACTTGGGCTCCCAGTGCTTTTCGATTTCTTGCTTACTTTGTGTAGACACGTCACGTTGCTCAACTTCTCTCGCTTTGCTAGCCCCAAGACTTCTTCAAACAGGTTTCTGATCACGCGATGAGGTACTGCTGTGATGCCCACCCTTTTCCCTTGGCGAATAAGCTCACAGATTAGCTTTGCCCCAGTAAATGTCTTACCAGAACCCGGAGGCCCCTGAATCGCGAGAACAGAAGAGTCCATAGACAGAACAATCCTTCTTGCCGCGTCCGTGACGATCTCAGATTCGGCGAGTAGCGGCCCTCCATGCCAGCCAGCAATGCGAGGACGGCCGCGCAGGAGCACATCCCTTACGCATCTATAAGGACCATCTGCATCAATACCGTTCTTTATCACCCAGGACGCGAGACGGCATAAGGAATCTGCACATGCGGTCGCTCTCCTGGGATCATCGTGAGAAAAAACTGCCTTAGGATGCAGTTCCGCCGTTTTCTCAGTCTTCTCAATATCCACGGTGAGGGCGCTCAAGTTGATAGCGGCGACCTTTCCTACTCGCACCTTGCGCTCGTGGAGTGTGTGGTCGGCCCTGATACTGGTGTCCTGCTGTTCAAAGCGATAACGGTCTATCGGGGGCCCACCCTTAGCGCAGATTCTTTCAATATGCAGCAATCCGGATAAAGCCGCTCGTTCGTAAAGAAGTTCTTCGTCTGACATCTCAAGCAGGCGGTAATATCTCTGACCCTCTGCCCTATCTTCGCGTCGGTGCCAATCGAGAAGATTTGCCAGCAACCCTCGAGCTGCCTGTTCCTCAGTCCGCTGAGCAAGATCAACTGGCACATCTTCCATGAGCTGACTGAAAAGAGCGGCTATCCGTTGCTGGCGCTCATCAAGAGCAGAGGAAGGCTCGCTATCTTGGGGCTGTGGCCGGGAAATCTCCTGGCCTTCAGCGATCCGCGCGGCACGCTGCTGTTCGAGCCAATTCCGCAAACCTTCGGTAGATGCGCAGTCATCACAGTTGTAGCCCTCAACCGTCTTACATGAAGAGTCATCAATTGCTTCCACTCGCCCTAGCTCTAGGCTGTGCTCCACCAGCCTGCGCGATCTTCGCGCGTCGTCCAAGGGTGTCCCGCGAGAGAATCCGAAAAACTGCTCAAGCGTTTTGAGCGAGTATTCTTCCACGCTGGCCCGGATCGACTGTTTAAGGGCTCTATGCAGATCAACGAGAAGCTGCCCTCGCAATATGCGATCAACAGCATCTTCTCGTGTCGCATATTTCCCCATAAGCCGTTTAAGGGCCGAGGGCTCACGCGCGGTGAAGTGGTAAATATGCATATCGAAATGCTTCGCCCAGATCTGCATCACGGTATCCACGAACCACTCGAAAGCGGCTTTTTCTTCTGCTGGATTGAACGACCAGCGTCGTTCATACGAGAGGTTACCGTCCGGGTTTCGGCGAACGAAGCCGAAGAGATACTCCATTCCTTCCGTTCCCACGAACGAGTCCCCTTCGAGATCGAAGAAGATGTCTCCCGGCGACGGCTCGGGTAACCGAGCTAGGCCGGCGTTGTCAAAAAGTTCATATACTGGCCGCTTGGTTTCGCGACCCTCAACCTGCAGCTTGGCCTGCTCTCTTATGCGAACGTAGCCTTCTTTTGAGCCATACTCTGGACGCTGTTGTTTGGTCGAGCTCGCCAACTGCGCCATGGTATTGATGTCCCAGATTCCAAGTTGTTTGCGCTGCAACCGGGAGATCCCCGCGACCAGCGAGAGGTGATCGTCGCGTCGCCATTCGGCATCGCACTTTTTCCACCACCGGCAAACGTCACAATGCGGATTGGGCTCGGCGTCGGTGGTGTCGTCGCTTGGATTTGAATCGACAGCTTGCTCCAAACGGCTTTTCACAAGGCGGTAGTAAGCCGCATAGTCCGTGACTAAGAAGGATTCAGGAGTGAAAAGCTCCGAAGGGCTGACTACATGCATAAACATCGGCACGATCCCCTGAATTTGCGCAAGAAGGTCAGAGTAAAACGACAACTGGAGTATGGTTGCGGCTTTCGTTTCGCGAGCAAGCTTGCAATCGTAAACTTCGAACGACCATGCGCCCAGGCTGCTGGGGACTTCTACCCGTCGAAGCACATCTGCACGGCCGAACCAGCGTCCACTCACAAGCACCGCTTGCGCAATCACGTCGGCGCCCTCCTTCATTGCTTCTTTGGTTTCTTCCGCGCCTTGCTGGTCGAGTTGAATATTGCGCAAGTCGGCCATTTTGAACCCGCGCGCTTTGAGATGTTCTAGGTATTTGTTTTCATGCTCGTTTCCCAGTTGCTGCAAGACCGCGGTGTCGGGATCGGTCCAATCGGGAGCCTTGTTTCTTCCTGTCGCCACTGTGTAATTGAGCGCAGTTAGGTGAGAGCAATGAAGGTGATTGCTGAGATCGCTCGCCGACAAGCGGATCGAATTGCGCTCGCTTTTCATCCTTGCACCAGCTTCGCGAAGAGATACCAGGAGTCTGCAACAAAGTTGGTTTGTCGGGGGAAGGAATAAAACTCTGGCAGAACGAGATTACACCCTGACACACGTCCCCTCAAGGAAAACCCAATCCGATGGATACTTGAAAGGAGCCTGTTGCCATCCCACTCCTGCTAAAATAATTCTGCATGCTTCTTCCCTTCGTCCGTGAACTCTTCACGGACGTAGAAAAGCTTCCCGCCTTCGTGCGTGTAGCCTCCCACCTCAAGGAGGGCACGGGGCGCATTCGTGTCTCCGGCCTCACCCCCACTGCAAAAGCCTTGCTGCTCGTGCTGTTTCAGCGCGCTGCGGCCCGTCCGCTCATCTTCGTCGTCAACGATAATCGCTCCGCCGAAGATTTTCTCCCTGTTCTTCGTGGCTTCTGTGAACTCACCGCCGCCTGCGATCCCGACTCCGTCATCACCCTCCCCGCTCGCGACGTCCTCCCGTTCCAGAATCTCTCTCCGCACCCCGAACTCCAGGAAGAGCGCGCCACAGCCCTTTGGAAGATCGCAACCGGAGCCGCAACCATCGTGATCTCCCCGGTAGCCGCCACCGCCATCCGCCTGCGCTCCGCCGACTACTACGCCGATCTAGCCCGCACCGTCCGCCGCGGTGAATCCTTCGACCTCGAATCTCTGCTCATGCATCTCAACACCGTCGGCTACACCTCAACCGACGTCGTCGAAATGCCCGGCCAATACGCTTCCCGCGGCGGCATCCTCGACGTCTACTCCCCCGAAGCCGACCGCCCCTTACGCATCGAATTCTTCGGCGACGAAGCCGACTCCATTCGTAAATTCGATCCCGCCTCACAGCGCTCCTCCACTCCAGTCGACGAAGCTCTGCTACTTCCCCTCACCGAAACTCCGGTCAGCGAACACTTGCTCGCCGCAATTCACACCCGCCTCAGCGGCAAACGCATCACGGGCAACGAAGAAATTGTTGAAGCCGCCGTCCGCTCCGGCGGAGTCAACGTTTTTCCCGGCTGGGAGTTTTATTCTCCCGTCGCCGGAGCCGACAGCACCATCTTCGATCTAATTCCGCGCGCCTCAATTCTTCTCGACGAACCCGACCAACTCAAACAGGAGTTCGATCGCTTCTGGACCCGCGTCGCTGAAGTTCACGAGCGCAGCGGCGTCGGCAATCTGGTTCGCCCCGAAGATCTCTACACTTCGCCGGATGATTGGTGGCAAAAAACCGCAGCCCTCCCCGGCGCGGATATCGAGCATCTCGGCCTCACGCGAAGAGCCGACGAAGCCGCCTCGATTGAATTCCTCACTCAATCTTCGCCACGCTTTCACGGCGCGGTTCCCTCCATGCTGGAAGAAATCCAAAAGCTCAACGCCAATTGCAAACGCGTGCTCTTCGCCGTCCCCAACATCGGTGAAGTCGAGCGCTTAGCCGATGTCTTCACCGAATACAACGTCTCTTTTAAACTCGGAAGCCGCACCCGCGGCGGCGAAAGCTACGCCGATGAAACCAGTTACTTCGCCGGAGAGGTTTTCACCACCACTCTTGCCACCGCCTACATTCCCGATGGCGTCCTGCTCCCCGAAGCCAATCTCGCCGTCTTCGGCTCTCGCGATCTCTTCGATGAATCCGAATCCGTAGCTTCGCGTCCGCAACGCTCCAAATCCAAAGTCTCCGCCTTCCTCTCCGACTTCCGCGATCTCCAGGTCGGCGACTACGTCGTCCACGTCGAGCACGGCATCGGCCAGTACCAGGGCCTGAAAGAAATCAACCACGGCGATGGGCCTGCCGAATTCATGTTGCTCGAATTCGCCGAAGCCGCCCGCCTCTACGTTCCGCTCACCCGCCTCGATCTCGTACAAAAATACCGCTCGTCCGAAGGCGTCAAGCCCGCCCTAAGTCATCTTGGCACTCAGTCCTGGTCCAAGACCAAGGCTCGCGTGAAGAAGGCCATGAAAGACATGGCCGACGAACTCCTCAAACTCTACGCCGAGCGCAAAACCGCCGTCGGACACGCCTTCCCGCCCGCGAACGAGTGGTTCCGCGAATTCGAAGACGCCTTCGAATTTAACGAAACCGAAGACCAAGGCCAGGCCATCAAAGACGTCATTCGTGACATGGAATCCTCCCAGCCTATGGACCGCCTGCTCTGCGGCGACGTCGGCTACGGCAAAACCGAAGTCGCCATGCGCGGCGCATTCAAGGCCATCAGCGACAACAAGCAGGTCGCAGTTCTCGCGCCCACCACCGTTCTCGCCTTCCAGCACTTCGAAACTTTCAAGCAGCGCTTCGCTCCATTCCCCGTCACCATCGAAATGATCAGCCGCTTCCGCAACGCAAAGCAGCAAAAAGAAATTCTGCAAAAAACTGAAGCCGGCAAAATCGATGTCTTAATCGGCACCCACCGCATCCTCTCCAAAGACATAAAATTTTCCGATCTCGGCCTCCTCATCGTCGACGAAGAACAGCGCTTCGGCGTCCGCCACAAAGAACGCATCAAGCAAATGCGCAAACAAGTTGACGTGCTCACCATGTCAGCCACCCCCATCCCGCGCACGCTGCACATGTCTCTCGTCGGCTTGCGCGACATGAGCGTGATCGAAACTCCGCCCAAAGATCGCATGGCGATTCAAACTGTAGTCGCCAGTTGGGATGAGAAATTAATTCAGTCTGCGATCGAACAGGAACTCGAACGCGGCGGCCAGGTCTACTTCGTCCACAACCGCGTCGATACCATCTGGGAAGTTGCCGCAAAAATTCAAGCGCTGGTTCCGCCCGCGCGCATCATCGTTGGCCATGGACAAATGTCCGAAGGCGAGCTCGAAAAAGTGATGCTGAAATTCATGCACCACGAAGCTGACATTCTCGTCTCCACCACCATCATCGAAAACGGTCTCGACATCCCACTCTGCAACACCATCCTGATCAACCGCGCCGACCGCCTCGGCCTCTCCGAGCTTTACCAATTACGCGGACGCGTCGGCCGCTCCAACCGCCGCGCCTACGCCTATCTCATGCTTCCCTCCGAAGTCGAGCTCACGCCCATCGCGCGCCGCCGCCTCGCCGCCCTCAAAGAATTTTCCGATCTCGGCGCCGGATTCAAAATCGCCGCCCTCGATCTTGAACTCCGCGGTGCAGGCAACATGCTCGGCGGCGAACAGAGCGGACACATCGAAGCCATCGGCTTCGAGCTCTACACTCAAATGCTGGAGCGTGCCGTCCGCGAAATGAAAGGCGAGGCCGCCCCGGACGAAGCCGGAACCCAGCTCAATCTCGGCCTCAACATTCGCATCCCCGCCGACTACGTCCCGGAAGAAAACCAACGCCTGCAAATGTACAAGCGCGTAGCCCGCGTAGAAACCGAATCCCAACTCACCGACGTAGCCGCCGAACTGCAAGACCGCTACGGCCCACCCCCGCCCGCAGTCCGCAATCTCCTCGACTACGCCTCGCTAAAATTGTTGTGCATGAAAGTAGGAGTCAATGCCATCGAGCGCAAGCGGGATTTCGTAACTCTAAAATTCCAGCAAAATGCCGCCGTCGATCCCGAGCAGCTAGCCCGTTTCGTCTCCGCCCAGCGCGGCGCACAATTCACCCCAGACGGCATGTTGAAATTTATTTTGAAAGCAACCGCCGCAGAAGAAGTCCTCCGCGCCCTCCGCACGGTGCTGGATCAACTAGCAAGCATAGAACCCGCATCGGAAGTGCGACCCGCGAGCAGGCCCGCTTAGTTTTTACGATTCGTATTTTGAGGATTCGTTAGAGGATTCGTATCAGGGTACGCCTTTAGGCGTACCACAACTGCTGAATTTTCCAGTTAGCGCCTTCAGGCGCTGCGCCTTTTCAGTGCGCACAGAAGAATGCAGACAGTACCGTGGAAGAGCGGCGCTTCAGCGCCGCGTGTAGACATTACAAAATCGACTGCGGCTTTAGCCGCTAAGGTCGCCACCCCCAAACCCCATCACGTACAATTATCCGGCAACCGGAATCCCCAATCCGGCGACTAATGACATTCCACTGAAGATCGCCTTATGCCCATGAAGCTCCGCAAAGCCGTTTTCCCCGCTGCCGGCCTCGGCACTCGTTTCCTCCCTGCAACCAAGGCCCAGCCCAAAGAAATGCTTCCGCTCGTCGACAAGCCCATCATCCAATACGGCGTCGAAGAAGCCATGGCCTCCGGCTGCAACCAGATCCTCATCATCACCGGCCGCGGCAAGCAGTCGATCGAAGACCACTTCGACGTCAGCTACGAGCTCGAGACCATGCTCGAGCAGCGCCACAAAACCGACCTGCTCAAAATCGTCCGCTCCATCTCCGACATGATTCACGTTGCCTACGTCCGCCAGAAAGAAGCTCTCGGCCTCGGCCACGCCGTGCTCATGGCCCGCGAACTCGTGGGCAACGAACCCTTCGCCGTCCTCCTAGCCGATGATGTCATCGACGCCAAGGTCCCTTGCCTCAAACAAATGGTCGAGGTCTTCGACCAGACCCAGTGCTCAGTCTTGGCGACGCAAGCCATCGAAGGCAAAATGATCTCATCCTACGGCGTCCTCGACGTAAAGCCCGTCAACGACACTCGCTTCGGCAATCGGCTCTTCGAAATAAAAAATATGGTGGAGAAGCCCAAGCCTGAAGACGCGCCTTCAAATCTCGCCATCATCGGCCGCTACATTCTCACCCCAGCGATCTTCGAATGCCTGGCCGACACTCCTGTAGGCGCCGGCGGAGAATTGCAACTCACCGACGGCATGCGCCTCCTGTTACAAAAAGAAAAAATGTACGCCTACGTCTACGAAGGCCGCCGCCACGATACTGGAGATAAACTGGGCTTCCTAAAAGCCACCGTAGAATTCGCCCTAAAACGCGACGACTTAGGCCAACCATTCCGCGACTACCTGAAAAGCTTGAAGCTCTAAGCTGTTTGTGTGGACAACCACCTTAAGGTTTTAGTGGGGACAGCCGCCCTCGGCTGTCCGCCGAGTGAAGCGAGGCCAGCCTCCACCACGGTCCCTTATGGACAAAATCTAATTTCTTGAGTACCTTCTCCTATCCTCAATGGAGGTTGCTCGAACGGATGGGCAGGCGTAGCCAGCCTCGCAAGGAAATCGCAGTCCCGGTACGTATTTTCGGTACCGACAGTGGCGGTCAAGTCTTTTCCGAGAAGGTTCTCGCCGTCAACATCAGCCGCAATGGGACCGAGTTGGCTGGAGTGCGCTCCAAACTAAGTCTCGACGAAATCGTCGGCCTAACCTACGGCGCAAATCGCGTGCACTTCCGTGTCAAGTGGATCGGGGGACCAGGAACACCCAAAGCCGGCCACGTCGGCCTGCTCAACATCGCTCCCCAAAAACCGCTCTGGGACTTCCCTCTACCCCCGGATGCAGCCGATGACTTTCAGTTGGCAAACGTCGAACACCGCATCGATCCCCGTTTTCGCTGTCAGAACTCCGTCGAGGTTCACGTCCAGGGAGCATCTTTCTGGGGCACGGTAGCTGACCTCAGCCTCGGCGGATGCTACGTGGAAATGCCCATCCCCCTGGAGCCTGGAACCAAGCTAAAAGTAGGCATTTGGTTCGGACAAACCAAAGCCTGGGCAGATGCCGAAGTCACTCACCGAACCCCCGGTCTGGGCATCGGCCTGAAGTTCATCCAGATTACTGAGCCAGACCGCGATCAGATTCGCCGCTTCCTTGAATCCCTCGCCCCCTTCGCCAGGAAGCCACTACGTTCACCCCAACAAAAAAATTAACCCGCCAGCGAGCTCTTCAACTTCTTCGACTTCTCCTCCACGCCCCGCGCCAGCTTCTCTTTATGAGCCTCAAGCTTCTTCGCGATAGATCCATCGGCCAACGCAATCATCTGCGTCGCCAGAATTCCGGCATTAGTCGCCCCCGGCTTCCCGATCGCCACCGTCGCCACCGGTATCCCCGCCGGCATCTGCACCGTCGCCAGCAAAGAATCCATCCCCTGCAACGAAGTCGAAGGAATCGGCACGCCAATCACCGGCAAAGTAGTGTGAGCCGCAATCACCCCGGCCAAGTGCGCCGCGCCTCCCGCTCCCGCAATAATCACGCAAACCCCGCGCCCCGCAGCCTTTCGCGCAAAGTCAGCCGTCCGCTCCGGCGACCGGTGCGCCGACGTCACATCCATCTCATAAGCGATCCCGAATTCATCCAAAGCCTTCCCCGCCTCGCGCATAATCTCAAGGTCAGAATCACTCCCCATCACAATCGAAACCAATATCTTACTCATTCACACTCCTTAGATTTGTCATCCTGAGCGAAGGTTGTGG
>JBAPQU010000073.1:0-5271 GCA_049280795.1 Candidatus Sulfotelmatobacter sp.
ATCTCGAAGATGGAATTCTTTGGGCAGGTAAATTTTCTGAAAGGTGCGCTCACTTATTCCGACTACGTCACCACCGTGAGCCGCAAGTACAGCCAGGAAATTCAGACTGCGGAATACGGCTTTGGACTGGAGGGCGTACTGCACGCCCGCGCTGCCACCGTCACCGGAATTCTGAACGGAGTCGACTACGACGAGTGGAGCCCGCAGGCGGATAAGTTCATCGTGGCAAAATATTCGCCGCAGGATTTAGCGGGCAAGGCGAAGTGCAAGCAGGATCTCCTGACGACGTTTGGAGTGACCAATACCGATGCCAAGACTCCGGTGATTGGCATCGTGTCGCGCTTCGCGGCGCAGAAAGGTTTTGATCTGATTGCGCAGATCATGGACCGGCTGGCGCGCGAAGAAATGATCATGGTGGTTCTGGGCTCGGGCGACAAAGTGTATGAAGAAATGTTTGCCCGGCTTAACAAACAGTTTCCCAACAAGATTGCGCTGAAGGTGGCTTACGACAACGCCATCGCGCACAAGATCGAAGCCGGGTCCGATATGTTCCTGATGCCCTCGAGATACGAGCCCTGCGGGCTGAATCAAATTTATAGCCTGAAGTACGGCACGGTGCCCATCGTCCGCGCCACCGGCGGCCTCGACGATACCATCGAGCCCTGGGACGCGCGCTCCGGTAAAGGCACGGGCTTCAAATTCACGGAATATAACGGCGAGTCTCTGCTACTGACTATCAAACATGCGCTGCAGGCGTATCGCGATCAGACTTCCTGGCAGGTGCTGATGCGCAACGGCATGAACAAAGATTTTTCCTGGAACGCTTCGGCGCGGGAGTATGGGAAGGTTTACGACAAAGTGCGGCAGATGCGCGGGGCGCCGCAAGCCGCGGCGGAGAAAATTCTGGTTTAGAGCCGTTGTATGATATGAAGCCGAAAGGGCCAGTCAATGGGTGCAATGGGGATTTATCGCCAAGCGTCTAGGAACCCGGACTTTTCGTCCAGCACCTCGTCGGTGAACCATCCCATGTCATCCGCCCGAAGAGGACAACCAACAGCGGAATTTATGATCTGGTCAAAAAGTGCGGCGTCTCGCTCATGAACTGAGCCGTAGCTGCGAGCGTCCCTTTCGTTTTCAGAGCCATAACTGACGTGAAGCCGTCCGAGCAGATGAACGCGCCTCCAACGCTCGCCTTCTCCCCAATATTCCCAGGACTCTTCACCGATCGTTTTCCCCCCTATCGTCAAGTACCCTCCGTCTCCCAACATTGCCGGATGGACCAACCTTCGATGAATCGAGAATCGGATCAGGTGGCATGCCACTGCGCCTCGTCCGAGTTATCTCTTCGCCCCACGAGATGCTCAACCAAGCCGTGCTGTTCTTAGGCTTTATGCCGAAAACATGTATTGGCGGGGGCGCGTCGGTCGAGCCTTCGGAAATTGCGAAGTCTTTTATCGGAACGTCGAATTGAAGGGCCGTTTGCTCGCCGATCCTTCTCATCCCTGGTCCCGGCTCTCTGCAACTAGATATAGCCGCAAGGGCCGGAAGAGACGTAAGGAGAGGCTTTTGGTCGGGGGATAATTCCAGATATGCCAAAGCGCCGAAAAGTATGATGATTACCGAAACGCTGATAGCTCCTGCCCTCATAGCGAATCGAGCTCGAATGTCTATTTCAAATGGACACCGCCCGAATCCCTATGGTTCCGCACAAAGACTGCCAGTGGTAGATAACTGATGTAATCAGGGCGATTTTGCTCAAACTCTCTCGCCGATATCCCTTAATGCCGCCTGCGAAACGCCAACAGGGCATATCCCAAGCTAGCCCCAAGTGCGCCGTACACCGCCGCGTTCATGGGAGCTAGCAGGAAAAAGATTATCATTGGCGGGGGATCGATCGTCATCTTCACCAAATACATCGGACACACCATAAGCATCAGTTGGGAACTGAGATTCCAGTTATGCGGAGCGAAATAGGCGACGAGCGCCAGGACATAGAAAAGTGCCGCGAAGCTGCCGAGGAGTTTGAGGGGCGCTGAAAACAAGCGTGCATCGTCCCGGTCTTTCTTGCAGGCTTTCGCGATCCACGAGCGGGGTAGAAACGTAACGACCACGTTCAAAACACCAATCAATCCCAGCACAACCACGAATATGATCCATTCGCTCTGCACCGGCAGATCTTCGCCTCGCTCCACGAAGTAAGGGGCAGCCGTAAAAAGCGAAACCGCCCCGCAAAGAAAAAATGCGATGCGGCTGCTGATCCTGATAGCGCGTCCGGCCATGAGGCGGATTCTAACAGCGGTTCGGGCTTGAGCGCACGGGATTGTGATGGCGCAGCCCGAATCCAAAACGACATCGGATGCCCCACCCGTGGCAGTTTCACGGGTGGGCTGCTGCGAACCGTCCCTGCATATTCACCGATCACAGCGAAATCTCCCAGTTCGTGTTACATCATTCCCATGCCGACAAACCTGCACCGCTACTACGGCGCTGGATACACCCATTTCATCACCACAAGTTGCTATCAGCGCCGTCCCCTTCTCGGCACGCCCCGCTCCCGCGATCTCTTTCTCGAGGTCATGGAGCGGGTTCGTCAGCGCCACAAATTTGTAGTTGTTGGTTACGTGGTTATGCCTGAGCATGTCCATCTTCTTTTTACCGAGCCGGAGCGCGGGAATCCTTCGCTGGTGTTGGCCGCGTTGAAACAAACTTTCGCCCATCGGTTGCTGCGCGAGCTTCGCGCTAAGACCGGGGCCGAGATAGACGCGCTGTGGAACACACCGATCGCTGCGGGACACGTCTGGCAACGCCGCTTCTACGATTTCGTTGTCTTCACTGAGAAAAAACGACTGGAAAAACTGCGTTACATGCACCGCAATCCCGTCGAGCGGGGCTTAGTGATGAAGCCCGAGGAGTGGCGGTGGAGCAGCTTCCGCCATTATGCCTATTGTGAACCCGGGCCCGTTCTGGTCAATGAGGCCCGGAAAGCAGAGCTTCGCGTCCGCAAAATCTCATGATCCCATCATCATCGGCGGCCCACCCGTGAAACTGCCACGGGTGGGGCATCCAGTTCTGGATGACAATCAAACTGCTGCTAAAATTCTTGCAGCATGTCTGCATCCCACCAGTCCGCGTTCGCCCGCACCATCTTCCACGTCGATATGGACGCGTTCTTCGTCTCGGTGGAAGAGTTGTTCGATCCCTCACTGAAAGGCAAAGCCGTGGTCGTTGGCGGACAACGCCACGAGCGTGGCGTGGTTTCCGCGGCATCGTATGAGGCGCGAAAGTTCGGAGTGCATTCGGCGCTGCCGCTGCGAACTGCGGCCAAGCTTTGTCCGCATGCCATCTTCGTCAACGGCCACTTAGAACGGTACCGTGAGTACTCAGAAAAAGTTTACAAAGTGCTTCAGGCATTCTCTCCGCAGGTGGAGATGGCCTCGATCGACGAAGCCTATCTCGATATGACGGGGACGGCTCGGCTGCACGGTCCGCCGCTCAAAGCCGCGCACAAACTGCACCAGCGGATGAAGGATGAAACCCAGCTGAATTGTTCGATCGGCATCGGTTCTTCGCGACTGATTGCGAAGGTGTCCTCCGCGCAGGCCAAGCCCAACGGCGTGCTGTGGATTGCTCCCGGACAGGAAGCAAAATTTCTCGCGCCCTTGGATGTGCGGGCGATTCCGGGCGTAGGGAAAGTGACGGAGAGCCATCTGCACGAGTTGGGCATCAAGATGGTGGGAGACCTGGCGCGGCTGGAAGAATCTGAATTGGAAGCGCGCTTCGGCAAATGGGGATTGGCGCTGGCGGGCAAAGCGCGCGGCGAAGATGCCGGAGGATGGTTCGATAGCGAGGTCGGCGCGGACACGGCGGCAAAATCGATCAGCCATGAGCACACCTACAACGAAGACACCGCGGACGTGAGCCAGCTCGAGGCCACGCTGATGCGGCTTTCGGAGATGGTGGCGCGTCGCTTGCGGGAAGCGAACTTCTACACGCGCACCATTCAACTCAAGCTGCGCTACAAAGATTTCACTACCATTACACGCGCGCATACCTTGCCGGCGGCAACCCAGCTCGACGGTGAAATCTTTGAACAAGTGCGCGCACTGTTTCGCAAGAACTGGAAGCCGGGCAGGGAAGTGCGGCTGCTGGGAGTGCAGGCGTCATCTTTCGAAGAGCAGGCCGAGCAGATCAACCTGCTCGAAGACGGTCGTCAACAGAGATGGAAAGATGCGCTGGCCGCCGCCGATCGCCTGCGCGACAAGTTCGGCGAGTCAAGCGTGAAATTGGCGGCGGGCATGCGTGGAACCTTCCGTGAACGCACGCAGGAAAATCCGGCCGGACTGCCGGGGAAGAAAGTAAACCCTAGTACCTAGTAGCCAGTACCTAGTAGCCAGTACCTAGTCGAACCTTCCTTAGTCGAAGCTCGCTTCGCCAGTTGACACTAAAGCACTGGGCACTAGGTACTGGGCACCAGTAAACAAAGGCTAGGGATTACGAGGTCCTATTCCGAGCGTGCGACGGGTCCGATCCAGCGAGGATTGAATCGCCGCTTGCAGCCTGATTTCGTCGTCGTCGTAAAGTTTGACGAACTTGAAGGGCTGAAGACTCCAGGTGATGGGACTCAGCATTTCCGCCACGCCCAGCACCGATCCACTGCCGGTCAGAAACATCAACTTCACTTGGGTGCCGCAGTCCAGCGGCTTAGGCAAACCGAGCAAACCGCCGCTGAGTGAGATGGACTGCAATTTGCCGCGTACACGATGACCGTCCACGCAGCGAAGAACAGCGGGAGTGGTTTCTGCAAAGCGGGTTCGCGGGGCACGCGGTGCCCGCCGTGGGGGGAAGTACGCCATGGGGGTAAGTCCAGTATGTGAGTTGGGCAGGCAGAACAGAAGATTACGGAAGGGCGAGTTCAGGGCCTTATGGAGAGCTGACACCGTATTGACCGGCAGTGTCCCGGCAGTGTCCGAGCACAGAACTAAGGGCGTCTTGGGCCTCGCAATACTAGGGCGTCGCAAATAAACGAAGGCCGGGTATCCCGGAAGATGATTCCGGATCCCGGCCTGCGTCTTATTGCAACTTAGTAGCGCCGCCGTCTTGGCGACAGACTGCCGGCCAGAGGCCGGCGCTACATAACCTAATTCCCCGAGGGCCCGTTGGCAGCCGATGTGGCTGGTGCGGCAGGAGCGTTCGAGCTACCCCAGCGTGCCAGCCGCGGATAGAACGGCGTGACTTCAAACGGCATCTTGTCGCGCGCCGAAGTGATGGCGA
>JBAPQU010000074.1:0-6871 GCA_049280795.1 Candidatus Sulfotelmatobacter sp.
CCGTTCCTTCCTCATACGTTCGCTCCGCTATCTTAACGGACGAACGCTCCCTCCATTTCCAACTGAGGCAGAACAGCCGTTGTGGACTAGAAAAGCTGCTTCAAGAGCTGAGAAGCAAGCATCCGAACTACTCAAAGAAGGACGAAATTGAAGCGAAGCTCGCGAAACTATTTGATGGCAAGGTTGGTGCTCAGTATCCACCAGAAGTTTTGCAAACGACCCTCCAGAAGGCAGCCCAGAGGTTCGCTGAAAAAATCCCCCAGGATACAAAGACGAACAACAGAAGCAGGGACACCGACGTTACGGAGATGTGGTTCTCTGGTTCCAACTGTTAGATCTAGCGAGAGAACAAAAAAAACCTCTCATATTCGTAACCGCGGAGACAAAAGAAGACTGGTGGACCAAAGAGGGAAGGCCCAGGCCAGAGCTGATCCATGAGATGTTTCTCGAAGCAAAGGTAACATTCCATATGTACAAGCCTGCGCAGTTTGTCACGCACGCGAGTAAGTTTCTGGATCTCAAAAAGGAGGCGAAGTCGGTTGAGAAGGCAGCTACCGAGCTAAGGGAGATCGAGTCACAACGTCAAAGTCGGCAAGTTACGGCGGGAGCCGTCGAACAGATGCTGAAGACTGTGGATCCCAATCCGATGAAAATGAGAACCCTCGCGGACCTGTTGGGCACCCTCAATTCCGATCCGGCAGCCGCGGCGGCGCTTCACTTATCCCAGCTGACTAAATTCAATCCAATCTCAGCTCAACTTGACGAGCTCACCAGAACAAACCAAACGGTCACCCAATATCTGGAGGGCCTCACTAAACCTAACCCGTTCCTTTCCGCGTATCTTGAAAGCTTTGGCAAACAGGATTTGATGGAGCCAGATCCCAGCTCAGCGACCGACGTTAAGGTTCGCGAAGCCAAAGATACTTCCGTATCCGAAGCTATAGACGTGAAGGCAACTGAAGACTTGGAGAAGAAAGAGCAAACCGCCGATTCCAAAGATGCTGCCACAAAGGAGACAAAGGATAGCTGAATTTGGCGCTGCTGAAATGGAAGCAGTGATCAAATTGTGGACTTGCTTGTGGCTCGGCTACCGCCATCCCATCACCTCCGCCCTGTATAATTGCACTTGGCTTCAGCCTAATCGTCGCAATTCATCCTTGGAGTGTGATCCCTTGAATGCACATATGCCTCATACCGGTCAGCCGGCGCCGGGCCCGCAGCCGTTGCCCGGAGTCGATGCCATCATCGCCGTTGGTTCGGGCAAGGGAGGCGTTGGCAAGACCACGCTGGCGGTAAACCTGGCCGTCGCGCTGGCCAAGATGGGACACAAAGTTGGCCTGCTCGATGCCGATGTATATGGGCCGAACGTGCCGCTGATGCTGGGCGTGAACGGGCAGCCGAAGGTGGGCGCGGAAAACCGCATCGACCCGCTGCAGGCGCATGGGCTGAAAGTAATCTCGGTTGGATTTCTCAATCCCGGCGACAAGCCCATTATCTGGCGCGGTCCCATGCTGCACCAGATCGTGAAGCAGTTTCTCGGGCAGGTGGATTGGGGACATCTGGATTACATGGTCATCGACCTGCCGCCGGGCACGGGCGATATCGCGTTGTCGCTGGTGCAGTCGGTGCCGCTGACGGGCGCGGTGGTGGTTTCGACTCCCTCCGACGTTTCGCTGCAGGATGCGCGCAAGGCTATCGAAATGTTCCGGCAGATGAAGGTGGACCTGGTGGGCGTTGTCGAGAACATGAGCTATTTTGTGTGCCCGCACTGCAACCACGAGATCGATATCTTCTCGCGCGGCGGCGCGGAGAAGATGGCGCAGCATTTTGGCGTGCCATTTCTGGGAAGCATTGAACTTGACCCGGAAGTGCGCAAGTCCGGAGATGGCGGAAAGCCGATCGTGCTCGAGGGCGAGAATTCGCCGCATGCCAAGTCGATCTTTTCATTTGCGCGGAAGGTGGTGGCGCGTGTGGGAGAGATTAAAGCTGGCGAGTCGGCTAGCGTGATTTCGATTCAGTAGTCAAAACCTTAAACACAGGGGGCACTGAGGAACACAGGGTAAATTCCTCTGTGTGACTCTGTGTTCTCTGTGTTTAAGCTTTTGATTTTTCGCGCCGCTTCGAGAATCTCGAAATCCGCCAAACTGCATCCGCCTCACCATCTTTCACGATAAGTTCCGCTATCAGTTCCCCCAGAGCGGGCCCGTGCTTGAAGCCGTGTCCGGACCCTCCTCCTAGCAGCCACACGTTTTCCATCCGCGGATGTCGATCCAAAATGAAGTTGCTGTCCGGAGTTTGCTCGTACTGGCAAACCCTGGTCTCGATCAGTGGAGCATCTTTCATCGCGGGAAAGCGAAAGGCCATATACTCGCGCACTCGCTTCAGCGTGGCCTGGCTGACCACGCGCTCGCCGGAAGTAGGATCGAACGCGTGCCCGCGTGTATCGTCGGCAACCTTGAAGCCACGGTTGTCGCTTCCCGGGATGCCGTAGAAGAAACGCTTGCCGTGATCGCCCCAAACCGGAAGCTGCACGTCGCTGAAGCGCGGGTCCCCGGCGGGCGCTCCGAAGAAGAAAATATCCTGCTTGGTTGGTTGAATAAGCCGGCCCAGAGTTTCAGGAAACAATTTGCCGAGCCACGGTCCGCAGGCAAAGAGGTAGCAATCGGCTTTGAGCCGCGAGCCATCCGAAAGACTCAGGCTGCGAAGAGGCGCGTGCTCCAGTTGGCCGGACAAGACCGCGATCTGACGATAGTTTCCGCCTTCGGCGATGAACGCATCGACCACGGCCTGGCAACTGACTCGCGCGTCAAGGTATCCGCCCTCGGGCTCGTAGATTCCCCAGCGAACGTCTTCGAAGTTGATTTGCGGCCAGCGCTTTTTCATCTCAGGAGTGGAGAATTCCCGAAACTTGATTCGCGCTTCGCGAAGCATCGAAAGCGAGCCGCGTTCGTAAGCGTCGTCGCGGCTGCTGACCATCCAGAGAACGCCGGTGCGGTGCAGAAATTGGCGCTTCCACCGCCGTTCGTATTTCTGCCAGAGAGTAAGCGCGCGTGCGGCCAATTTTGTGTAGGGTTGGTCGGGACCGTACGTTCCGCGCATGATGCGAGTTTCGCCGCCCGAAGAGGCGCGCGAGTTGCCCGGACCCCAGGCATCGAGCAAGGTGACGCTGGCTCCACGCTCAAGCAGATGAAGCGCAGCCCAGCCTCCGAAGGCGCCGGCTCCAACCACGGCGACATGCAGTTTGGATTTCATAGAAAATGCTTTCGCATCGTGAACGTTGAGGATACCCGGAGATGGCTGAGCAGGGAAGATGCGAGTGCGGATTCCGGTCGGATATACTCCTCCAGCCATGAATTTACGACCCAACTCGTTCCGGTTTCGGTGTGCAATTGTTTATGTCATCGCATCGGTGTTTTTCTGTTCTTCTCTTTTTGCGCAAGACCAAAATGCCAACTCGCGCGCCGCCACCGTGCTGGACTCGATGCCGCACGCCAAGCGGATCGCTGAGGTTGCGCTCTCTCCCGACGGAAGCCAGGTCGCATATATTGTCGACGATAAAATCACTGTAACTTCTGTTAGCGGCGGCTCATCGCATGCGATTGCTGTGGAAGGCAATCTTGCGCTGCGCGATGTGGCGTGGTCCGCGGACAGTAAGCGCGTCGCCTTTCTCGCCGACCTTCCCGGCGATGTTCCCTCTGCTCAGCTTTGGACCGCAGGAGCCGATGGCTCCGCTCTTGCGAAGCATGCAGACCTGAAGGGCTACGCGCAGGCACCACGCTTCTCTCCGAATGGATCGAAGCTTGCTCTGCTATTCATCGAGGGTATGCCGCGCGCGGCGGGACCGCTGCAGCCCATGACGCCGCTTGCTGGAGTCATCGGCCAGGAAATCTTCGAGCAGCGTATTACGACCATCGACTTGAGCACGGACCATCTCATGCAAGTTACGCCTGCCGATGTCTATGTCTATGAGTATGACTGGACTCCTGACGGCCAAGCCTGGGCGGCAAGTGCCGCGCACGGTTCGGGCGATGCCAATTGGTGGGTTGCGCACCTTTATCTGGTGAATGCGCAGACGGGTGAGATGCGCGATATTTACAAACCGAAGCTGCAAATTGCGGACCCGCGCGTTTCTCCGGATGGAAAGAACGTGGCGTTCATCGAAGGACTGATGAGCGATGAGGGGTCGACCGGCGGCGACGTCCATGTAGTACCGATCACTGGAGGTCCGGCGCGAAATCTTACTCCCGAAATTAAGGCGTCACCCTATGCGGTTGCCTGGGCAGCACCGGATCGCATCGTGTTTGCAGAAAATGTCGACGGAAATTACGGCTTTGGCAGCGTGAGCGCTAAAGGAGGTCCGATCCAGTTGTTCTGGAAGGGGGAAGAAACGGCTTATCCGGCCGGGGCTGCCTGGATCTCAAAGTCGGTTGCCGAGAGTGAAGTCAGCGTGGCCATTGTTCGCCAGGCGGCGAATACTCCGCCGGAAGTGTGGGCGGGCGCCATTGGAAAGTGGAAGCAACTCACCAATCTTAATGCTGGTCTCAAGTCGGCGTGGGGTGAGATGCGCAACGTGCATTGGATGAATGGCGACACGCGGGTGCAAGGGTGGTTGATGCTGCCCAAGGACTTCTCTCCCGGCAAAAAATATCCACTCATCGTCAGCGTGCATGGAGGTCCATCCGCCGCGTGTGCTTCGCGCTGGGATGAGCGTGGTGCGGGCCCGCTTTCGGCGATGGGATACTTTGCTCTTTGCCCGAACCCGCGCGGCAGTTATGGACAGGGAGAAGCGTTCACGCAGGGCAACGTAAAAGATTTTGGCGGCGGCGATTATCGCGACATCATGGCGGGCGTGGACGCGCTTTCCAAAGAATATCCCATCGACACCAAGCGCATCGGCATCCGTGGTCACAGCTACGGCGGATATATGACCATGTGGGCGGAGACTCAGACGCCGCGTTTTGCGGCGGCAGTGGCGGGCGCCGGTCTTTCCGATTGGTTGAGTTACTACGGGCTTAACGATATCGACGAGTGGATGATTCCGTTCTTCGGCGCATCCGTGTATGACGATCCCGCGGTATATGCGAAGAGCGATCCGATGCACTTTGTTAAGGCGGTGAAGACGCCCACGTTAATCCTAGTTGGTGACCGGGATGGCGAAGTGCCGATGGAGCAATCGGTCGAGTGGTGGCACGCGCTGGAGGATATGCACGTCCCGACCAGGCTGGTGGTCTATCCGAACGAAGGGCATGCGTTTATAAAACCCGCCGACTCGCGGGACTACGCGCTGCGCTCGCTCGAATGGTTCGAGGAATGGTTCGGGAAAGCGCCATAGGCATTCTCAGCTTACTCCGGGCGTGCCGCTGGGTTCATGAGTGTCACGCTGATATCAGCACCTTGGACTTTAGAGCCGCCGACAAGGCTCTGGGCAAGCGTGCGAACCTGACTTTTAGCAAAAATATTTTTCTCGCAGCCACTGTAAATCAGGAAAACTAGAGTTTGTCCTCTCTTCGTTGATTGCGTGAAATCCACCACTGCCTGGCTGAAATCAACCGCCTAAGTCCATCAAAAGAACGGAACTCTTCCCCATTTCCAGTGTTCAATCATAACAGGAGTTCTGGGGGACGTTATGAAAACTAAAATTTCGAATACGCTTCTTACCGCGGTATTGGCAAGCGCCATGGCGCTCGGGACTGGTCCTTCCTTGTGGGCGCAGGACCAGTCGATGGACAAGCCCGCAGCGGGTGTGAACGCGCAGTTGGATCAGGCACCTCCGGCAGCGCAGGCCGCGCCGCAATACAATGCGCCGGATCAGAGCGCGCCTCAGGATGTCGCGCCTCCACCACCGCAAGATCAAGATGCATACCAAGGACAGGCGCCTCCGCCTCCGACGGGGCCGGATCAACGCCAATACACAGCATTGCCTCCTGAGCAGCTGCATAAGCTGGTAGCTCCGATTGCGTTGTATCCCGATTCGCTCGTGGCCCAGATACTGGCCGCCTCGGAGTATCCAACGCAGGTTGTGGAGGCGAACCGGATGGTGCAGGCGAACCCGGGTTTGAAGGGACGGGATTTGGCGGCACAAGCGGACGGACAGGATTGGGATCCCAGCGTGAAGGCACTCGTGGAGTTTCCCACAGTGCTGGCGAACCTGGACAGGGATTTGTCGTGGACCTCTGAGCTGGGCCAGGCCTATCAGAACCAGCAAGATGATGTGATGCAAGCGGTCCAGTACATGCGTCACAAGGCTTACGACGCGGGCAATCTGCGGACTACGCCTCAACAGCGCGTCTACGAGCAGGGCCCGGATGTAGACATACAGCCTGCGGATCCGGATGTGGTGTATGTGCCTACTTACAACCCAGCGTATGTGTACGGATATCCCGTAGGCGTGTGGCCCGGGTTCTATCCGTGGTGGGGCGTTGGATTTGGCGGCCCATACATTTCGTTCGGCTTGGGCTTTCCGGTCTGGCCGTTCTTCGGTTTCGGCTGGGGATGGCATGGATGGGGCGTCGGCTGGGGTTTCCACGGTGGAGTTTTCTTCGGCGGCCACCCTTGGGCTTTCCGGGGCCGAGGATTTTATAACCACGCCGCGTTTGTGCATGGAAATTATCGAGGATTCTCTTCCGCGCATGGTGCATTCGGAGCGCGCGGATATGCGGGTCGCGGGTATGGCTCGACCGCAGGTCACGGATATGCGGGCGCGTCTCGAGGCTACGCGGGGGCGTCCCGCGGCTTCGCCGGCAGCAATCGCGGGACTGCCGTTAACCGGGGCGCTGAAGGTAACCGAGGCTACGCAGGCAACCGGGGATTCTCCGGGGGCAACCGAGGTTTCGCTGGACGTGGATCAAGCGCGCCGCGTGCTGGTGGTTTC
>JBAPQU010000075.1:0-4956 GCA_049280795.1 Candidatus Sulfotelmatobacter sp.
CAGCGGCTCCATCCACCATCGCCTTTGTTTGCGAGTCAACATCGATCACGGTATTTGTGCTGGCATACTGTGCGAATTTATTGGAGTCTTCGTCGAGATCATGGTTCACCTGTTGAATCCTCTGATCGAGGAATATCCGCTCCCGGCGTGCGGACGATGTTGAGACCAAAGCGACGACGCGGTCGAGTTCGTCGATGTAGGCGCGGGCTATCGCTTGAGCGCGCTGTTTGTCTCGATCAGTAACAACGATGGTGATGACGCCACTCTTGCGGTCCACGGAAACGTCAGTGTACTTTGTAAGTTTCTTGCATGCCGCGTCGTAGTACTTCACCCCGTAAACCTTCCGCAAGTCGAATCGATCGATAATATGATCCTGCACGCTGCGACTCTTCAACATGTCCGACCAGAGTGCGCCAGGATCATGTGTGCCCAACAGCTGTGAGGCAAGGCCCCCCACAGAGGATCCGCCTCCGAGTAAGCTGCTCGCCCCGCCACCGGAACTGGCCCCGCCAGAACCACCGCCGCCGGCCATGGCCGCCATCATCGCCAGGCCAGAACTTCCTGCGGTATCGGGAGGCATTAGGCGAGCCGTTGACTCATACTGTTTCGGTATCAGGAACGCAATGATTGTCGCGGCCACGAGACCGCGTATCATCCAACGCGCCAAGACTCGGCGCTTTTCCCACAATAACCAAGCCCAATCCAGACCCTCGTGGACAGAGTGTGTAGTCGAGTTTCCGCCGTTACGATGGTCGGCTTCAGCGACTTCGACTTGAAGCTGCCGAATCGAGTTTTCCTGTTCCGTGGCTGGCCTCACAGTAGCATTCTCAACCGGGAAAGTTCATTCATCTCATTTTCTCAAGAGAGACGTTGCAACCAAAAACCTCATCTAGGAGAAGCTGCCCCATGCCAACGGGGCCGAAACGTAACCGTCAAAGATGCCGTCACATCTGTTTTACCAGTCTGCGACAAGACTGGGAACCACCATGCCTCATATTGCAGGAGCCCTGAAACCGAGATGCTTTTCGACACCATGAATTCAGTTCGACCCGAATAGTCAACCAGCCTGCCACCTCCAATGAAGGCAGGGGAGACAGTCTGAAGCCTATAACCCAACTGCAAAGTATTGCGCGGTGTGAACGAATAGGTCAGCCAACCCTGGCCGCCCCGACCGGCTCGTCCAATCCAACTTCCCAGAAGATCTCCGTCGTTACTATAACCGGAGCGGTAGCGGCGCAAATCGTAATAAACGAAGCCCGGTGCGAACTCGTGGGTTCTGGACTCGTTGATTCCCTCGGCCCTAAACTCCAACTTTGGTATTTTCGGCAGCTGTGGCAAATAAATACCAGGATTGACGGTAGCCCGGGTCGAGCCGATCGGTGAAATCTCGTCCACTACCAACGAGTCCATATAAAAGGTCAGCCAATTTCTTAGACCGGGCACTCGATATGTGAAATCTGCGGCGGAAATTCGCTTGCCCGGATCTCTCGTCGCAGTCGAAGAATGAGCGTAATAAGTGCGAAAGAAATTGCCGAAAGTTACAGGCAAGCCGGGTCCACCGAACATCGCGGTGATGCCCATGCCAAACTCTAAATTCGGAGTGGGTTGAAAACTTATCTTGTCCCCATGAATAAAAGGCTGGGGCGAGATATTTGGGCCTGCGATATTGGGGTATGCAGGATACGACTGGCATATTGGTGCGGTGCAATATTCCCACTGCTGTCCGGAAAGCTGTCCAATAAAATACTCCGTACGAAATGGGCCGAGGATGCCCAGCAGTCCGGGGATTTTGTGCGGCATTATATCGTCAATCTTCACCATCGGGAACGGGGCTGCATTATTGCTCATAAGCAGCGAGCCCGATTCTCCCGGGCCCAGCCAAGCGCTCTGCTTCCCGACGGAAATCTGGACGTTGTTTATGTTGACTGAAGCCATGCTATCGAGCAATTCGACTTGGTTGGCCACAGCGGTGCCATTGGCCAAGGGAGGAATGCCATCTGCCGCAGCCGTTGCCGCAAGTGTTTGCTGCGATTCTGACGGCATTGCAGGCGCGTGTTGATACTCTCCACGAAAATACACGGAGACCGGTCCAGCCTCCACATCCGCACTTAATCCCGTGACGTTATTGAAACCAGCCCAATAGGGCCTGCCGTAATCATTAACGATGGTTTGCCCGAAGTGATAGCCATCTCGAAGCGGTGTGCCCGAAATTCCCATCATCCTGGTATAGACGGAATCAACGTGCGCATCGACATTCGCCGCTCCGTCCAGCCTTGCGATCTCTGACTTGAATTCATCAGTCAAGGCCGCATAAGTCCGTCCCGGAACGCCCTCTTCGAGTCCGTTGTCGGGGAATTTGTCTTCAGCATCATCGAGCAGGCGAGCACATGCCATTCGCGTCCACGGGCGCATCCCTACAACGTCAGATTGGATGTAGCCCAAGGCTATGAGACGCTCCAGCGCCGGGTAGATCCAGTTGTCCAGGGGGACATATGGTGAGGCCATGTAGTTTGGGTCGCGCACCTTATCCCCGGTTCTTTCTTCGAAGACGTTGCCCCACCCCGAGCCGCCCACTTCGGGATCGTGATGGGCTCGGTAAACTTGCCGGGCAAAATACCAACCCAAGGCGCTGCCAATGATGGCATCGGAGGCGAAATGTTGTTTCGACGTCACTCGTGTGATGGTCACAGCGGAAGCTAAGCCATATGCTGCTGTCTGGCTGAGCCAGCCAGGATACTCGTGCGCCCAGACACTGGCCACGGACCAAGCAATGGCGGCATGTTCGGCAGGAAATGAAGTCCCTCCCGCGAAGAAGTTACCGTGACCATTTCCCTGGTAGGGACGTTGTCGCTGTGTGATTTCTTTAAAGGCGTAAGCTACGGCTGACGCATTAAGAGCAGCCTCGCCAGCCAATAATCCCGCTTCCGACAGATGGTCATCATGTTTGATCTGACCTAAAAGGAACGAACCGCCGCTGAGGCCGATGAAAGAGTACACGCTGTAATCCGAAATCTTCTTGCTGGTATCCACGTGACTCAGCGGTACCTGTTTCGACCACCAGCTATCGCTGGCGATGAAGGCAGCGGTGACGCCTGCGGCCGGCAGGATCCACTTCATATCTTTGGTTTGGACGTGCATCGGACTTGTCCAGAACCGCTTTTGATCTTCTGCGAGGTGCTTCAGAAATGGCGAGAGCAACCGATTTTCCGGATCGGCGCCGGGGTCCGGCCGATCCGGAGGCCCATCCTTGATAGGTGAATGCTGGTCTGGTGCTGGTGCTTGCTGTCCGGCAGCAGCTTGCTGCGACCCGTTATCGCTGGTCTGGCTGGCCCCAAACTGGACACTCAATAATAGAGCCGCCAAGACGCACCATTTCCCAACAGCGGCTATCAAAATTCAGACCAAGCCACGAGTGATAGCCTTATCAAGCGCGGTTCCCGGAGCCATTAATGAGTCCCATAGTAGGCCGCGACCGCGATCGCCGAACCGATCGAGGCTGCGACTTGGCCGACTGCAAGAGTGGTTTTGAACTTGTCACTGAATACGTAAACCTGTTCGGGCACAACCACCATATCGCCGGGACGCAATTCCGCGCTTTCCACGCCCCCGCTAAACATGCTGCCCGCCCCGCCGGCAACGGAACCATCCGCCCGAACCACGAAGATGCCCTTTCGGTTCGCCATTGCAGTTGGACCACCCGCCTGTCTCAAGTACCATCCGGCATCTTTCCCGGGCTTGTAGCTGATGCCACTTGGGTTGTACACCGCGCCATCCACCAAAATCATGCCCGGCCGCTTGGGAATGTAAATCGTGTCTCCCGCCCGCAGCTGTACATCCGCCGGGGTGTTAGCCCAGCGCTTGAGATCCGACGAAATGTGGATGACCAGACGACCGGCAGGCGGCGTGTTCTCGAGCTTATCGATAGTTTTCTTATATTGAAGAACGCTAGCTTTGACCTGTAGCCTGTCATCCTGGTCCATCGCAGGATCCGACACCACATTTGTGGCTTCGGCTTTCATGCGCTCGATCAATTCGGTGCGGTTCTTTTCTTCAATTTCCCTCAATTCAACCCGCTCGAAAATTGCCCCGTACGCGTATGCGGTGGGCAGAAAGCCTCCAGCCCGCGCGATGACAGAGCTGAGGCGTTCGCCGGGCTGAATGCCGTATCCGCCGGGATGCGCCACTTCTCCTTTAATCTGGATAGTAGCTGCCAAGTCCTGCCAGTTCGAGATCTGCTCGACCGTCAGGACGTCGCCATCGCGCAGGCGCACGTCAGAATCTGGCTCGCCGAGCATTGCTTTTGCAATCGCCACGTGAACGTGGTCGCCCACGACTTTCGTGCCGTCCTCTACTTCGTAACGGGTTAGATCGGCCTGCTCGGTATAGGCGCCGCGCTTGAACCCACCAGCGACTCGCACCAACTCGGAGGCTGTCATATCTTCACCGAGCGGATACTTTCCTGGACGAGCAACTTGTCCTTCCACGGATACCATCGGCGGATCAAGCTTATTAAGGTCGCGATGAACGAAGACACGATCCTTCGGCTCCAGAGCGATGTCGCTCTTCGCGTCACCCTCGAGTGCCTTGGCCAGGTTCACACTGATTACCTGAAGCTTGCCGTCGCTCGTCTTGCGGTAGACCTGAGCATCACCGAGAAGCGCGTCGCGAGTCGTCCCGCCCGCCAAATAAATAGCGTCTCGGAGGTGCGGTGTTCCGTTGGTCAGGTGATCGCC
The DNA here is from genome assembly GCA_049280795.1 of Candidatus Sulfotelmatobacter sp. Classification (GTDB taxonomy): domain Bacteria; phylum Acidobacteriota; class Terriglobia; order Terriglobales; family Acidobacteriaceae; genus Sulfotelmatobacter. The sequence goes on from JBAPQU010000075.1 coordinate 4,734, forward strand.
TGGATCCCGCACTTCCCCGGTGATGGTTATGATTGGAGGATCTTCGAAATCGTACTTGCTGAAGATGCGAATCGTATCGAACGGCCTGAGGACGAGATCCTGATCCTTACCCGCAAGAGCATCCCCTAAATTGAAGGCCAGCACAACGGGAGTGTAGTCCGGCTGGCTCAGCCGGATAATCTCGGCATGAGTTGTGGAAGGCTCCGGCAACAAATCCTTGTAG
>JBAPQU010000076.1:0-1836 GCA_049280795.1 Candidatus Sulfotelmatobacter sp.
CAGCAAAGGCGATGCGCTCGATCACCTCCGAAATGTAGTTGGGCAGGTGCATAGCCTGACCGCTGCGGTTGGTCCACGCTTCCTGGGCAGTGATCGCGATACCTTCATCCACGGTCGCAGGATAGTGCGTGCGAATCTCGGAGCCGATGCGGTCCTTTAGCGGAGTAATAATTTTTCCGCGAGCCGTGTAGTCCTCCGGATTCGCACTGAAGACGATCGCAACATCGAGCGGCAGTCGGATGGGATAGCCCTTAATCTGCACATCGCCCTCTTGCATGATGTTGAACAATCCAACCTGAATTTTTCCGGCGAGGTCAGGAAGTTCGTTGATGGCGAAGATGCCTCGATTGGCGCGAGGCAGCAGGCCGTAGTGTACCGTGAACTCACTCGACAACTCGTGACCGCCGCGGGCGGCCTTGATCGGATCGATGTCGCCGATCAGATCGGCAATCGTTACGTCAGGCGTGGCAAGTTTTTCGACGTAGCGATCGTCGGGAGTGAGATAAGAAACGAGAGTAGCATCACCAAGCCGTGCGACCTCTTCGCGGCATCGGCGGCAGATGGGAGCATAAGGGTTGTCGCGAATCTCGCACCCTGTCACGTAGGGCATGTGAGGATCGAGCAGCGTTGTCAAAGCGCGCAGGATACGGCTTTTGGCCTGACCACGCAAACCGAGCAGAATGAAATTGTGTCGCGACAGAATGGCATTGACGATCTGGGGTACAACCGTATCGTCGTAGCCGACGATGCCGGGGAAGATGCTGCCGTCATCGTTATTGCGGAGGCGGCCAATGAGGTTATCGCGGAGTTCGTCTTTCACGCGGCGGCTGCGCAGACGTTCTTCGGAAAAACTACTGGAGCGCAACTCGCCGAGCGTGCGCGGAAGACTCATGAGGGAACCCCCGACTACTTTTCTGGATTATACGCGGAAGAACGAACCCCGGGCTTCAGTGCACGTGCCCGTTGCCTCCAGCCGTCTCGCGTGCCTTCGCGGCTCTGCGAATGTTGGGAATGATCGTTTCGAGATAGCTGATGAATAATGAAAGGCGTTCAGGTTCAGAACGCAGCGAGAGCAACTTCTGCTTGAAATCCAGATCGAGCGGCAGGGAACCCGCAAGGTGGAATGAGAGCGACAACCGGTCCGCGGCCGAGATATCCTGCGTTGTTCCAGCGATGGCCGCTAGTTCGGAATGCAACTCGATCGCGCGCGAGATCTCCCCCTGAGGTGAAGTTCCAGGATCATCATCAATCATCAGAACTTCCGCCTGCAGGAAAAAACGTTCCTGGTTGATGCGTAGAAGTTCAAAGCGCTTGCGCCCTTCGCTGACAAGGTCGAGCCGGCCATCGGGGTACTCTTTCACCACCGTAATGATTTCAGCGGTGCATCCCACTTCAGCCAAACCCTGATCGAGGGCGCGTACCACTCCAAAGCGGCGATGCTGGGCACGGCATTCGCCAATCATTTCTTTGTAGCGCGGCTCGAAGATGTGCAAGGGCAGGGCAGTGCCGGGGAACAGCACGACGTCGAGCGGGAACAGCGGCAGAAGAGCGTCCAAGCAGTCTCCGGTACGAGCGCGGGATGAGCACGAACACCGCGCGCTGGCTGATTGTATCGCAGGATGTATCGGAGGATGCACCGCAGGACTTGACTTCACAAGTTGCAGACGATAAAAGCGCGTATGGAACTTGCAGGCAAAATTGTGGTGGTTACGGGCGCTTCCATGGGCATCGGGGAAGCGATTGCGAAGATTTTCGCCGATCAAGGTGCGAGTGTAGTCCTGCTGTCGCGCGACGCGGGCAGAGATGAGGCGGCGCGCGCGCGCGTCGGGCACACCG
>JBAPQU010000077.1:0-14136 GCA_049280795.1 Candidatus Sulfotelmatobacter sp.
GCGCCGGGTGATTGTGCCAATATTCATATGATGTACCCGGGCTTTGTCTTCGGATTTCTTCATCTGATCAAGTTTGCGAAGGTAACGGAAGTAAAGACCCCGAACGACGCGTCTTTCGACGCTCAGGGCAAGCCGCTCGACAGTATTGTTCGATACCACAATGCATTAAGCGCGCTAACCGGCCGAACCACAATCACGGATGCACCGATGCGGTACGAATCGGTTGGCCTGCTTGTTTACCGCTGCCTGGACGGCAACGCTGAGGTATGGCCGAACTATCCTCCACCAGAGAGCCCAATTCACTGTTCGCGGTTTTTCCAGAAGCTCTACGATATTTACGATCTTCGCTATGCGTACCCGGACGCTAGCGGGCGCAATCATCGAAAAATGTGGACTGTCCCAAATGGAGCGTTGGCAGACAAAGTGGATGCGGCAACTGGCTTCTCTTGGGAGCCGCGTCTGAGCTTGGGCGACGAGAGTCCGATTTCATGAACCGATTTAGGTTTGAACGCAGGATAAGCCGAAAATAAATGCCCAAACGCACTGATATCTCGAAAATCCTGATCCTCGGCTCCGGCCCCATCGTCATCGGCCAGTCAGCGGAATTTGACTATTCCGGCACACAGGCTTGCAAGGCGCTTAAGTCCGAGGGCTATCAAGTGGTGCTGGCCAACTCCAATCCGGCTACCATCATGACCGACCCGGAGATTGCCGACCGCACCTACATTGAGCCCCTCACGCTCGAATACCTGGAAGAGATCATCCGCATCGAGCGAGAAATGTCGCCGGGCGCGGGTTTTGCCGTGTTGCCTACGGTTGGCGGACAGACGGCGCTCAACCTCGCGATTGAACTTTCCGATGGTGGCGTGCTGGAAAAGTACAACGTCACGCTGATCGGCGCGAACGTCGCCGCCATCAAGAAAGCCGAAGACCGTCTTTTCTTCAAAGACGCGATGCAGAAGATCGGCCTCGACGTGCCCAAGTCGGCGCTGGTGAACAGCACCAAAGACGGCCTGGAGTTTGCCGGCAAAATCGGCTTTCCGGTAATCATTCGGCCATCGTTCACGCTTGGCGGCACCGGCGGTGGGATTGCCTTCAACCGCGAAGAATTAGTGGAGGTGCTGACCCGCGGTTTGGACATGTCTCCCGTGCACGAAGCGCTGATTGAAGAGTCGGTGCTGGGATGGAAAGAATTCGAGCTCGAGGTGATGCGCGATACCAAGGATAACGTCATCATCATCTGCTCGATCGAGAACTTCGATCCCATGGGCGTGCACACCGGCGATTCCATCACGGTAGCACCCGCGCAAACGCTGACTGACCGCGAATATCAAGCCATGCGCGATGCGTCGATCGCGGTGATCCGCGAGATTGGCGTGGATACCGGCGGATCGAACATTCAGTTTGGTGTGAATCCCGAGACTGGACGCATGGTGGTCATCGAGATGAACCCGCGCGTCTCGCGTTCTTCAGCGCTGGCGTCGAAGGCTACGGGTTTTCCCATCGCGAAGATTGCGGCGAAACTCGCTGTTGGCTACACGCTCGACGAAATCCCTAACGACATCACGCGCAAAACTCCAGCATGTTTCGAGCCGACGCTCGACTACGTGGTGGTGAAAATTCCCAAGTGGCAGTTCGAAAAGTTTCCCGGAGCCGACGAGAGCCTCGGCGTGCAGATGAAGTCAGTTGGCGAAGTGATGGCGATTGGCCGCACTTTCAAAGAAGCATTGATGAAGGGTGTCCGCTCCCTCGATACCGGAAAGCGCGTGGGCGGCGCGAAGATCGAGCCCAAGATTCTGACGCAACGCCTGGTAACACCGCATCCCGAGAGGCTGGCTTACGTGCAGTACGCCTTGCGGCAGGGACACACGGTGAAGCAGGTCGCGAAGATGACCTCGATGGACCCGTGGTTTCTCTACCAGCTCAAAGAAATTAACGACATGCAGCTTGAGCTGGAGAAACATCCGATCGAGTCGATCCCGACCGAAGTGCTGCGCGAAGCTAAACGCATGGGCTTCTCCGACGGGCGACTGGCGAATGTATGGCGGCTCGAGGGACAAGAGAAAATCCGGCACCTGCGCAAGAAACATGGCGTCATGCCTGTTTACAAGCGCGTCGACACCTGCGCGGCGGAGTTCGAAAGTTTTACGCCCTACCTTTACTCGACCTACGAAGACGAAGACGAAGCCGCACCGACGGACAAGAAGAAGATCATCATCCTGGGCAGCGGGCCCAACCGCATCGGACAGGGAATTGAATTTGATTACTGCTGCTGCCACGCTTCGTTCGCGCTGCATGAAGATGGTTACGAGACGATCATGATCAATTGCAATCCTGAAACCGTCTCAACCGACTACGACACCAGCGACCGCCTCTACTTTGAGCCGCTGACATTCGAAGATGTGTGGGCGATTTACCAGCATGAGACGTCGAAAGGCGCGCCCTGCGGCGTGATCGTGCAGTTCGGCGGTCAGACTCCTCTGAACCTCGCGCTACCCCTGAAAGCTGCCGGCGTGAACATTATCGGCACGTCTCCAGAGTCGATCGATCTAGCTGAGGATCGCAAGCACTTCAATAAGCTACTGGAGGATCTGCAGATTCCTCAGGCTGCGGGAGTGATGGTGACTTCGCTGGAAGAAGCCATCGAGGGTGCTAAACGCGTTGGATATCCGGTCGTGGTGCGGCCATCCTATGTGCTGGGCGGTCGTGCGATGGTGATCGCTTACGACGAAGAATCGGTAGTGCGATATATGAAAGAGGCGGTCGAGTACTCGCATGATCGCCCAGTACTGATCGATCACTTTCTCGAAGATGCTATCGAATTGGATGTGGATGCGCTCTCCGATGGCGAGGATGTCGTGATCGGCGGCATCATGCAACACATAGAAGAGGCCGGAATCCACTCTGGCGATTCTTCTTGCGTGCTGCCCGCTGTGGATATTCCTCAGCCGCTGCTGGAACGCATGCGTGAGTATACTTTCAAGCTGGCGCGGGCGCTGAAGGTTATTGGGCTCATGAATATTCAGTTTGCCATTCCGCGCGGCAATGGTGGATCAGGCGATGGCGACGGAACAAAGGTCTACGTGCTGGAAGTAAATCCGCGGGCTTCGCGCACTGTGCCCTATGTCTCGAAGGCTACGGGCGTCCCGCTCGCGAAAATTGCAGCGCGACTGATGACGGGACGCAAGCTGCGCGAATTTCTGCCGGAGAATATCGATCGCCGCGCTGATCTCGACACGGGAAGCTGCTATTACGTGAAGTCGCCGGTGTTTCCGTGGAACAAATTTCCCGGCGTCGATACCGTGCTGGGGCCGGAGATGAAATCGACTGGCGAAGTAATGGGTGTCGGCGACAATTTCGGAGAAGCCTTCGCGAAGGCTCAACTCGCCGCCGGCCAGAAGTTGCCAACACAGGGAACTGTTTTTCTAAGCGTCACTGAGAACGATAAACGCCACGTCGCCGAACTCGCGCGCAAGTTTGTGGATATGGGTTTCAAGCTGGTAGCAACTTCAGGCACGGGCGACGTGATCGAGGCCGCTGGGATGAAAGTTGAGCGTGTCTACAAAGTAAAAGAGGGCCGGCCGAACGTTGTGGATTTCATCAAGGGCCAGCGCATTCATCTCATCGTTAACACGCCCACCGGCCTCGAGCCGTGGTTCGACGAAAAGGCAATCCGGCGTGCCGCAGTGATGGCGCGCATTCCCACTATCACCACGCTCTCGGCTGCACGCGCGGCTGCGGAAGGGATCGCTGCGCTGCAGCGCGGCGAAGTGAAGATTCGGGCCTTGCAACATTTGCACGCCGACCGCGCGGTCAAGAGCCGGTAGAGCGAATAGCCAAGCTACAGGTCGCGTGGGATACTAGATGCCTGAGACCTCCTATGCTACTTCACGGAATTTTTCCTCCCATCACCACTCCGTTCTATCCCGACGGCAATGTGTACTTCAAAAAGCTTGAGAGCAATGTTGAACGCTATTCGCGCACGCCTTGCGCCGGTATCGTTGTCCTTGGCTCAACCGGCGAGGCCGTCATGCTCTCTAGCCAGGAGCAGCGCGATGTGTTGAAGTCTGCCCGCGAAGCGACTGCACCGAACAAGGTGCTGGTTGCCGGTACCGGGATCGAGTCGGCGATTGAAACCCTGCGGCTTACTGAGTACGCCGCTGAACTGGGTTACGACGTAGCTATGGTGCGTACGCCGCACTATTACAGGAAGCAGATGCAGCCGGCCAATATTCTGGCGTTTTACCGTACCGTGGCCGACCGTTCGCCGCTGCCAGTCATGATTTACAACTTTCCGCAAGCTACTGGCTATGATATTCCAGCCGAACTGGTGATCGAATTGGCAGAGCATCCAAACGTAATCGGGATCAAGGAATCGGGCGGCGACGTGGAAAAAGTACGCAAGATGGTGGAAGGTACGCGCCACGTCCGGCGCAACGCCACAGTAACTGAGACGTTCGATGCAGTTACGCCGCGCATGCTCACGGCTGCGGCTTCGAGTAGCAACGGAGGGAAACTGGTTCAGGTTGCGGCGTTGGGCGAGTCGGCTTTGGGCAAACCCTCCTCGGCGGCCGTCACAGTCGTTGGTAAGATGAAGACGCGGCAAAAGGAAGTGGGATTCCAGGTATCGGTAGGAGCGGCAAACAAACTGCATCCATCACTTGAGGCGGGAGCGGTCGGTGCGATTCTGGCGTTCGCCTGTCTCGCGCCGACCTCATGTTATGAGATTTATGCCGCGTGGAAAGAGGGTGATGCTGAGTTGGCGCGGCTGAAACAGGAGCGCATTGCCGTAGCCGCATTGCGCGTTGTAGCAGATTTAGGCATCGCCGGAGTGAAGTATGGCATGGATTTCAACGGCTACTTCGGCGGCCCGGCGCGCCTGCCGCTGCTGCCCCTCACCGGCGAGGCGAAAGGCGAAGTGGAACGGCTGCTGGCGGACGTGCGGAACTGAGCGATCGAGTACGAATCTTCCGAAACACTCAGACTTGTGATCAAACCCGCATTCGCATATACTAGTTTCGAACGAACGTTCGAATGATGAGTCTGCGTTGATTCATGGCTACTCCTTCCACAACGGCGCGCGTTTCGGTTCGTCAGCCCCGTACGGCCTCTATTCCCGCAAGTCGCTATGATCGCCGCCTGGCCGAAATTCTTATCCACGCGACTGATGTGTTCTGCAAAAAAGGATACGAAGGCGCTTCCATGCGCGACCTGTCTCGGGTAAGCGGAATGTCCCTCGCCGGCCTCTATTACTATTTCGAATCCAAAGAGCGGCTGCTCTTCCTGATCCAGAAGCATACCTTCACCACGATTGTGCAGCGTCTCAACGCGCGACTGCGAGACGTGAGTGATCCGGAGCAACGAGTCCGCATTTTCATTCTTAATCACTTGGAATATTTCCTGGCCAATCAAGCGGCCATGAAAGTGCTGTCGCACGAGGCAGAGGCGCTGAAGAATGGCTTCGCAGTGGAATTAGCGGCGATCAAGCGCGAGTACTACCGCATTTGCGTGGGCTTGCTGGATGAGTTAAAGAGCAAGCGCGGATTGCAATTCTCTACGCGCATCGCTGTGCTCAGCCTGTTTGGCATGATGAACTGGATCTATACCTGGCACAACCCGCGGATCGATGCCGATGCTGAACAACTCTCGAACGAGATGAGCGATATTTTTCTGCGCGGCGTGATGGCGGGAGGTAGAGGCCGGAGATAAGTACATCGAAAGAGTAGTCCAAAGATTACGAAGATAAGGAGTCATCAAATATGGCGACCACGACGCAGCCAGCTACCGGCGAAACCACCAAACAACTTGTGAACTACCGCACCGATGGCGGCGTTGCCGTGATCGAAATGTGCGATCCGCCGGCCAATACCTATACCTACGAGATGAATCGGCAGCTCGACGAGGCCATCCTGCGTGCGCGCATGGAGAACGATGTTTACGTCATCCTGCTCACCGGAGCCGGAGACAAATTTTTCTCCGCTGGCGCCAACATCAAAATGCTTTCCAGCGTCGATCCCACCTTCAAATATTATTTCTGCCTGCATGCCAATGAAATGCTCCTCCGCCTGGAGCACACGCCCAAGCTGGTGATTGCGGCGATCAACGGCCATTGCGTGGGCGGCGGACTGGAAATCGCCATGGCTGCCGACATCCGGATTGCGCGTAAAGACGCGGGTAAGATCGGCCTGCCTGAAGTAAACCTAGGAGTGCTTCCCGGCACCGGCGGTACGCAGCGGCTCTCGCGGCTTGTCGGCAAGAGCAAAGCGATTGAATTGATGGTCACGGGCAATACCTTCTCGTTTGAAGAGGCGCAAGAGCTCGGCATCATCAACGATATCTACGAGCGCGATGGCTTCATGCAAAACATGATGGAGTACGCCAAGCAGTTCTGTCCGCCGAATAAAGCCGCCAAGGCCGTGGGACGAATCAAGCGCGCGGTTCAGACTGGGTGGGAAATCCCGATGGAGTCAGCGCTTGCGGTGGAGCGCGAGAACCAGCAAATACTTTTCCAGAGCGAAGATGCGAAGGAAGGCTTGGCGGCGTATGTGGAGAAGCGGCCAGCGGTGTTCAAGGCGAAGTAGTAGTGAGTACCCGGTACCGAGCGCTTGATTATACGAATACAGATGGGAATGAAATTATGCCAGGCAAAGTAGCAAAAATCGGAACCTTCAGTGATTGGGAAGGCATGTTCAATGACTGGCGCAAAGATATTGGCGTCAACACGGCCGATATCGAGGCCTTCCATTTCGACACGCTCTATGGTGCGATCGATACCGATGAGATTGAATTCGGCTCGTACAAAGGCCGCCGCAAGTGGGAGAACCTGCGCCAGATTCCAACCCAGCAGATGCGTGACGCGCTGATGAACATGATCGTCTATCAGGGCGACACCGAGTTCGCGAGCGTTGAGCAGCAGCGCAACCTGCTCGAGAATGCGCCCACTGACTGGGACCGTCGCGCCATCACGCGCGTGATGATCGAAGAAATGCGCCACGGCTGGCAAATGTGCGCCTTGCTGGTCGATCACTTCGGCTATTCGGGTAAAGTCGAAGCGCAGAAAATGCTGGAGCGCCGTGCCTTCGAGAACAAGCGGTTGCTCGGCGCGTTCAACGTTGACGTCGACAACTGGATGGACTTCTTCACCTACACTGACTTCGTCGATCGCGACGGAAAATTCCAATTGCAGATGCTGAAATATTCCGCCTTCGCGCCGCTGGGACGTTCGATGTCCTACATGCTGCGTGAAGAAGCATTTCACATGGGCACGGGCAACGACGGCCTGCGCCGCATCGTGGAAGCTGGCGTAATCCCAGGCTGGCTGATTCAGAAATATCTCAACAAATGGATTTCGAGTTCTTACGATCTCTTCGGCACCGACCATTCTTCGTCCGCGCACTGGGCGTACGTGTGGGGCGTGAAGGGACGATACGATGAGCCTAAGAACGAGCATGCGCCGGATCTGGACGACTTGAACGATTACAACCGGAACTTGTATCGCGATGAAGTGGCGGGTTTGATTGAGCGCTTCAACGGCGCGTTGCAGCTTGGCCAACCGAAGCTTTACGCGCCGCACATCAAATTCAATCGTGAGATCGGACGTTGGGCGGGGCAGAAATTTCATGCACAAACCGGCGAGGCACTCGATGACCGTGCTTACGAAGAGCATTTGAAAGAGTACATGCCGTCAGCCGCCGATAAAAAGCTGTTACTGGAAATTATCGAGACAGAGAAGAAGTGGATTGCCGAAAAAACCGGAGCACGCGATCCGCTGGCGAGTATTGGTGAAGTCAGGAAGTCGGCGATCAATCTTTAAAGCCAAAATTGTTTGGCTACAGTGGCATAGAGACACCGGGGAAAGCTTATGGCCTCCACAGCCGTCGAATCCAGTCTTACCCGGCTGCTGGTCGATATCACGCCCCCAGTGGCGCGTATTGTGTTAAGCCACGCTCCATTGAACATCATCGACATTCCGATGATGGAAGAATTGGCGCAGGCTTTGGGAAAAGTCGAAGCGCGTGCCGATGTTTCTATGATCGTGCTTAGAGGCGAAGGCAGGGCGTTCTCGGCTGGCGTCGATGTTGCGGCGCATATTCCCGATAAAGTCGAGGCGATGCTGGTCAAGTTCCATGCCGTAGTTCGTGTCTTAGTTGCCAGTAAAAAGGTGACGATAGCGGCGGTGCATGGACATTGCCTGGGCGGAGGCGCAGAATTGGCCATGGTTTGTGACATGGTCTACACAACTGCTTCCGCGCAGTGGGGATTTCCAGAGATCAAACTGGGCTGTTATCCGCCAGTGGCGTGCGCGGCCTTGTCTGCTCTTGTCGGACAGAAGCGAGCCGCGGAATTGATTCTGACCGGGCGGACGATCTGTGGCACTGAGGCAGCGCAGATCGGTCTCGCGAATCGCGCCGTTCCTGACGAGGACCTGAATTCTGCTATCGATCAGACCCTGCACGAACTATGCGAACTAAGTTCTGCCGCGCTGGCCGTAGCCAAGAAGGCCGTCTATGCATGGGATGCGATGCATTTTGACAAAGGCCTGGCACGCGCAGAAAAAATTTATCTGGAAGAGTTGATGAAGACTGCGGACGCACAGGAAGGCACCTGCGCTTTCATCGAGAAACGTAAGCCGAAGTGGACAGGGAAGTAGCCGAAACAGCGAAGCGCATGGACTACGAGATTACTCCCGAAGAAGTGAAGAGGAAGTTCGATCAGCGCGAAGAGTTTACGCTGCTCGATGTGCGCGAGCCCTGGGAGTTTGAAACGGCGCACATGGAGGGCGCGAAGCTGCTTCCTATGGGCGACATACCATCCCGCGCCCACCAGGAGTTTGATCCCGATGATCACATCGTGGTGGTTTGCCATCACGGCGTCCGCTCGATGAATGTGACCGCATGGTTGCGTCAGCAGGGATTTGAAAAGGCGCAGTCTATGCGCGGCGGCATCGACGCCTGGTCGCGGCAGGTAGACGCGAACGTGCCAACATATTAAGGTTGCTGAGCGCCAACCACTCCCATGATCACGGACTGCCACATTCATATCTCGCCGCTCGAGATGTTCAAACCCCACGCCTTGGAACTCATAAAAAAGAAGCGGGCGAACTTTGAGCAGATCGAGGAATTCTGCCGTTCGCCTAAAGCATTCCTGAAATATCTCGATGCATGTGGTATCGATCGCGCGGTGCTCATCAACTACGTGGCCCCGGAGGTGATCGGTTTTACGAACGGCGTCAATCAGTTCATTGCGGATTATGTGAAGGAAGATCCAAAGCGCTTGCTCTCGTGCGGCAGCCTGCATCCACGGCACACCACGAACGTTCTGGCTGACATGGAGCAGATCCTGCGTCTCGGGATTCGCATGATCAAGATTCATCCTCCACATCAACTTTTATTTCCCAACGACTACCTGAATGGTGTGAAAGAACTGGAGATTATTTACCGTGCTGCCGAAGCCAACGGCGTTCCGGTGATGTTTCACACCGGAACATCCATCTTTCCCGGAGCCCGCAACAAGTACGGCGACCCGATGTATATCGACGATGTCGCCGTCGATTTTCCCAAGCTTAAAATCCTGCTGGCGCACGGTGGCCGGCCACTGTGGATGCAGACGGCATTTTTTCTCATCCGTCGCCATCCCAACGTTTATCTCGATATCAGCGGCATTCCGCCCAAAACTTTGCTCCGATACTTTCCGCGAATCGGGGAGATTGCCGGCAAGACTCTGTTCGGCACAGATTGGCCGGGCCCGGGCGTTCCGGACATCAAGAAGAATCTTGATGAATTCCGTGCACTCCCGCTTGGCGATGCGATTCAACAACAGATACTGAGCCGGACAGCGTTGATGATTTGGCCCGCTTGAGCGCGCCTTGATGAGGCGGGCCGATTGGCAAACTAGGCAAAGGTTGGCGTATAAAAGAAAGTTGCACCTCCCGCGCCATCCTCGCGCGGGCTCCCGCAACGGCAATCAATCTAACTGAGCGAGAGACTATGTCCAGCGTGACCAGCACCCAGGCACCGAAAGGTTTGGAGGGCATTGTTGCCACCAACTCCAGTATTTGTTATATCGACGGTGACCGAGGCGTACTTGCCTATCGTGGTATCGACGTTCACGAACTGGCCGAGCAGTCCACCTTTGAAGAAACTTGCTATCTCCTTTGGTTTGGACGTTTACCCAATCGCAACGAGCTGAAGAATCTGCAGGAGCGTTTGGCTCAGGAGCGGCAACTTGATCCGGCGATTACTCGTTTCCTCCGCGATGTTCCGCGAACTGCGCTACCAATGGATGTGCTGCGCACTGCGGTTTCGGCGCTGGCTTTCTACGATGCTGATGAGAAGAACAACGATCACGATGCAAACGTTCGAAAAGCCATCCGGTTGACTTCGCAGATCGCTATGATTGTTGCGGCCTATGACCGGATTCGCAAGGACAAGCCGGTCGTCGAGGCAGACCGCTCGCTTTCGCACGCTGCCAATTTCCTTTTGCAACTGACCGGCTCCAAGCCGTCCGCCACTGCCGAGCGGGCTCTCGATATTGCTTTGATCCTGCATGCGGATCATGAACTGAATGCGTCCACTTTTGCCGCGCGTGTGACCGCCGCGACTTTGTCGGATATGCATTCGGCAATTACCTCGGCTATCGGCGCACTGAAGGGGCCGCTGCACGGCGGAGCGAACGAAGCCGTGTTTCGCATTCTGGAGTCGATTGAAGGCAAAAAGGCAGACCCAGTCGATTATGTGCGCAATATGCTGGCGCAAAAGAAGAAAATACCGGGCTTTGGCCATCGCGTATATCACACTGAAGATCCGCGGGCCACGCACCTGCGCGTGATGTCACGCGATTTAGGACGCTCCAGCGGGCAGCCACAGTGGTATGAGATGTCTGAAAAGATCGAGCAATTCGTGAAGGCGGAGAAGAAGTTGAACGCTAACGTAGATTTCTATTCCGCCTCCACTTACCACGTGCTGGGTATTGATGAAGATCTGTTTACGCCCGTATTCGCCGTCTCCCGCATCAGTGGCTGGGCCGCGCACGTCATCGAACAACTAGATGATAACCGCCTGATTCGTCCGCGCGCTGAATACGTGGGGCCGGATTATCCCAACCGTTACGTCGCGATGGAGAAGCGCTGACCAGTCATTGAATCGGTTAATTCGCGGTGTTGTCTTTGGCGTCCCGCAGGACGCCATTTTATTTTGCGGTAGGTGATTCCGGCGAATCTCAAAGGGAAAGCAGGTAGAATAGTGATCGATGATGCGGCGGATTTATCTCGACAATAACGCCACTACGCCGGTTCTGCCGGACGTGTTCGAAGCCATGCGTCCGTATTTCGGCGAGCACTTCGGCAACGCGTCGTCGATCCATCAGCATGGGCAGGAAACTCGGGCGGCCGTGGAGCGAGCGCGTGATTCCGTAGCGTCGTTGCTGCACTGCCGGTTCGCGGAAATCGTGTTCACCAGCGGTGGAACCGAGGCTGATAATCTCGCGATTGCGGGCCTGACCACTGCAGGCGACCACGTCGTCACTTCCAGCATCGAGCACCATGCGGTGCTGCATGCCTGTAAGCATCTTGAGGAGACAGGTTGCGATGTGACCTATGTGCCGGTAGATGGCCGCGGCCTGGTGGATCCCGATGATGTGCGGCGGGCGTTGCGGCCGAACACGACCCTGATTTCGATTATGGTGGCGAACAATGAAACCGGAGTGCTGCAACCGGTAGAGGCAATTGGCAAGATTGCCTCTGAGGCTGATGTCTATTTTCATATCGATGCAGTGCAGGCCGCGGGCAAAGTTCCAATTGATGTTGAGCGAATCGGCTGCGACGCGCTTTCGATTTCCGGGCACAAGATGCACGCGCCACAAGGAGTGGGCGTTCTCTACGTTCGCAAGGGAACACGTCTTCAGCCGTTGTTTTATGGTGGGCGGCACGAACGTTCGCGTCGCGCCGGAACGGAGAACGTTCCGGGAATTGTCGCTTTGGGCAAAGCTGCCGAGTTGGCGATGCAAGGCTTCGAGCGCGGTGACGACCAAAAAATGTCTGCTGAACGTGACCGCTTGCAGCAGGGGATTCTCGCTCAGGTTGACGATGCAGGTGTGAACGGCGACGGTGCGCCGCGCGTTCCCAACACGATGAGCATTTATTTTGATCACATCGAAGGCGAGTCGATGGTGATTTCCCTCGACCTCAAGGGTCTGGCGGTTTCGACGGGCGCGGCGTGTTCGTCGGGTGCGATTGAGCCTTCGCATGTGCTTACCGCGATGGGCTTGCGTTCTGATCGCGCGCGAGCCAGCATTCGCTTCAGCCTGGGCAAGCAGAACTCCGCGGAAGACATCGACATGGCTCTTGCTTTAGTGCCGGAAACCGTGGCGCGCTTGCGGGAGTTGTCGCCCTCGTATAAGAAGCAAGCGGTTCACTCATAACATGCCAGGAACCAAGACCATTGTCGTAGCCATGTCGGGTGGAGTCGATTCTTCCGCTGTCGCGGCCATGCTCCGCGCCGAAGGACACAACCTCATCGGACTTACCATGCAGCTCTGGAACCAGCGGCGACTGGCTGGACACGAGGGCATGCCTGAGCAGGTAACCGGACGCTGCTGCTCGCTGGATGATGTCTACGATGCGCGCCGCGTGGCGGAGCATCTCGGCATTCCTTATTACGTAGTCAATCACGAGGAGCGCTTTGAGCGCGACGTGGTGCGTCCGTTTGTTGCCGAGTATCTTTCGGGACGCACGCCGATCCCTTGCAGCCTTTGTAATAATCACCTGAAGTTCGATCAGCTTCTCGTCGTCGCGCAGCAGATTGGCGCGGATTGCGTTGCGACCGGACATTACGCTCGCGTGGAGTATGACGATACTCGCGGCCGCTGGCTGCTCAAGCGACCCGCCGACCGAAGCAAGGATCAAACTTATTTCCTCTTCGGCCTCACGCAGGAGCAACTGAGCCGCACACTCTTTCCTCTCGGCGATATGACCAAGCCCGAGGTTCGCGAGCTGGCCCGCAAGCAGGGATTGGCTCTGGCTGAGAAGCCTGACTCGCAGGAAATATGTTTTGTTCCTGGAGGCGATTACAAGCGCTTCATTGACGCTTATCTCGCTGAGAGTGGCGAGGCTTTGCCGGATACCGCGGGCGAACTCGTGACCACTAGCGGGGAAGTGATCGGCGAGCATAACGGTATTCATAATTTTACCGTGGGTCAGCGCAAGGGCCTGGGTGTGGCGACGGGATCGCCGCTCTACGTAATTCAGATCAGCGGAGCCGACAAGCAGGTGATCGTCGGCAGTGACGAGCATCTCTATTCGCGGACGCTGCGCGGTCACCGCGTGAACCTTATTTCTGTCGACGACCTGCGCGAGCCCATGCGCGTTTCTGTGAAGATTCGGCATCGGCACGAACCTGCGCCAGCTACGCTGGAGAAGATTGCTGACGACGGGGTTTTGGTGACTTTCGATCAGCCGCAGCGAGCGATCACTCCCGGTCAGGCTGCGGTCTTTTACCGCGATGACATCGTCGTCGGCGGAGCCTGGATCACGTAAACTTTCATTGCAAAAGTTAGAGAAAGTCACGCATGACTTGGCCACACCCAGGCCACGGCCAGCGCCACCGCGATTCCTAAAGACACTTCCACGAAGCGATGCGAGGCCACGATCCACGCTGGGCGGTGGTACTGGATCAATAGAATGATGCTCAACGTAATCGCCGCAAAGCGGTAAGCGGTGCGCACGCGGAGAAGGAAGCAGAGCGCTCCGCAGAAAAAAATCGCCGCTGCGTATACCAGTGTGCTGGAGGGAAGAAATGTGGCGACGATCGCTGCCACCACTGCGCCCAGGGCAGTCCCGGCGAACCGCTGCCATGCGACCTCTCGCGGGTTCAGCGTGGACTGAATGATCACGATGGCGGAGATTGGCGCCCAGTACGATTCGGGCAACTTGAGCATGCGCGCCAGCAACATAGAAACTACCGCCGCTACCGTGGTTCGGGCGGCGTCCAGGAGCGCGTCCAATGTCTGCTTGTAGGTATTGGCCATGGCCGGGGCGATGGTTGCGTCACATCGTTGCGTCACCCAGAGTTTAGAATGAGCGCGAGTTCCATGCCACCCACGCGCGGGCGGGCCCGCCGTCGCCGCAGCACCAAACCTGGC
>JBAPQU010000078.1:0-1510 GCA_049280795.1 Candidatus Sulfotelmatobacter sp.
GACCAGCGAATGTATCAAAATGACTGTGTGCGCTTCCGGATAGACAGGGCGTTTTGTCAGTTTTATTTTCAGCTTTCAAGGAGACAAGACGATGCGTAACCGCCAGCTACTTCGCTTTCCCATCTGCCCTCTGTGTAACGAACCCGTAGAGCTTGAAACCACCAAAACAAACGAGGATGGCAAAGCTGTCCACGAAGAGTGCTATATCATCAGCCTGACCACGCCTGCGGGGAAACGCCCGAAACCCAGTGCCGCATAAACCTCCCAAGGTAAGCAATGCGCTATTAAGACACTACCATTCTGCCGGAAGTGTAGTTTGATTGTCATCTAAGCAAGTGGTTCTTTGTACGGCGCAAGAATCAGAGCAGGCTGCGGAGTGAACTGGCGTCACGCCTCGGAGATAACGCGCTGATTTTGTTCGCCCAGACCCTGGATGCCGAGCCTTACCCGGTTCCCCGCTTTCAAATAAACCGGAGGCTTTCGTCCCATCCCCACTCCCGGCGGAGTGCCGGTAGAAATGATGTCGCCGGGTTGCAGGCTCATGAAGCGGCTCACGTAGCTCACCAGTTGGCGAACGCCAAAGATCATCGTGCGCGTCGATCCATTCTGATAACGGTGGCCGTCCACTTCGAGCCACATATTCAGATTTTGCGGGTCGGGGATTTCATCGGCCGTCACCAGCCACGGCCCGATCGGGCCGAAAGTATCCGCGCTCTTGCCTTTCACCCACTGTCCCGTGCCTTCGAGTTGAAAGGCGCGCTCCGAGAGGTCGTTGACAGCGCAGTAGCCCGCCACGCACGACATTGCGTCGGCTTCGCTGACATATTTTGCGGGCACTCCAATGACCACGCCCAACTCAACTTCCCAGTCTACTTTGCTGCTGCCTCTTGGAAGCACGATGTCGTCGTTAGGTCCACAGATAGAAGATGTGGCCTTCATGAAGAGGATGGGCTCGCTCGGAATTTTCATGCCCGCTTCCGCCGCGTGATCGGAGTAATTCAATCCGATGCAAACAAATTTGCCGACTCTCTCCACGCAAGGCCCCAACCTGGGCGCGCCTGGCACGACTGGCAATGTTGCAATATCAACGCCTCTCAGAGACGCGAGATTTGTGGGTGATAGAAACTCGCCCGCAATACGGGAACCTGCCCCTGATAAATCGCGGACGTGCCCATCGGGTTCGAGGATTCCCGGCTTTTCGCTGTGAGGCGGTCCATAGCGTACAAGTTTCATGCTGTGTTCTTTCTATGCATGTATTCCTGAAGCAGCGAGATTATCGTTGCCGCGTGTTCTGCGATGCAGGTTCAGCGATGTACGCTCAGCGGCGCGAGTTCAGCTTGTCGAGAGCGCGCTTCAACTCTTCCAGCTTCTGTCCCGCCTCGCCGAGCTTGCCGTCCGCCGTCAGGCGCTGATAATCCGCGAGGTCCTTGGCGGCTTCGGATATGAGCGCGTTGAGATCCTGAGCGGGCTGGGACGATGCAGATCCCGGCGCACTTCGCGCCGCCTCCGC
>JBAPQU010000079.1:0-9207 GCA_049280795.1 Candidatus Sulfotelmatobacter sp.
GAAGTGGGACCAGATTGAAGACCGGGTGATGCGGATCAACGGGTCGCTGCCGATGATGCCGGGGCAGCTCCTGCCGGGAGCGAAGAGAGAAGCGCGCGGCGCGCGATGGATGGATCCGAATGTGCGGGCGGCGCAGACGGATATGGAGCGGACGCTGGGGATGCGGGTCAGGATTAAGGATCGAAGCGGGAGGGGAAAGATTGTGATTGAGTACGCCTCCGTGGATGACTACGAGCGAGTCGTGGAGATGCTGCGGGGGAAAAAGAAGTAGCCGATACATTGTGCCGAGCCAGGCGAGTTCTTCAGTAAGCCGGCTTCAGCTTCGACCATTGAAATTGGGTGAGGATCGTTGGTGACGAGATATTACAAAATCTCGATCCTTAATGACATGTCTGTCTCGGCCTCTTCGAGTCGGCGGTTGTATTCGTCGATAATGGCCTTCAGGGTGGAGAAGAAATCTTGTTGCTGGTTGGTGGACATCTCTATTATGTTCTGCGTTATGAAGTCCTCAATGGGTAATATCGATACCCTATCCTGGATACCGGCGATCTCCGCGTAAACATTAGCTTTCTCCGCATAGCGCTTCGGCACAAGCAGTACGGGGTGTACTCCGGTTTCGACATTTTCCTTGCATCGGACGATGGCCTCTTTGCCGTCAGTGGCGGTGACGTGATAGCTAACATTCTTGAGAGGGAAATCACCTGATCTTCCCGTCTGAGCGTCCGCCGCATGCCCCGGATTATTGGGGACCACGATTCCTGGGTGCCGTCGCTGTAGTGTAGCTCCAAACAAATGTCGCTCGACGACTCCGAGCGATCGGAGTTCTGCTGCGGCAAGGATTGAGCCGATCCAAACCGCAGGTGATTGATGCCGGTTACACTGCGGCTTCAGGGGTACGCCGTGTGCCCTGTCCTCCATGTCCCTGATCGTTCTCGCCATCTCGTCCCGGAGCCCTTGTCCGGAAGGTCGGCCCCTTAGGATTTCTTGGTCCACTTCCTTGAGTTGCGCGCGAAGAATCTTCAGCAAAAACTCGGTGCCGTCGTCTGCTTCGGCGGCGGGTCTATGTCTTCTATGCCTCTGCATTTTTGAGGCCCCTATGCGTCGAAATACCGTTGCGAATAACGATGCTCGCTAACTTATCTCCGTCTACGAGCGCGATTGACGGCTTCATCTCGTGGCGCGCCTCCGCCAAGGCGGCTCGCGTGAAGTGGCTGGTCGTAACGAACACGCCTTTGGCTGTGGTGCTCAAGGCTCCCCTGAAGTTGTTGATCTCGGGGCTTCCGACTGCGTGCCGCCAGCGTTTGACCTGGGCTTGAACGTGGGTTCCGGCGAAGAAATCGTTCTTCTCTTCCACGTATGCGTTCACATCGATCCCGCCGTCTCCGGAGGCGCGTGTAACGGAAACTCTTACAAACCCGGTGCGCTCGAATATGAGCTTGATGAAATGTTCGAGATCGTGCGGTGCGAATTGGAACAGCTGCACGCGAACGGTCTCTCGTTCCACTGGCGCTGTTGCTTCGGCCTCGTCTTCGGGTAGAGGAGCGACCTCGCGCTCCGAAATTCCCACCGGATCGCTCTGTCGGGATTCAGCGAGCAGTGAGGCCGAAATGGATGCAGACTCCTCGATTGGGACAACCTCTGGTTTGTCATGGATGCGAAATTCAAATATCCAGACTTTTCTAAGATTTCCCTTCTTGTCCGCCTGGCTTTCCTGATAGTGGCGAAGGAGTTCCAACAGCCCTAGGAAGCGATACCTTTGTCGGCCGATATTGGTGAACCCGAAGAAGGGTGTTGGAACCGAATACTGCTCTACTAGGCGCTTGTTTCGGCCTGTGAGAACTTGATCGCCCTCTCGTCCTTGTGCGGTATAGATCAGAATGTTTCCTTCAATCCTGTCGTGGTAAGGATTCTCCGTAGGAAGTCGTCCTGAATCCTCAGCGGCTGTCAGTATCGCGACGTGCCTGATGTTCCGATTGGAATCCAGCGAAGGGCGAATCCCGCCGAGATTCTCCAGGTCGAGCGCGAATCGAATCTGATCGTTCGTGTAGGTTTCGCCGACCTTGAAAAACGTGAGCTCGTTCATGGAATTAATTTAGTTCCACAATTTGCGAAAACTGTTCTCCAGCCGCTTCGATGTAACGCAAGACGGACTAGGCCGATGCCTGCGAACAATTCGACAGCCGTCCGATCCGCTAGTGCGCCGAACGAGGCTCGTCCCGAAGTCTTGTCCAAACTCTCTAATGTCGTCGCAACGCAGTTATCCAACGAACGGCGAATATCCTTTCCCAGAATCTCAATACCCGCCAACCGGAGTTGAGAAGAGCGCTAGTGTTTTGGAAGTCAAGACTCACATTGCGGCTAAGCTTTGCCGTCCAGTACTCGGAGTTGTTAATGCCGATAAGCTGTTCTTGTTGCGACCCGAATCCGCGCCTTTGGTATTGGTGACCGTGCCAGAAGTCACCATCAATGAAAATGGCTAGGCCTTTTCCGGGGATCACAATGTCGGGTTTCCCCAGGAGCGTTGTGTCGCAGGCTCGAAATGATCGAAGGCCTGCGCGCCGAAGTGCTGTTCGGAATATTTTTTCAGGCCCGGTGTCGCGACTGCCCACACGCTGCATTATTTTCGAAACCAAGGCAGGTGATCGTCTTGGGACGGGCGCGGACGGGCGCACTGGCAGAGTTGTCATTGCTTGAAAGGGAATATCTCAATCTATAGTGTCGTTAGTTGTGCAACCCGTCAAGAGAGAATCAGTCGAGCGGCGACTGAGCTCGAACCAGCAGATATCCTCTCGCTTATTTATTCCCCCGGAATCAAGATGGTAAGAGTGGGATGAGGTGCTGGTGCCGCCCTGCCTCCGAGGGATATTTGTATCGTTAGGCTGAGGTTGGGCGGTAGTAAGTGGGAAGCTAGACACCCGCTGCTTGACGGCGGGCCATCGGTCCCAGGCAGACGCGGTTTCGGCCGGCTTGCTTGGCGGCGTAGAGAGCGGAGTCGGCTGCGCGCACAAGTTCATCGCGAGTTGTACCGTGTTGAGGAAAGGCAGCGGCTCCGGCGCTGATGGTTACGGTACGGGGCACGCCGGGGAACGACCATCCTTCCACCATCTTTCGCAGTTTCTCAGCTATGTTCAGCGCCTGCTCCGGATTGACTTGCGTCAGCAGAATGCCGAATTCCTCCCCGCCGTAGCGGCATACCACGTCAATTTTGCGCAGTTGTTGATGAAATAACGATGAAACCTGGCGGAGCACTTCGTCGCCGAGCACGTGCCCGAACTCGTCATTCAGGCGCTTGAACTGATCGATATCGGCCATGATGACGGCCATGCCCAAGCCGCCGCGGCGGGCGCGTTCGATTTCTTCCATGATGCGCAGTTCGAAAAAGCGGCGATTGAAAATGCCGGTTAAGCCGTCGAGGTAGGCAAGCTGTTTTACCCGATCAACGTAGTGCGCATTCTGAATGGCGGTGGCGCAGATATCGGCCACCGATTCCAGAGATTGCTGGTCGCCGTCGCGAAACGCATCTGTCTTGGCGCTATCCAGCGCGAGCACTCCCAGCGTCTGCCCAAACGACACCAGAGGAATGCACATGCGCGAAGCCGATTCCGCAAAGAACTTCGTAGCTGATGTCCGGTTCAAATCTCTTTCCATCGACGTACGGCTATCGGACAGGATGCTGGCCCAGGGCTCGTCGGTCGCGGCGAAACGGCCGCCTTCGGGAATGCGAGGGGTGAGTGTTCCATGATGCGCCCGGAGAACCAGGTCGTGATCTTCGCGCAGGAAAAGAGAGACATGCGAGACGCGGAATGCGTCCTGAATCAACTGGCACACTCTGCGTAGCAGCTCTTCCAGCTCGAGAACTGCCGTGGTCTGTTGGGCGATGGCGTTGATGGCTTGCAGTTGCCGCGCTCGTTGCTGCTCCAGCGAATACAGGCGGGCATTTTGCAGAGCGATCGACGCCTGAGTGGAAAAAAGCGTGAGCAGATCGATCGTCTCCGAATCGAAATGGTCGACGTTGTCGCTCTGGCAATCGAGCACGCCCACCACCTCATCGCGCACCATCAAAGGGATGGCCAGCTCGGAACGGGTGGATTTGGCGGAGCAAAAATAGCGCGGGTCCTGGCGGACATCGGGCGCATAGACCGGTTGCTTCTTGAGCGCCGCGGCTCCGGTGATGCCCTGGCCCAAAGACAACCGGGCCTTGTCTTGTCCTTCATCCCAGCCAATCTGCGAGCGGACGTACAGCTCCTGCGACGGTTTATCGAGCAGCATGATCGCGACATTTCGCAGATGAAAATAGTCTCGCGCGATGCCGAGGATGCGCTGCAACACCTCATCCAGGTCGAAGGTGGAGAGCACAGCTTGGCCGGCGTCGTACAGGACTGCGATTTTGTTCATACGTCAGGGGATATCGTAACGTGGCGAAGGTGATTGGCGGAGGTTCCTAAAGTAACGTGGGGACATCGCCTTACTTCCACTTTCTTGCGGTGCGGATCAAGCCGTAGGCGACGGCACAGAACCAGAAGTCTATGACCAAGCCCCAGTCGAGCTGGAATGGCCGGTGGCGCGGCAGCGGTAGGGATGGCGCAAGCAGGAAGTACGCCACGTTGCCGAGAATGATGGCGCAGAGGGCTTGAATCAGATTGATGAGCACCGAGGGTTTAGACACCGGGGGCATGGGGTTCAACTATGATGCGCGGCGGCAGTTTTATGTCGTAAAAGTCGCGAAAATGGAGCTCATCTCCTTCGGGTTTGCAGCCTCACTGGCAAAAGTAAAGGTACCGTGTTCGCGCATTTCTCTGGCGGCGCGAAGGAACGCGCCCAGCGCGGTCCGGGAGAGCGAACTTCCCACGCTGACGCGCCTGACTCCAATGGCCGAGAGTTCAGCCAGGCTCATTTGAACTCCTTGCAGCCCCATGAGCACATTTACCGGACGATCCACAGATCTGACCACAGTGGCAATATCGTCTTTTGAGCCTAGGGCAGGCGCATACAAAACATCGGCGCCCGCCTCCTGATAGGCTTGCAGCCGCTTGATGGTATCGGCGAGGTCGGGACGGCCGTGCAAGTAGTTTTCTGCGCGCGCGGTTAGCGTGAAAGGAAAAGGAAGGGCGCGTGCCGCTGCTACCGCTGCGCGGACTCGCTCGATTGCAGGTTCGAGATCATAGATGGGGTGGTCGGAGCGTCCGGTTGCATCTTCGATTGATCCGCCGACAACTCCCGCGGCTGCAGCCAATCGAATGGTTTCGGCAACGATTTCAGGAGTGTCTCCGAAACCATTCTCCAGGTCGGCGCTGACCGGCAAGTTGGTGGCTGATGCCATTGCGGACGCGTATGCCAATGTCTGCTGACGGTCGAGAGTGTTGTCCCGCCGGCCCACGGAAAAGGCGTAGCCCATGCTGGTGGTAGCCAGCGCCTCGAAGCCGAGGTGCGCCAGCATGCGCGCCGAGCCCACGTCCCACGGATTGGGAATGATGAATGCGCTGCTGCGCTCATGGAGTGCGCGGAAGGTCTGCGCTTTTTCCGCTTGCGTTGGCGTTGCCACTGTTGTCGCCATCGGAGTCCTCCTTAACTAATGGTTCGGGAATTCATGTCGCGAAAATCTGCGCTACGTCAGTAGATGCAGCGAAGAGCGTCTACGAGTCGCGTTGCTGCTAACATTCCTTTGGAACATTCCTCGGGAAGCTTCGCATGCTGGAACTCACCACGCCCGTGCAGTACGTCAAGGGAGTCGGCCCCAAGCTGGCGGAGATCCTTGCTACCAAAGGCATTGCCACGGTCGACGACCTGCTACATTATCTGCCCTTTCGCTATGAAGACCGGCTGAATCCGCGCGGGATTGCGGAGCTGCGCGCTGGCGAGATGGCTACGGTGATTGGCGAAGTCCGCAACTCCGGGTTGTTTCGCACGCGGCGCATGCCGATTTTTCAGCTCACTGTGGGCCAGGGGCGGTCGCGGCTGAAATGCCTGTGGTTCAACGCGACTTATCTTCAGGGGAAGTTCAAGCCCGGCGAATTGATTGCGCTCTATGGCAAGGTCGAGCAGGATTCGCGCAGTGGAGAGCTGCAGATTATGCAGCCGCAGTTTGAGATGCTGGGCGAGGCGGAAGGGAACGCGGCGGACGACAAGGCTGCTGCGTCGCTGGAAGTGGGACGCATTGTGCCCATCTACGAATCGGCGGGACAGGGGCGCGTGAGCGCACGCCGGTTTCGGCGGATTATTCGGACGGCGCTCGACGATCTTACGCCGGAGCTGGCCGAAACGATTCCGGCAGCCGTGCGCGGGCGGCTGGCGCTGTTTTCACCGCGGGAGGCGCTGTGGAAAGTTCACTGGCCTGAAGCCGGTGAAAGTTTTGAAGATTTGCAGTCGTCGCGCACGCCCGCGCACATCCGGCTGATTTTTGAAGAATTGTTTTTCATCGAGCTGGGGCTGGAGATGAAGAAGCGCCAGCAGAAGGCGCAGACGGGCATTGCCTTTCAGCTGGACGACCGGGTGCGGCAGGCGATTAAAAAAATTCTGCCGTTTCATCCTACGGCGGCGCAGAAGCAGGTGCTGAAGGAAATTGCGGACGACATGCAGAAGCCGCATCCCATGCGGCGTTTGCTGCAGGGAGATGTGGGCTCGGGGAAAACTATCATTGGCTTTCAGGCGGCGATCATCGCTATTGAGAACGGGTATCAAGTCGCGTTGATGGCGCCTACGGAGATTCTGGCGCAGCAGCATTATTTTTCCGCGCGGCGAATTCTGGAAAATGCTGGATACCGAATTGTGCTGCTGACTGGTTCGCTTGAGGCTGACCGCAAGCGCGAAATTCGCAGGCACATTGCGCAGGGTAATGCGCAGCTAGTCATTGGCACGCACGCTTTGCTGGAAGAAAAAGTTGAGTTTGCCAAACCGGGACTGGTGATTGTTGATGAGCAGCATCGCTTCGGGGTTTTGCAACGATTGAAGTTGATGAAGAAATCAGGGGAGGGTAGCACTGAAAAGAATCTGGCCGAGCCTGATGTGCTGGTGATGACGGCGACGCCCATCCCGCGCACGCTGGCGCTTACTCTTTACGGCGATCTCGATCTCAGCATCCTCGATGAACTTCCGCCGGGGCGCACGCCCATCGTCACGCGGCGAATCTCCGACGACCGCTCGCCGGAGGTGTGGGACTTTGTGCGCAAGCAAGTCGCGAAGGGACATCAGGTGTATGTGGTTTATCCCGTCATCGCGGAAAACGAAGAGACGGAGTTGAAGGCTGCGATCAAAATGTACCGCGAGCTGAGTGGGAAGATTTTTGCTGATCTGAAGGTTGGGCTGCTGCATGGGCGGCTGGATTCCGATTTGAAAGATCAGGTCATGCGCATGTTTCAGAAAGGCGAGCTGCAGATTCTGGTTGCGACCACCGTGATTGAAGTGGGCGTGGATGTGCCGAACGCGACCGTGATGGTGATCGAGCACGCGGAGCGCTTTGGCCTGGCGCAGCTTCACCAACTGCGCGGGCGAATCGGGCGCGGGGCGGCGAAGTCTTATTGCGTTCTAATGACCGGAGGCAAAGTGACGGAAGATGGCGAGCGCCGGCTCGATGCCATGGTCCGCACCAACGACGGCTTTCAGATTGCCGAGCTCGATCTCGAGCTGCGCGGCCCCGGAGAATTTTTCGGCACGCGGCAGGCGGGAATGCCGAGCTTCCGGGTGGCCAATCTGATTCGCGACCGGCAGCTGCTTGAGCTGGCCAAGCGCGAGGCTGCGGCGGTGATGGAAGGGCCCAATTCCGAGATCACGCAGGTGGAAATCAGTCGCGCTCAGGTCGCCCTGCGCACGCGCTGGCAGCATACCTATGGGCTGGTTGAGGTGGGGTGAGCGAATACGCCAGCCTAAGTTTGAGCTAATTGTCGTAGTTGACGATAACCGACTGGAACCTGCGTTCCTGCTTGAACACACGAGCGCGCGGCGGGAATGTGATTAGAACGAGATTCGGCGATTGCCAGACGACATCGACATGCATGGAGCCTCTATGATCTACTGCGACTGCGCCGTGATTGCCATCTGCGATGAACACGTTTCCAGGGCGGCACAAGGCAAGTTCCCGCGACACCCGCTCACCCGCAGAGATGACTGAAAGCTGCGTACTGTAATCCGTCGTCGCGCCTGCGTTCCGTATCATCAGCACAACATCCCATTTGCCGTCGGGCGAAGGCACATAGCCAACCACTTCCGTCCACGATCTGACCAATGCCAAGGGCGCGATCCATACGACTGCCCAGATGACGAGCATGGCGAGGACAACTCCACCCACAATGGCGAGCGATTTTCGTTTCACAGTATCAAAGAATATATTGTGTTGACGTTGTTGGCGATAAATTTCCATTTCACCCCCATTACCAGAACAGGCTAGTCACCCTAACTGATCGTCAGGACAGAAGCCGACAATGGCTTCTCCGGCGTAGCCAAGGTCTGAACTGATAAAATCAAACCAATGGCCGGTTCGTCCCAACTCATTCAGATCGAGGTGAACCCTCCGCTGCGGGTGCCTAAGCCGGCGTGGCTGCGCGCCAAGGCTCCGGTCGGCGACAACTTCCACCAGCTTAAAAAGCTGGCGCGAGGGTTGGGGCTGCACACGGTTTGCGAGTCGGCGCAGTGTCCCAACATCGGCGAGTGCTGGAATCATAAGACTGCGACTTTTATGCTGCTGGGCGATATCTGCACCCGGCGCTGCGGATTCTGCGCTGTGCCCAAGGGCCGCCCCGAGCCGATCGACTGGGACGAGCCGCGCCGCGTGGCTGAGGCCGTGGCCACGCTGGGTTTGAAACATGCGGTGGTTACCAGCGTGAATCGCGACGATGACAACGTTGGCGGGGCTCGAGTCTTTGCCGAGACCATTCGCGAGATTCGCGAGCTGATTCCAGATTGCCGCATCGAAGTGCTGATTCCGGATTTTCAAGGTCTGGAAGAGCCGCTGAAGATTGTGCTCGACGCGCAACCTGACGTTCTCAACCACAACACCGAAACGGTGCCGCGACTTTATCGCGCAGTGCGCTCTGGCGCGCGCTACCAGCGCACTCTCGATCTGCTCGAGAACGCCAAGAAGTTTTCACCAGGCATGGTAACGAAGAGCGGAGTGATGGTAGGGCTCGGTGAATCCACGGAAGAACTGATCGAGGTCTTCCGCGATCTCGGCGAGCGGGGCGTGGACATTCTTACCGTGGGCCAGTATCTGCGTCC
>JBAPQU010000080.1:0-1859 GCA_049280795.1 Candidatus Sulfotelmatobacter sp.
GAAATTGCCCGAGATGCAACTGCTCGCGGGCAACGTAGCAACTTTCGATGGTGCATGCGAGTTGTCCCGCGCCGGCGCCGACGGCATCAAGGTCGGCATCGGACCGGGCTCCATCTGCACCACGCGCGTGGTCACGGGCGCGGGCGTACCCCAGATCACCGCCATCGCCGAAGCATACCGCGCCACCAAAGACGCTGGCATCCCCATCATCGCCGATGGCGGGATCAAGTATTCTGGCGACGTGACCAAAGCGCTGGCCGCGGGCGCAAGCGCTGTGATGATCGGCTCGCTCTTCGCTGGCACCGATGAAAGTCCGGGCGAGTTGATTCTGTATCAAGGCCGATCGTACAAATCCTATCGCGGCATGGGCTCGATCGGCGCCATGGCTCAGGGTTCCAGCGAACGCTACTTCCAAAGCACGGAAGGAGAATCTTCCGCGGCAGCCTCTGGTGACCGCGATTCCAACCGCCTCGGTAAGCTTGTTCCCGAAGGCATAGAAGGACGCGTGCCCTATCGTGGCTCAGTCGCTATGATCGTTCATCAGATGGTGGGCGGATTGAAATCAGGCATGGGATATTGCGGCTGCGCCACCATCGCCGATCTGCTGCAGAAAACTCGCTTCGTCCGCATCAGCGGCGCTGGACTCCGCGAGAGCCACGTCCACGATGTAATGATCACCCGCGAGGCTCCCAATTATGGCGTCGAGTAGCCTAGCCGATTGAACTCCGACCGCAACAACCTTTTGAAGGCGTGGATCGCCGCGATTCTCTGGCTCATCGTGATTGCCATTGAATCCACTGCGATGCTCTCCGCTAATAACACAGGCCGGATTCTCTATCCGATTTTGCATTATCTGTTCGGCCTCGACTGGGACCACTTTGAAGACTGGCACTTCTTCATTCGCAAGGGAGGCCACGTCGTGGGCTACGGCATTCTAAGCATTCTGCTTTTCCGAGCATGGCGCGCCACCTGGCCTGCGATGTCCGATGTGAAGTGGACGCTGCGCTGGTCAACCGTCGCGATCTTAGGCACCGCGTTCGTCGCCAGCCTGGATGAGTGGCACCAAAGCTTCATCCCAACGCGCACGGGACGCTGGCAGGATGTAGTGCTAGATACGTGCGCCGGTATCGCCGCACAATTTTTGGTTTTCCTGTGGTGGAAGGGCTTCAGGAAGAATACGGCTTCCAACCGTACCGTCAGATCCTAGGAGGATTGCAGCTTAGCCGTTGAGGGATGTCGATCTTCGCGACTCGCGGCCTGCAACATTCCCGCCGCAACCAGCGCCATCGCCGCCGAGAAATAAAATGGAATCGCAGCGCCGTAATGCTTCCACAACTCGCCAGTAATCAAGCTGGCGGCCAGAGTAGCCACGCTGGTCACAAAAAAATAAATGCCAAGCGCCCGCCCACGTACCTGCTCTCCAACGCTCTCAACCACTAGAGCCTTAAGCACAGGCTGCGTCAGCGCGTAGTAGAACCCGTACACCGCCATCGCCAACCAGATCGCCAGAGTCGAAGGCGCGCGCCCAAAAACAAAATAGACCGCGGCAAAAATCACATAGCCCGCGGAAGCAATGAGCCGCCGCGAAACGTGGTCGCTAAACCATCCTGCCGGCCACGATGCGAATGTGTAAGTAATGTTGAAGACAAGACCAAGCAGAGGTGCGAGCGCCACCGAGATGCCAACATTCTGCGCCCGCAAAACCAGAAACATGTCACTCGAGTTCCCCAAAGAAAAAAGCGTCACGGCGACAAGAACGAGGTAGAAAGATGGGGCCAAGCTGATCCGCGATCCAGAGGGCGAAGTTGCACTCGGCTTGAGTTCCTCAGATGTGGGGACAGCCGCCCCCGGCTGTCCGC
>JBAPQU010000081.1:0-7268 GCA_049280795.1 Candidatus Sulfotelmatobacter sp.
AACTCCGGCGGCGCAGGCGCGTGCCCGGCATTCCGAGTCCTGGGCGCGAGAGCATTTTACCGCCGCAGAGCGCATGCGCGAAGCGCTCAATGGACGTCCTCCCGCCGAGCAAACCCGCCGCGATTACCAGCGTGTGCTGAACGCCTACCGCACCGTTTATATGGGTGCGCCCTCATCCACAAAGGCTGACCCCAGCGTGGTAGCCGTTGCTGAGACGCTGGTGGAAATGGGCCGCCGTTTCGACGACGACAAAATCCTCAACGAGGCCATCGACCAATATAAATTCCTGCGCCGCGAGTACCCCGGCAGCAAGTACCGCTTCGACGGCCTGTTCACCATCGGCGAGATTTACAAGGACGACCTCAACAACCCGGAAGCAGCGCGCTCGACCTTCCAGGATTTTCTGCATCGCTACCCGCACAACCGGCTGGCCGATGACGCGCAGCAGGCGATTGCGGAACTCGATCAGCAAGCGCGGGCCGCCGCCGATTCGCAGAAGACCGCGAAAGTAAAAAAGAAATCGCCAGAGTATACGGCTAAGAAATCCAGCGATGGGCCCGCAAACGATCACGCTGCGAGCACAATTTCCGGTCAATCCGAAAACGCGCAATCCGAAAACGAAGACCAGTCGGCGCACTCCGGGCGATTACCGCGAGTTACTGCCATCCGCCACTGGTCGACCCCAGACTACACACGGGTCGCGATCGACGTAGAAGGCGACGTGAAATTTTCTTCGCAACGCATCGCCAGCCCCGCACGCATTTTCTTCGATCTGAAAGACACAAAACTCGCCTCGACTCTTGTGGGAAAGAGTTTTGACGTAGACGACGGATTCCTGAAGAGGGTCCGCGTGGCGCAATTCGCCCCCGGCCGTACCCGCGTGGTGCTCGAAGTCGAAAATCTTTCGGAATATGACGCGTTTTTGCTGCCAAACCCGTACCGGCTCATCATCGACGTTCACGGCAAGAACGGACGCGCGAAACGGGCTGAGGAAGAGTCGGCAATCACAGCCGACGGCGAAGCTCCGGCAAAGTCCGTCGAGGCCGACACGGAAACAGCTACCGAAAAGACGAAGCCTCCGGTTTTCGCAGACGCGTCTCCGCCCGCCGCTTCTTCTGCTTCCACTTCAACTCCCGCTGCCTCCGATATGTCGAAGAATGTGGCGAAGAAGTCTCAGAGCACTGTCGTGAAAAAGATTGTGGATAACGACGACGACGGTGAAGAGACTGCTACAGCAGGCGAATCGGCGAACGATACCGCTCCGCCCAAACATGCGAAAAAGCTAGTCTCACACGAAGGCATCGTCGTCGATAAGGTCGCCAAGGCCGATATCGGTGACCTGTCGCAGACTTCCGACTCGGGTCTAACGGATTCCGCGAATATCGATTCTGCCAAAGCGAATTCTACCAAGACGAATCCTGCATCTCGTGTAAATTCTCCCGCCCAACACAAGAGTTCATCGCGAACGCTTACTTCCAAAAAACCGGAGAGCGCATACGATCTTTCCACGCGCGAAGCGATGCCCACCGCCAGCGGAGACCGTTCTCTGATTCGCGCACTGGGCCTGAAGATCGGCAAGATCGTCATTGATCCCGGCCACGGCGGCCACGATACCGGCACCATCGGCCCCAACGGACTGGAAGAAAAAGACCTTGTCCTCGATGTAGGCCGGCGCCTGGGCAAACTGCTCGAAACGCGGCTGGGCGCGGAAGTGGTTTACACACGCAAGGACGACACCTTTATCCCGCTCGAAACTCGCACCGCCGTCGCCAACCAGGCGCGCGCCGACCTGTTCGTCTCCATCCACGCCAACTCCAGCCACGATCCCGACGCCCGTGGAGTGGAAACTTACTACTTGAATTTCACCTCATCGCCGGAAGCCTTGGACGTAGCCGCGCGCGAGAATGCGGTTTCCGAGAAGTCGATCTACGAACTGCAAGACCTGGTGAAGAAGATCGCGCTGAAAGAAAAGATTGAGGAATCACGCGAATTCGCCGGCGACGTGCAGCAGTCGTTGCACAGCGGCCTGGCCGCGAAGAGTCCTGCCATTCGTGATCGCGGCGTGAAGAAAGCTCCCTTCATCGTTCTAATCGGCGCCAACATGCCCTCGATCCTCGCCGAAATTTCTTTCGTCAGCAATCCCACCGACGAGCACCGCCTCGCCACCGGCGAATACCGCCAGCGCATCGCCGAGTCGCTCTACCGCGGCATCGCCAAATATGTGAACGGTCTGAGCGGGGTCAAGGTCGCCAGTAAGATGGACAAAGGCGCGGGGCAGTAACTCTCTTCCTAACACCATCTGACATACTAATGATCGCATCAATCTATCGTTGACGATAGCCGTTTCAAACTGTACAGTTGAGACAGTTGAACTGTACTTTATGTCCACCACAACCGAAATAACGAAAGGCGCAATAGTGGTTTCCGCTTTACGCGCACGCGCGAATTTCGGGAAGCTTTTGCGCCGCGTCGATGACGAACGCCGCTCTCTGGTTATCGAAAAGCGCGGAACGCCAAAAGCTGTCCTGCTCAGCATCCGTGATTACGTCAAACTCGCCTCCCCCGAGCCTGAAGTATTGAAGGCCATCGGGGAGGCATCAGAGCGGAACGGCACGAATACCCTGACCTCGCGCCAAATCGACCAGATCATAAAAGCCGCGCGCTCCCGGAAGCCGAAGCGGTAGTGGTCGCGCTCCGTCTGGTGATCGATACGAATGTGCTAATTTCCGCTGCCATCAAGCCCTCTGGGCTGCAGCGCACGGTTCTTTTGCTTGCTCTGACCAAGCCGGCTCGCCTCTACATTTCCCGTCTCATCCTCCAGGAATACGCCGAAGTGCTGCCACGGCCGGAACTGCATATTCCTAGGGGTCTTCGGCAACAGTTCCTGCAGCTTATCAAGAATCGCAGCCACATCGTGGCACCTCCGTGGCGGCTGGATATAGCGCACGATCCCGATGACAATATGTTCCTGGAATGCGCTGATACCGCTGGGGCCGACTACCTGGTAACGGGCAATCAGAAGCATTTTCCGAGATTTTGGAAGAAAACAAAAATCGTCACGACGAAGGAATTCATCAATTTAGCCGCCCCTCATCTAGTGCGCTAACCCAGTGTGTGGTCCCAACCTTGACGCGGACCCGGCAACTCGACCTGCTATTTGGCTGTCCCCCCGGAACCTTTTCTCCTCCACTGTGGTCTAATTAACTAAAGGGGATTCTGTGCCCAGCGGTTCACCCATGCGCGTAAGGTTTGGACTCTCATTCGTTGTCGTTCTTTCTCTGGTCGTTCTGTCTCTCGCAAGTGGAGCCTTTGCCGCCGACCCCGCAACGGGCCCGAGCCCAGAATTGCCAGCCCCACCCATCCTTCCCAAACAGTTTTCCGATTGGCAGATCCAGGGCGCGCCGCAAGCCAGCAAAGATGCCGCTGCCGCCGATCCCACCAACGCGCCCTTGCTCAACGAATACGGCTTTACCGACGTCGAATCCGCTTCCTATAAGAGCGATGATGGCCGCACCCTGAAAATCCGCGCCGCACGCTTCGCCGATGCCAGCGGCGCTTTTGGCGCGTATCTTTTTTACCTGCAGCCCGGGATGGCGCGGGAAGAGATCGGCGATCAAGGCGCATCGCTGAATCATCGGGTGCTCTTTTACCGCAGCCACATCCTGGTGGATGCAGTGTTCAGCGAATTGTCGGTAATGTCGGCAGCCTCTCTGCGCGAGTTAGCCGGCCTACTGCCGCGCCCCGGCGGAAACGAAAGCCAACTGCCTCCGGTGATTGCATTCATGCCGCATCACGGCTACGCAGCCAACACAGAAAAATATGCGGAAGGACCGCTGGCGCTGGGCGCGATCGGCTCTCCACTACGCGCCGACCTGGTTGATTTCAGCGTGAAGCCCGAAGCCGTGCTCGGGCAGTACTCCACTCCCAGCGGAACCGCCACGCTGATGCTCATCGAGTACCCCACTCCTGCGGTGGCTGCCGAACATTTGCGTCGCATTGACGCCGCGCATCATGCGGAGCAGCCTCAGGCAGGAGTTGATGCAGTTGAAAACGTCGGCCCATTCTTCGATAAGCGCACCGGACCCATCATCGCTATCGCCGCCGGTTCGCTTTCTCAGAGCGATGCGGAGACGCTTCTCGGCGCGGTGAATTGGAGACCAAGCGTCACTTGGAACGAGAACACCTACTTCGACCGCAAAAATAATATTGCCAACCTGCTGGTGAACATCATTATCTTGTGCTTCATCGTGGGAGGAATATCCATCGCAGCGGGACTCGCCTTCGGTGGCGTTCGCGTTATCCTGCGGCGGTATTTTCCGGGTCGAGTTTTCGGTGACGCCGATCAAACCGAGTTCATCTCTCTTGACCTGGCTGAGCGGTCACACAAGGGTTCGGCGACTCGGCTGGCGGGGCCCAAAGAGGCGGCAAAAGGTTCATAAGTGCTTCAGCAGTACTGGCTTAGCGCCATTTTGCCGCCTTTCAGTCTCAATTTGGGACGATTACCTCCGTTGTTAATCGACTTTGTAAACCATTGAAAACAAAGACATTTATTTCCTAAAAATCGCTTGACACCCTCCTTTTTCGGCTCATAAGATTTTGTACAGAAAGTTTTAGCGGAATCTATTGCCTCCGTTGGAACTATTCTCCCTTGAAAAGAGAAGGTCACCCTGTTGCCGGGTGGCCTTTTCGTTTGTGGTCCGGCGATCTTCGGCAATGAATGAAAGTTCTGGAGCAAATAGCGATGCCAGATTTACGCGGAACTACCAGCCGCGAATTGCGTATCATCTTCGAGCGCTATTTTTTGAACGTATGTTGTAGTTCGATCAGGGCAGAGGAGAAAACATGTTCTGCGATGGGTGCGGCACTGCCGTACAACCCGGACAAGCATTCTGCAGCCGGTGCGGTAAGCAGGTTGTTGGGCCGGTAACGGCGATGCAGTTGGCTCCCGGGCGCGTGCAGCGGCACGTTCATTTGCTGGGCATCATCTGGCTGGCAATCTCGGCGTTCAATACCATCGGCGGCGTGGTGCTCTATATCCTCGCCAATACGTTGTTTGCGCATCTGCACCAGTTTGGCGCGCCCCAAGCGCCCACTGCATTTCTGCGTCCGCTGCTGAGTGTGATCGCAATTTTTATTCTGGCCAAAGCCGCCTGCGGATTCATCGCTGGATGGGGCTTGTTGCAGCGCGAACCGTGGGCGCGCATCATCGCGCTTGTTCTGGGCTTCATCGGCTTGTTCAACGTCCCCTTCGGAACCGCCGTCGGCGTTTATACCCTGTGGGTCTTGCTGCCCGCCCAATCGGAACAGGAATACCACGCACTGGTCGCCTCCCGCGCCGCATAGCCGAATGCGCGCCAGCGCCTTTTTCTTATTAAAGACCGGATCCGATTCTCTCGTCTGCGGTGGTTGTGCCAGCGATTTGATAAACTGGAACAGCCAACCTGAAAGCCGACGTAGCTCAGTTGGTAGAGCAGCCGATTCGTAATCGGCAGGTCAGCGGTTCAAGTCCGCTCGTCGGCTCCATTCTTTCGTCGTTTATCGGTGTTCTCACCGCACCTCTCAGCTTGTTGTGACGCTGCTTTGCCGATGTAGATATCCCCGATTCGAAGGCTTCGCGGGCAGGCCGAACGCCGAATAGCTGAGGCTGGCCGCGTGGCAAAAACCGCTGATAACCGTTTAGAACTTAATAGTCCAACATCCCCTCATGTCACGCCTATTGAATACCGGCGATTTGTGTTTTTCCAACTCCATTAGAGCGCGTTTATCCGAAACATCTTGACAAACAACCTGCGATTTAGGTATTAACGTCTGCTAGAGAATAAGCGGTTAGAATGTTTTGTATTTTTGTGCGGAGCCAGGCAGTCGTAAGTTGCTCGACGTTGTAGGAGTCTGGAAACGATTCGAGAAATCGAATTCTGTTACTCAAGCAGTCCAGGGGGCGGCGATGGGAACTTCAAAGGGCGGCAAGTTTTTAGGCATTCTGGTATTGGCGGTCGTCATTGCAGCAACTGGCACGCTTTTTGCAGGCGTAACGGCCAGCATCTCCGGCACCGTGACTGACTCCAGCGGCGCAGTAATCACTGGCGCTACTGTTACGGCCACCAACGTGGAAACCGGGGTGATCGACACCAAGTCGACCAACGCCCAGGGCTATTATTCGTTCCAAACGCTTCCCGTTGGAAAGTACAACATCAAAGTGAAGCAAGCAGGCTTCAAGGATTACGAGCAGACCGGACTGGTTCTGGATGTAAACCAAGCTGTCGTGGTGGATGTAAAGGTGCAGGTCGGCCAGGGGTCGGAGACCGTCGAAGTCTCCGGCACCGCGTTGCACGTCGACACCGCGACCACTCAGATGGGCGAAGTCATCACCGATAAAGAGATGACCGATGTGCCGCTCGTCACCCGCAGCTATACTGATTTGCTTTCTCTCCAGCCCGGCGTCGTGTCGTCGGCCTCCGGAATGACAGGGGCGTACTCAGGCGCGTTCATATCCGCCGGTTTCGCCGCTCCGCTGGTTTCGGGTGGTGAAAACTCAGGCGCGCTCTCGGTAAACGGCATGCGCGAATCGGAGAACGGCTTCATTCTCAACGGAATGCTGGTGCAGGAAATTGGATTCTCCGGCGCCGGAGCGATTCCCAACCTCGATTCGCTCGCCGAATTCCGCATCCTCACCAATAATGCCGATGCCGAATACGGCAACTACTCCGGTGGACAGATTAACGTGGTAACGAAGTCCGGCACGAATACCATTCACGGCAGTGGCTTCGAATTCCTCCGCAACACCGATTTCGATGCCGCCAACTACTTCGATCGAAACAATCAGCGCGGCACCTATCACCAGAACCAGTTCGGTGGCACGCTAGGCGGGCCCATCCAGCGCGACAAGATTTTTTTCTTCGCCGACTATCAAGGCAATCGCGTGATTCAAGGCATAACGGAAGTGATCAACGGCGCACCGAGCACGGCTACGGAATCCGGAGACCTCTCCGGCATCGCCAGCAGTCTTGCCGGTACCACCGTGAACGGGTCCGCTTGGGCGACGCAATTGCAGACTCAGCTCAATAACCCCAACATCGTAAACGGCTTCCCCTATTACGTCGCGGGCTGTACGAGCAACACGCAATGCGTATTCCCGAATGCACAACTATCGCCCAGCGCTTTCAATCCGATCTCTGCCAAGCTGCTGCAATATATTTTACCCGCGACCAGCGGGTCGGTTGGAGCAAGTGGTACGGGCACCTACGAAAACAACTCGAACGCAACCAACC
>JBAPQU010000082.1:0-5544 GCA_049280795.1 Candidatus Sulfotelmatobacter sp.
CAATATTTTCTGTTCGCAACGGCGAAGACGCCTTGGATGCGCTTTCCACAGCTATCGCATTTTCGCGAGAGCGCGCCGGTCCAACTTTCGCGGTGAGCGTTTGGACCAGCCTCGCGCATTTCGTCGCGTTCAGCATTGCTTCCACATCTGTGTCGCTTCCGCTGAGTCTCATTCAGTTCGCTCCGACGCGGCTGGTAATAGCCACCGTTCTGGCCATAACGCTCGCGTATTTTGCAGTGGTGGATTGGCTATACATAGGCCGCCTCGGTGGCTACATCTGCATCACCGAAATGCCTGAGGTTCCGGCTTCATCCGCAGCGACACCAGTTCCTCCGGCCTCGGCCCGGCAATTCGCGCCGAGCATCACAGTCGAAACCAGCATCGACCGCGACGAACCGATTCTGAGCGACCTGCCAAATCTGGATCTTTTAAAACTAGCCCTGGAGACGTAGTCCTTTACACCGGCCATCCGATTTGAGAAACTCATCCGTGGAAACCCAATCCAAGCCCGGCCAAACCATCGTCATCCTCGACTTCGGCGCGCAGTATACCCAGCTCATCGCGCGCCGCATCCGCGAACAGAATGTTTTTTCCGTGGTGCTGCCATGCACCGCTTCGCTCGATGAAGTCAAAAGCTACGCGCCTGTAGGCATCGTGCTCTCGGGGGCGCCGTGGTCGGTTTATGACAAAGACGCGCCTCCGGCGGACGCGCGCGTCTTTGAGTTGGGCGTGCCCGTACTCGGCATCTGCTATGGGTTGCAGTTCATGGTGCATACGCTCGGCGGCAAAGTACGGCCGGCTGACAAGCGCGAGTACGGGCATGCGGAGGTCGACATTGTCGCCGAGTCGGTGCTGTTTCAGGGGATGGAGAAGCGGCAGCAAGTTTGGATGTCGCATGGTGACGAAGCTCTGGAACTGCCTTCCGGTTTTGAGTTGACCGCTAAAACTTCTCACGCCGTTGCGGGAATCCAGAACGTCGCGAAGAAATGGTACGCGGTGCAGTTTCATCCTGAAGTGCACCACACGCGCAACGGCACTGAGATCCTGCGCAATTTCATCTTCGAGATCTGCGGCGCAAAGCCTACGTGGACGCCGCAACACTTTATCGACTCGACAATCGAGCAGGTGAAGCAGCAAGTGGGAAGCGGGCGCGCGATCTGCGCGCTTTCGGGTGGAGTGGATTCTTCAGTTGCGGCGGTGCTGGTGGATCGCGCGTTGCGCAACGCCAAGGGAAAGCACGCCCTGAGTGGAGCCGAAGGGTCGCGGCTGACGTGCATCTTCGTAAACAACGGAGTGCTGCGCAAGAATGAGTTCGAGAAAGTACAGCAGACGCTGCGCGACAAGCTGGGTCTGCGCCTGGATGCGGTCGATGCTACCGATCGTTTTCTGAACAGGCTCAAGGGCGTGAGCGATCCCGAAACCAAACGAAAAATTATCGGCAACGAATTCATCGCGGTGTTTGAGGACGAAGCTCATCGCATCGAGAAAGAGGAAGGAAGCGTCGATTACCTGGTGCAAGGGACGCTTTATCCAGACGTCATTGAATCGCGCTCAGTGCGGGGGCCGTCGCAGGTGATCAAGTCACATCACAACGTGGGTGGACTGCCGGAAAAAATGAAGCTCAAGTTGATCGAGCCGCTGAAAGACCTGTTCAAGGACGAAGTCCGAAAAATTGGCCGCGACCTGGGGATGCCAGAAGAAATTTTGCAACGGCAGCCATTCCCTGGGCCAGGGCTGGCAGTGCGAGTCTTGGGAGAGGTTACGCCGGATCGTCTCGCGGTCCTGCGCGAGTGCGACGACATTGTGGTGACCGAGATCAAGAACGCCGGGTTGTATACCAAAATTTGGCAGTCTTTCGCTGTGCTGCTGCCGGTGATGTCGGTAGGAGTGATGGGTGACATGCGTACTTATGCGTATACCTGCGCGATTCGGGCGGTGAGCTCCGAGGATGGCATGACCGCGGACTGGGTTCCGCTGCCGCATGAAGTACTGAAAAATATTTCCACGCGCATCGTGAATGAAGTAAAGGGCGTGAACCGCGTGGTATATGACATTACCTCCAAGCCTCCGGGGACGATTGAGTGGGAGTGACGGTTCAACTCAAATTCATTTCACGCTTGGGGCGCTCTCTGTTTTATCTGTATCACTCTTCGCTGCGAGCTTCCTTGTTTCCAGAAAACTCCAGATGGTTTCGTTGGCATTCAAATCCTGGCTGGTTTTTCCGATTTGGTTTTCGACTTCGTACTGCTCGCCTCCGGGCCAGGTATTGCCCGCACCTTTGATGCTGTAGGAAACGACTGCTGCATCCTGCTGGCAGCCGTTGAAAGTATCGACCTTGATCTCCACGCCTTTTTCGTGAGCAGGCAGCTTGGTCTGAGCCGGTTTTTCGGAGCAGCGGTCGATGCGCGCCCATGCCTTGGCGCTGTCCTCGACTGAGATGACGGGAAGTTGAAGATTGTGCTCCGTGCCGCCGCCATGAGGGACGACCGGATCGGCGGTGCCGTTGATCATGATTACCGGGACTGGACGCGATGGCAGGCAGATCATCGCCTTGGGCATAGCCGCAGCCACGGGAGCAATGGCGGCAACGCGGTCGGCCATCGCGCAGCCGACTCGCATCGCCATAAAGCCACCTTCGGAAAGTCCCGTGGCGTAGATTCGGCTCGCATCGACTGAAGCTTTCAAGGTGACCTGGTCGAGCATCTGATTCAGAAACTCTATGTCATCGGCAGGCGCAGGTTTATTTTGTTCTTCGTGGGGGGCCTGTCCTCCGGATTGACCACCGCTAGGATAACCGCCTCCGCCCCCGGGATAACCACCGCCGCCAGGGTAGCCGCCGCCTCCACCCGGATAGCCTCCGCCACCGTGGCGCCCTCGTCCTCCCGGATAGCGCGACATTGACTGTTGCTGCGGTGCGTGTACTCCGATGTTCCAGCGTCCGTGGAGCGCGCTGGGGTAAACAGTGATGATGCCGTCTTTGTCGGCTAGCTCGTTGAAGCGGGTCAGCCGCTCCATGTCGTCGGTATCCTGATTCATGCCGTGCAACAGAATCACTACAGGATATTTCTTTGCGGCATCGTAGCCTCGGGGCAGGCGCAGCAGGTAGGTACGGTCGGTGCCCTCGATGGTGAGTTTTTCTTTGGTTTCCTGGGCGCGGCCACGAGTTGCGCAGAGCGTGACAAGGCACACGGTTGCGATCGATAGTGCGCGCATACTCAAACCAGTTTCGGATTTCATGGTGTCCTCAAACAGCCGACCGCACCGTCCTCTTCCCGTACTTGGAGGCTTCCAACTGTGGTGGGGTTGGATGACAGTGCGTTGTGGCAGCAGACTATACAAAACTTTACTCAGAGGGTTTACTTTCCCACATAGGCGTTGATCCCAACCAGCGTGAAGTGTAGTCGCCCACGAATTCATACGGCCCGGAGTGGGTGAGCTTGCTGGCGGCATCGAGCCAGATCTCCCCGCCGATCTTCCGCCAGCGCTGGCAGAAAGAATAATCTTCACTGAGATAAGCGCCGGTTTTGGGATCGATGATGCAATCGAAGAGGGCAAACAGATTGGAGCTGCGCACCACCTCGCGCCGCGTGCCTGACATGGGGAAGGTCTGCACATGGGTGAAATGAGTCTCAGGGTAAGCGGTGATCATGCGCTCGATGGCGCTGCGTTTGATGAGCTGAAAGCCTCCGCCAACATAGATTGCCGTGGCAAAGTCGCCTTCCTGTTTGCGTTCCGGCTCCGAGCAGAAGGTTCCGACATAAGAGAGTGCCGCCTGTCGTAAGGTTTCGCTGCGCTCGACGCAACGTTGCGGGATGAGATCCCAGTCGATCGACTTGAGCGGATACAGTGCGCCGGTAAAGTCTTTATCGAACTTGAGTAAGCGTTCGACCTGCTGCGGCTCGAAGCTGATATCGGCGTCGACGAAGAGAAGATGCGTGGGCGCGGGATCGTCCAGAAAAGCGGCGACCATACTGCTGCGGGCGCGTGAAATCAGGGCGTCATAGCCAATCATCGAGAGAGACACTTCAAACCCGGCGGTTCTCGCATAGCTCATCAGGCGTATCACCGACAACATATAGTTCTGCGAAACCATGCCACCGAAGCATGGTGTGCAAAGAAGTATCGAGGGTGGGGACATGTCTCTCCGGCAGTAGCGCGGACGGTGTGACGCCAGACCGTGCTCGATCAGGATACGCGCCTGAGGAGAGAGGCACGCCGGTTATCGACGGATCGAAAGTCGCATCCTTCCCAAAAGGGGCACGACGTAGAGACAGAAAAAATGCGTTATTTACGTTGCAGGCGGTGGGTATCTTAACCCGGGGACACCGCGCTGGTAGCGTTGATGCAGCTTCGCTTCAACACTCATCCAGCGCGGACGATCCCGGCTCATTTTTGAGCAGCGCGATAACGTTTATTCGACGTTGACGGTGACGGGAGTAGATGCGATCCCGTTACAGACTACCTGCAAGTCGCTTAGCCCGGTTTCCATCTTCGCCGGCACGTCGAAGTGGGTTTTCGCTTCGGTGGTATAAGCAATTGCCATGGTGCTGTGGTCGTGGGTTCGAGCGTAATAAACAGCGCCGGTCACCCGGTTGGTGATGCGCACCAGCGGATAGTTAGTGGCTGCCTGTGCATCATCGCCGTAAGCGGCGCCCTGAGAGAATCCGTTGAAATTGAAACCCGAAACCACATAGGTTTGCCCGCGTGTTACGGTGCCCGGCGCGGCGGCGATCTGCGGTAGCCATGCGGAGTTGGGTTGGCCGCCATGCTGATACACCCAGACGCTGCCGAAGTCAGTCCAAAGAACCTCGCCCGTGGGCAGCAGCAACATGTTTCCGTAGTAGGAGGGAACACTCGGCGCATCGGTGTTGCCGGCGGTAACGTTGGTGAGAGTGCTTCCATCCCAAACAAAGAACGTGGAACCGGGGAGGAAGATTCCCGGACTGGCTTCGAGCAATACGTCACCGTTGGGCAGCAACGAGGCTGGGCCGTCGGCTATATCGAGGTCACTAGGAAAATCAGGACCGGCAGTCCAGGTCTTGGTTTGCGTGTCGTAGATGGAAGTATGGCCGGGCTTGCCGGGGGCGCCGTTGGCTCCAGTGGCAAAGACTGTGCCATCGGGGCGCAGAACTGCCGGACCGACCTCATACGAAGCATGCTGCGCGTTGGGATAAGAATCCCAGAGCGGCACGATTGTGCCGCTGGCAGGCCCGCTCGCCCAAATGCGCGTTGTGGGGTCGAAAATTTCGTAGTTCACGCCATTGGGTTGGTAGTCGAAGACGTAGGCATCGACGGTGAGAACGGTTCCGTCGGGCAACAGATTCCAGCCTTCCTCGTCGTTGACGTCGAACTTGCCCTTGCCAATGATTGTCCAGGCTAGGGTTTTGGGATTGAGCAATGCCTGCTCTTTCGTGCAACAGTTAGCTTGCATATAGGTTCCGCTAGGAAGGACGACGCTCTGCGCGTCCCCAATGGTGGTCCAGCCAGTCGGAGGAGCTACGGACGTCCAGGTATTGGTCGTCGGATCATAAATCGCGCCCAGAT
>JBAPQU010000083.1:0-9568 GCA_049280795.1 Candidatus Sulfotelmatobacter sp.
GTATTACACGATAAAGCAGCGGAAGTTTGCCATTGGCACCTTTATGTTCGGCTTCGTCATTCTTTGGGTAGCGATGATCATCATCGGAACGTTTATTCGGGGGCCCGGCTGGCAGTGGTTTTGGCCGGGGCAAACCTGGGATCATAACCGGCTGATCTATGAGGTGAACCGCGATTTGCCGGACATTTTTGGCATTACTTCAAACATGGCAAAGGCGGTCTTTGGAGCGGTGGTAGTTGGCGGCTATTACCTGCTCGGCGGATTTGTCGTCTACTCGCTCTTCCGGCGATACATGGCGAAAGACTTCAAGCGGATGAGCTTGTTGCAATTCGGACTCACGCAATTTCTTTTGCTGACCATGGTGGCGTTGCCGCTGAAGATGAGCTTGCGGCTGCTGTGGCACATCAAGTATGTGTGGATTACGCCCTGGTTCAATGTTTGATGGGTTTGAGAGTTGCGAACACACACTAAGTAGAGATGCGGGCAGGGACAGCAGATTCCTCGCTTCGCTCGGAATGACAAGCAGTTATAGAGACATTTTCGGAGGAAGCGGTGCCTGAACAACCCAACCTCGAGCAGGACCCGATCACAAGCAAGTCGTACGCCGCGTATTACCTAATCGCGATGGTGATTCTAATGGCGACGTTGTTCTGGGCCTTGTTTGATGAGGCATGGGTACAGCGCCCGTGGAAGGCTTTCCAGGAACAGTGGAAAGATCGCTATAGCGCATTTCTTAATACAGCGCGATCAAAATCGGCTACATCGGAAAAAGATGTTGAGCAAAATCCGGATTACGCCGCGCTCAAACAGGCCTACGACAAGACCTTTCAGGATTCGAAGGCGCAGGCTGCTGAAGCGCGCGCGGCCGTGGACGAAGTGACGGCGCGGCTGCTGGCCGTGCAAAGTGTCTTCACCGACCGGCGCGCGTATGTAAATGCGCTCGGTTATGAGATTGAGACCAGCAGCGGGTCATCAAAGGCCAGCAAGCAGAAGGAACTTACCGCGTATAAGAAGGAGACGGCGACGGTTAAGTTTCCCGATGGGACCAAAAAAGAATTCGACTTCCCGCAACTGGAGGAAACCTACAACGGGATCCGCGATGAGCGTACGAAGAAAAGCCTGGAGTTGGGCGAGGTTTTGAAGCCGGTCACCGCGGCCAAGGCGAAGATGGACGAATACATCTCCGACCACATGGTCGACCTGACGCCGCAGCAGATCGATGGGCTGAAAAAGAAGGCGGCCGATTGGGATCCGAAGATTGTGCAAATCAATGTGGCGGATGCCAACATTGTGGACCGTTGCGAGTCCTGCCACATGAACACGCGCGAGCTGCTGAAAATCACGCCCGCGTCGATGATGGCGAAAGGCGAAAAGAAGCCGGACGAATATGCCGATGCGTTTGTGAGCCATCCCGAGCCTGAGTTGTTGAAAATTCATGATCCGGAAAAATTTGGCTGCTCGCCGTGCCATCAGGGAAACGGGCGTGCGACTACGAGCATGGAGAAAGCGCACGGAAACTATGAACACTGGCTGTGGCCGCTGTTCCCCAAGGAAAACGTAGAAGCAGGCTGCCAGAATTGCCATGCCGCCGACATGGTGCTGGCTAGCGGCGACGTGCAGTGGCAAACCATCAACAACGGCAAGGACCTCTACCGCCAGCGCGGTTGTAT
Source organism: Candidatus Sulfotelmatobacter sp. (assembly GCA_049280795.1). Taxonomy (GTDB): domain Bacteria; phylum Acidobacteriota; class Terriglobia; order Terriglobales; family Acidobacteriaceae; genus Sulfotelmatobacter. The sequence continues at coordinate 1,671 of JBAPQU010000083.1, forward strand.
GGGCTGCCATCGTTATGAAGGTTATGACAAAGAGCCGGAGGATCTGAACTCGATCGGCCAGCAGATCAAGCAGATCGAGACCCAGAAGAAAGACAATTTCAAACAAACCGCATACCTGATGAAGGAGGCGGACGCGGCGCAATCGAATGAAGAAGCGAACCGGCTGAATACCGAGGCGGTCGACCTGCGTGTGGCAAACAGCAAGCTGGACGGGCGTTTGCAGCAGCTCGATTACCAGTCGCACAGCCTGATGCAGGACATGAAAAAAGTCGGGCCGAACCTGAAAGACGTGCGGTTGAAGCTGAACAAGAATTGGATTCCGGTCTGGCTTAAGAAGCCTTCGGATTTCCGGCCTACGACGAAGATGCCGAACTTCCGCCTCACGGATCATCAGATTCAGGCGATTTCTGCATACATCTGGCAATCGGGATTCAAGGATCCACTTCCGAAGCACAAGCCCGGAAATGCCGCGCATGGAAAAGAATTATTCGAGACGCGCGGATGCCTGGCCTGCCACTCGATTGGCGAAGGCGATCAAATGCAAGGCGGGGTGTTTGCGGCGAACCTTTCGCGCGTTGGCGAAAAGGCGAATTACGATTATCTGGTGCGCTGGATTCACAATGCGCGCGAGCGCACGCGGCCTTATTGCCCGTACGAAAAGAAAGACATTGGTCCCGAGGATTATGCCAAGAAGGGACTTCCCTATCAGTTCGATCTTGAACACAGTCGGTGTCCGAACGATGGTCACGAACTGCAAGTGCAGAACATGACCGTGATGCCGAGCCTGCGACTCACTCCAGAGGATGCCGAAGACATTGCAACCTACCTGATGACCCAGAAGAAGCAGGAGCCGTCATCTTATGCGGATGCTTCCTACATGGATGACCCGGCTTTGAAAGAGGAGGGTAAGAAGTGGGTGCGGCACTTTGGCTGCGGCGGCTGCCATGAGATTGCAGGCATGGAAGACGAAGGACGCATCGGCACTGAACTCACCTACGAAGGCAGCAAGCCGATTGAGCGTCTCGACTTCGCACTGTTTACAACCATTGCGGAGCGCGGCGGCGACAACGCCGAACCGATTACGGATAAGGAAGATCTGGCGCGCTTGCCCGACGGCCCTGCAAAAGAACCCTGGTACAACCAGAAAGGATTCTTCGAACACAAGCTGGCCGAACCCAATGTTTACGATAAGGGCAAGATCAAGGGCGAACTGGAAGCCTTGCGCATGCCCAACCTGCACCTCACGAAGGAGCAGGTACTCGATCTCACAACTTTCCTGATGGGAAGCGAGGAGACTTCCCTGCCCGAGAGTTATCAATACAAGCCGGGCGACGCGCGGCACGACATTCAGGCGGGCTGGTGGGTCATCAAGAAATATAACTGCATGGGCTGCCACCAATTCATCCCCGGCCAGCAAACGATTCTGATGGGATTGAAGCAGTATCAGGACGTACAGGAGCAGTTGCCGCCGAAGTTGTTGACGGAAGGTGCGCGTGTCGATCCGGAGTGGCTGCGCAAGTTCCTGTCGAATCCGGCGCTGAGCACCACGGACACGAACCGCGACGGTGTGCGGCCTTATCTGAAAGTGCGCATGCCTACGTTCTCGTTCTCCGATAATGAGTTGCGCATACTAGTCCGCTTCTTCCAGGCTCTGTCGCAACAGCCGATGCCTTATATTCCGGAGCAGGTGCCGGTGCTTACGACCAAGGAAACCGACATGGCTCGGAGCTTGTTCTCGAGTACGGCCGCGCCTTGCCTGAAGTGCCACGCCACGGGCGATCCCGCGCACGACAAGATCGCTACGGCACCGAACTTCCTGCTGGCAAAAGAACGGCTTAAGCCGGACTGGGTGGAGCGCTGGATTACCGACCCGCAGGCGGTCAGCCCGGGAACATCCATGCCATCGGGTCTGTTCAAGCAGGAGAATAACCAGTGGGTGTTTGCGGGGCCGACGCCTCCTTCGTTCCAGGGATATGAAGGGGATCACCGCAAGCTGCTGACCGACTATATCTTCCAGTTGACGCCGGAAGAACAGCGGAGGGTGGCAGCGTCTATGCCGCACGCAAAAGCGGCGCTGCAGCCGAAGAGCAATCGCAGGCAGGCGATGGTGGAATCGCACGCGGCGGGGAGCGGGGGATCGCGGTAGAATGGCGGGTTTGATAGCGTCATAGCGACGGCGACGCCGTTGGCACCGAGCAAAAGCCAAGGTTCCTCGCTTCGCTCGGGATAACATGCAGTTCCTAAGTGAACTTTTGAGAACGGTGCAACACATCAACTACTAAGAAAAGAAAGGGCGACATTATGAATAACAGAAGTTGGAGGATGATATCAGTTAGCGCGCTGGCCTTGTGCGGCTTGCTGCTGGCGACGGCATGCAACAAGAAAGAGGAACAACCCGCGAATACAGCGGCGGAGCAAACGGCAATGACTCCGGCGGCCACGCCGATTGATCCTGCCACTGTGGCGACCGTGAACGGCACCGTAAAGTTCGACGGCGCGGCCCCCAAGGCTGCGAAGATCGATATGAGCCAGGATCCGGCCTGCAAGGGCATGAACGAAGCGGAGAATATAGTCGTTGACAACGGCGATCTCGCCAATGTCTTCGTCTATGTGAAGGACGGGTTGGGCAACCGTACTTTCGATGTGCCCAAGGATGCGGTCGTCCTCGACCAGAGCGGCTGCAAGTATCATCCTCATGTGCTGGGCGTGATGGCGGGCCAGACGGTTGAGATCAAGAATGACGATCAGACCACGCACAACATTCATCCCACGCCGAAGGACAACCGCGAGTGGAATGAGTCGCAGCCTCCGGCTTCGGCCCCGCTGGAAAAGAATTTTGCGCGCGAAGAAATCATGCTGCCGGTAAAGTGCAACCAGCACCCATGGATGAAGATGTATATCAATGTTGTGAAGAGCCCGTTCTACGCGGTCACCGACAAGAGCGGGAAGTATGAAATCAAGGGTCTGCCTCCAGGGGATTACACGATTGCCTTCGTGCAGGAGAAGCTGGGCGAGCAGGATCAGAAAGTAACGGTGGGCCCGAAAGACACGAAGACCGTGGATCAGAGCTTCAAGGCGGCAGCGGAGTAAAGGCGGAAGCCGCGACCAGCGCGGCGTCCGGCTATCCTCTGATAAAATGAGCGGTTGAGCGAGACGGGCTGTGCGACGCTGCACGTCCCGAAACGCCTTAAAACGCTGGGCATCCAAGCCCGCGTGACCCAAGGGGAAAGACTCTGAAAGCCAACCCAATAACTTACCATCGCGCGCACCACGCTTTTGCTGTGTTCACGGCCTGCGCGACGCTGGTGGTGATCACGGCGGGTGCATTGGTCACCAGCAATGATGCCGGCCTTTCGGTTCCTGACTGGCCGACATCGTTTGGCTATCTGGTGAAGGTGCCACACTTTGTGGGCGGCGTGCGTTACGAGTGGAGCCACCGCATGGTGGCCGGCACGCTGGTATCGCTGACGCTGGCAATTGCGATTTGGACGCTGTTAGTCGAGCGCAGGCGATGGCTGCGCTGGCTGGCCGTGGGCGCTTTCTGCACCGTGATTGTTCAGGCTATTCTCGGCGGGCTTACAGTTTTGTTCTTTCAGCCGCCGTGGGTTTCCACGGCGCATGCGACCGTGGCGCAAACATTTTTCTGCATCGCGGTCGCGATCGCTCTGTTCACTGGACGCAAGTGGGTGGAGGAGCAGCCGCAGGTGGAGTTCGACCATCGCCGGCCGAGTCTGTTCACGCTGACCTTGCTCTCCATCCTTGTGCTCTACGTGCAACTCATTCTGGGCGGAATGTTTCGCCATCACGGCATGAGCTGGTGGCCGCATGTTCTGAATGCCGTGGTGGTTTCGTTCGTGCTGGCCTGGACTGCGGTACGAGCGCTTTCCGTCTATTCGCAGATTGAAGCTGTACGCCGTCCGGCGATCGTGATGCTCTCGCTTCTGATCACGCAGCTATGCCTGGGCTTGGCTGCGTTCCTGACGCGCGTGGCGTGGGGCAGAGACGCGACGCAACCCGAATTGCCGATGGTGGCGTCGACAGTGGCGCATGTGCTGGTGGGAGCGCTGCTGCTGGCGACTACAGTGATTCTTTCTATTCAGGTGTGGCGGCACGTTCCGGCTTTTGCGGCGCGTGTTCCTCAGGCGCAGCGTGATGTTTCCGCCGCTTGAGTCATCACCGGCCAGCCTTTTATATTTGCCTCTTTGGTCCTTAGCCGTGATATTGGAGACGGTATCGTCGTAAACTAGTAGTGAATCGATCTTAGTTACTATTGATCTTAATAATATTGACTCAGGAATACTCTTGGCATCGAAAGTCTCCGCCATTGCCGACGCTGAACCGGAAGTGACGCCCGCTTCCGGCGCCGTCATTTCCGTGCAAAATCTGGTGCATCGCTATGAGAACCGAACGGCGCTGAACGGGGTTTCGTTCGACGTGCGGCCGGCGGAATTGTTCGGCTTGCTGGGACCGAATGGCAGCGGCAAGACTACGCTGTTCCGGATTCTTTCCACATTGATGGTGCAGAGCGCTGGTCGTGCGGCCATCATGGGCTACGATGCGGCGCGGGAACCGGCGCGCGTGCGGCGGCAGATCGGTGTGGTCTTTCAGGCGCAGAGTGTCGATGAAAAGCTCACGGCCTACGAAAACCTATGGCATCAGGGACATCTTTACGGCCTGCGCGGGGCTGCTCTGAAGACACGAATCTACGAAATTCTTTCACGCGTGGGTTTGACTGATCGCGCCCAGGAGTTGGTCGAAACATTTTCCGGCGGGATGCAACGGCGCATCGAACTGGCCAAGGGATTGTTGCATCATCCCGGAGTGTTGTTGCTGGACGAGCCGACTACCGGCCTTGACCCTGGAGCGCGGCGCGATCTCTGGCAATACCTGCAGATGCTGCGCGACGAAGAAAACGTTTCCGTGCTCGTGACCACTCATCTGATGGAAGAGGCAGAGCGCTGCGATCGGCTGGCCATTATGAATGAAGGTAACCTGGTAGCGTTGGGCACACCCGCCGAGTTGAAGAGCGAGATCGGCGGCGACGTGGTGCTGCTGGAGGCTGCGCACGATGCGGGATTGCTGGCCGAGCGCATCCGGGCGCGTTTTCACGTGGAGACTACGGTTCTGGAAAATCAGGTTCGCATGGAACACAAAGGCGCGCATCGCTTTGTCACCGAAGTGGTAGAGGCTTTTCCGGGAGAGATCGAAGCGCTTTCGGTGAGCAAGCCGGCACTGGAAGACGTCTTCATCCGGCGCACCGGACACAAATTTTGGAGTGAAGCGAACAGCGAAGGCGAGCAGTCCAATTCAGAAGATCACGGCAGGAGGTAAAGTGCTATCCATGATGCTTGCTCTTTCTCTTGTGCTTGGCGTCCTTCCATTGCTGGGAGTGGCGTGGACGCTGATGAACGGAATGATTACCACCGTGGACGGGTTGTTCATGAGCCTGATCCTGCTCACACTTTCAGGCGTGTTTATGCTCAACGCGTACTGGGAGATGCACGACCTGGGCATAGTGGGCAAGAAGAAGACTACGCCGGCTGCGGCAGCTAAACCTCCGGCAGCGAAAGCGAATTAATTTTGGCCACTCAGACCGCAGTCTTGTCCAGACCACTCGCGCCCGCTTCGGCGGGCGTGCTGCTGCCGGCGTTTACGCTGTGGTGGCGCGAGATTGTGCGCTTTTACCGGCAGAAGTCCCGCGTGGTGGGCGTGCTGGCCTCGCCGCTGCTGTTCTGGGTGGTGATCGGCTCGGGATTTGGAACGTCGTTTCGTTCCGGCGGCGGCCAGGGGCAGCAAAATTATTTGGATTATTTTTATCCCGGCGCGCTGATCATGATCGTGTTGTTCACGTCCATCTTTGCGATGATGTCGCTCATCGAGGACCGCAAGGAAGGATTTTTGCTCTCGGTGATGGCGGCGCCAGTGCCGCGGTCGGCAATTGTTCTGGGCAAAGTTTTGGGCGGGACAACGCTGGCGGCAGTTCAGGGGATGATCTTTCTGATTTTTGCGCCGTTCGCGGGAGTTCATCTGGAGATCGTCCAGGTTTTATTGGTGGCAGTGGTGGTTTTTCTGGTTTCGTTCGCACTGACTGCGCTGGGCTTTGCCATCGCGTGGCCCATGGATTCCACCCAGGCTTTTCACGGCATTATTAATCTTTTTCTGATTCCGCTGTGGCTGCTTTCGGGCGCGATGTTTCCCTTGAGCCGCGCTTCAGGTTGGATTCGCGTGGTGATGTACATGAACCCGCTGACCTACGGAGTGGAAGCGTTGCGGGCTTTGCTATATCCGAAGATGGAGACGCCGTTTCCTCTGCCTTCTTCGATGGCGACGCTGCTTCTGTTTTCGCTGGTGATGTTTGGACTCGCGTTCCTAATGGCAAACCGCCGCACCACGAGGCCGGCTGCCTGATCGCCGAAATATGATCGCTGAAGAGTATGCCTACTTCCCTGCCCTGATCGCCGGCTTGAACGGAACCAGCGCCACGCTGCTGCTTGTGGGACGCTACCTGATCGCTCGCGGGAAAATGGCTGCGCACCGCGCTTGCATGATCGCCGCCGTTGTGGCGTCGACGCTATTTCTGGCTTGCTACGTTTATTTTCACGCGCACGTGGGCAATATTCGTTTTCTGGGCCAGGGCGTTTGGCGCACGGTTTATTTTTTGCTTCTGGTTCCTCATGTCATCCTCGCGATTGTGATTGTTCCGCTGGTGATTATTACATTGATGCGGGGATTGCGGGGGCGCTATGATCGGCATCGCGCCATCGCACGCTGGACCTGGCCGTTGTGGATGTATGTTAGCGTCACGGGTGTGCTGGTTTATTTCATGCTTTATCGGTGGTTTCCGCATAGTTAGTTTTCACCACGGAGGCACGGAGACACGGAGAAAGACCAAAGCGAAAGAAATCAGAGATTTTCTCTGTGACTCTGTGTCTCTGTGGTGAATGGATTTATCTTATGTCGATCGTGCGACTGAAAATCGATGTGTCCGGAACCGTCGGGGACGAGGCCTGGCGGCAGATTCAGCAGTTCGATCAGATTCAGAGCGCCGAATTTGGCCCGCAATTTGGCAGCGGCGGAGGGCATAACCACGCGCCGGATGCGCCGCACGGCAAGGGCGAATGGATCGGAGCTGAAATCCGGCTGCAGACGCCGCTTCTGGCCCAGTATGCAGTTTCGCATTATCTGGAGCAGGAGCGCGTGCTGGACGCGGATGTAGTGGAGTAGTTCTGTTCTTGATTTTCTCTGTGCCGGAGCCTGCCCTGAGCAAAGTCGAAGGGTGTCTCTGCGGTGAAATGTTTTTATATGTCTGCAAATTCAAGTTCAGCGCTGCCCACTGACGCGGCTCACGCGCGAAAATCCGGCATGTCCCGCACCCAGAAGCTTCTTTTCTTTGTGACTGCATGGCTGATTTGCTTGATGCCATTTCTGTTCTGGTGGAACACATGGTTTGGGCGGAAGCTTTCTGACCAGCAGTTGACCGAATATCTACACGACACGAAAAAGCCGCGGCATATTCAGCAGGCGCTGGTGCAGGTGGGCGAACGCATCACGCGGCACGATGCGACCGCGAAAGAATGGTATCCGGATTTGGTGCGGCTGGCGACTGATCCTGTAGAGGAAGTGCGCAACACCGACGCGTGGGTGATGGGGCAGGATACGTCTGGCGCGGGATTTCACGAGACTCTGTTGAAGTTGCTCGCCGACCACTCGCAGATGGTTCGGGGTAATGCCGCGCTTTCGCTGGTGCGCTTCGGCGATGCTTCGGGCCGGGCGCAGATCGCCGCGCTGCTCGAGCCTGCGCAGATCACTTCTCCGGAATCAGGGCGCCTTGTGGATTCGGACCGCCCGGGAACCGCGATCCACCAAGGCGGGTTGATTGCGAAGCTGCAATATGGGAG
>JBAPQU010000084.1:0-1608 GCA_049280795.1 Candidatus Sulfotelmatobacter sp.
GGCTCGTGCGGGCATCGTCAGTCATGTGCTGCTGCTCGCCTTTCGTGTCTCCGTGGTTAATTAAAACTTGCGCGAGTGCTCCTTCGCCCAGCGCTCAACAACAACTTTCTTATCAGTATAGAACTCAATCGCATCGCGGCCTTGGCCGTGTAGGTCGCCAAAAAAACTGTTCTTCCACCCACTGAACGGGAAGTAGGCCATGGGCGCAGCGACTCCGATGTTGATGCCGATGTTGCCCGCGGGAGCTTCGTAACGGAAGCGGCGCGCGGCTGCGCCGCTCGACGTAAACAAAGACGCCTGGTTGCCATAGGCGCTGCGTTCAAGGAACGCGAGCGCATCCTCCATATCTTTCGCATGCACGAGGCTGAGCACTGGACCGAAGATTTCTGTGTCGCTGAGATCGCTGTTTGCGGGAACATTGTCGAGGATCGTCGGCTTCACGAAGTTTCCCGATTCGTGCCGCGAGATTCTCGCCTTGCGGCCGTCGAGCAGAACTTTCGCTCCTTGCTTTTCGCCAAGCCCAATGAGTGACTCCACGCGCTCTTTGCTTTGCGGGGTGATCACGGGACCCATCTGCACGCCTTCATCGAGTCCGTTACCAACTTTCAACTTCGACGCCGCATCGGCAATCGAGTCGCGAAATGTCTTCTGTGCTTCTCCGATCGTTACCGCGACAGAAACGGCGAGGCAGCGCTGCCCGGCACATCCGAAAGCGCTGTCGCTGATAATTTGCGTAGCCATTGGCATATCGGCATCGGGCAGAACAATGACGTGGTTCTTGGCTCCGCCCTGGCACTGCGCCCGCTTGCCATTCGCAGCTGCGCGAGCGTAAACGTACTTCGCAACTGGAGTCGATCCCACAAAACTGATGGCTCGAACTTTGGGATGATCGAGCAGCGCATCGACCGCCGCCTTTCCTCCGTTGACGAGACCCACTACTCCCTTTGGCAGGCCGGTCTTTTCGAGCAGTTCGTAAATATAGCGCATCGTGAGCGGCACGCGTTCACTCGGTTTGAGGATGAACGTGTTGCCCGTGGCGATGGCGTAAGGCAGATACCAGAAAGCGATCATACCGGGAAAATTGAAAGGTACGATCGCGGCCGTAACGCCGAGCGGCTGGCGAATCATCATTTCATCAATGCCTCGGGCCACATCTTCGAGATTGTAGCCCTGCATCATCATCGGAATGCCGCAGGCAACTTCGACGTTTTCGATGGCGCGGCGCATCTCAGCTTTCGCTTCGGCGAACGTCTTGCCATTTTCCAACGTGGTGATGCGGCCGATCTCATCAATATGATCTTCGAGCAGCATCTTCAGCTTGAATAGCGGCTGGATGCGATCTTCCGGTGGCGTGCGGCGCCATTCAGGGAATGCAGCGGCAGCAGCCTCCACTGCCCGATTCACTTCAGCGGCATCGGACAGAGGAACCTGCGCCAAAATCTCACTGGTGGCCGGATTGATAACCTCGCGCCATTCTGTAGCCGACGGTTCGGCCCATTGGCCATCGACGTAATTCGGCACGCGAGTGATAGGAGGTGCTGCAACCGATGTCATGTTCGAGCCGTCCTTATTCAAAATTGCAGTATGTCTTCGATTATCACACCAACT
>JBAPQU010000085.1:0-1637 GCA_049280795.1 Candidatus Sulfotelmatobacter sp.
CCGCCGGGGACGCCACCAGCTACAGGAGCGGCAACTCCGCCTGCGGCCGCGACTTCCGCCTACGCCCTTGGCACCGAACAGTCGACTTCGAAATCCGATTCAACCACTTATGCCATCAGCAAGAGCCTGCACCGCAGCGTCGAACCTGCCGGGCGGGTACGTCGGATTGCCGCCGCCGTGCTGGTGGATGATGCGGTGGTGGTGACGGAAGAGGCGGGCAAGCGCTCGACCACCCGGCGCAAACGCACCGCAGACGAAATGAAAGAGATTGAAGAGTTGGCCCGCGCCGCCATCGGCGTGGATCCGCAGCGCGGCGATGTGCTGGCGGTCGAGAATTTGTCGTTCCAGGAGTTGCCCATCGAAGTTCCGCCGCCGCCGACGAAAGTTGAACGCTGGCGCGGTCTTCTTTTGCCTTGGAGCTGGGCGCTGCGCTATCTCGGGCTGGCGGCGCTGTTCCTGGTTGTCTACGCCCTGATTTTGCGTCCCGTGAAGAAGCAGGCGATGACCGCCTTCCGGGAGTTACCCGGCAAGTTCCGGGGCGAGCAGCCGCCTTTGCCTGCTTCCGGGGTAGCGGGGATGGTGGAGGGAGTGGCGAAGCCGCCGGTAGACGCCCAACGCGCCACCCAGCTGAAGAAGATGCTCACCGAAAAAGTGAAGGCTGAGCCGGCGGCCGCCAGCCGTCTGGTGGAATCGTGGGTAAAGGAGGAGCAGAAATAGTGTCCACTTCCGCCAGCGGTTTGCGCAAGGCCGCCATCCTGATGGTGTTGCTCGGAGAAGACGCGGCCAGCGATATCTACCGCCATCTGCCGCAGGCGGAAGTGGAGCAGATTACCCAGGAGATCACGACCCTGAGTCCCGTCGAACCGGAGACCGGGCTGGCGGTACTTGAGGAATTTGACCGGCTGATCCTGACTGGCGATTATATGACGTCGGCGGGGATGGAATATGCCAACAAGGTGCTGGTCAAGGCCTTCGGCAAGCAAGGCGCGACCGAGTTGTTGCGCCAGGTGGCGCGGGCGCACGAGATGAACGACGCCAAGCTCGACTCGCTGCGCAAAGCCGATCCTCAGCAATTGGCCAAGTTCATTGAAAACGAGCATCCCCAGACCATCGCGCTGATCCTGGCCCATCTGGAATCGAAGCAGGCTTCGACCGTGCTGATGAAACTGCCTCCCGAGTTGCGCGCCGAACCGATCAAGCGTCTGGCGCAGTTGCGGCAATTCTCCCCGGAGATGGCGCAGCGGGTGGCGGTGGTGCTGCACAAGCGGCTGGAGACTTTGGGCGAGCAGAGCCGGAGGGCATACGCGGGATTGCGCGGCGTGGCCGACCTGCTGAACCGGCTCGACGTCGCGGTGGGTAAAACCATTCTGGAGTCGATTGAAAGCGACGATCCCAAGCTGGCGCTTTCGATCCGCAACCTGATGTTCACCTTTGAAGACCTGCTGACCGTGCCCGAAGGCGGGATTCGCGAGGTGCTGGGGCTGATGGACAAGAAGACGCTGGCGACGGCGCTGCGCGGCGCTTCGGAGGAGTTGAAGAACTACATCTTCAAGTCGATGTCTTCCCGCGCCGTGGAAATGTTGAAAGAAGATATGGAGGTGCTTGGTCCGGTGAAGACCAAACAGATCAATACCGCG
>JBAPQU010000086.1:0-2350 GCA_049280795.1 Candidatus Sulfotelmatobacter sp.
CTTGTCGAGTCCAAGGTTCTTAAATCGGGATGTGTTGCGCTTCGCTACTTGAAACAGTAACTGAAAAATCTGCAAAGCTGTGGCACTGAATCAGAGGCTGGGGACATCCATGATAAGTAAAAGTCAAGAGGAGACGGAGGTCTCCTTGCACTTAGAGGATTGGGGTCTCGAAGCGAAGGTGGTGCGGTTGAGTTAAGCAACAGGCAGCGATCGTTGAGCGCGGCCAAAGCAGCAGCTTGGCCAGACATCCATTTGCGGGAAACGGGCGCGAGCCCGGTCCACGAAGTATGAGTTAGGGTTTTCCGGCCGGCCCCGATACAGACGGTAAGGAGCATCGGGAGTCGAAACTCCTCTGCCCAGTCCCCAAGTTGGCGAGGAACGGCCGGATGATCGCTGAGTTCAAAGTTTTTCCTTCTTAGGCAGCTCTTTGTGTTGGCTCTTCCAAAGGCATGCGCAGTTGGAAGCTCTGGCCGCTTTTGTCGACGGCCAGCAGATAGGTGACGAGTTTGCGTGCCACAGCCAGCGTGGCGCGGTTGCGATGCCCACGCTCCAACTCGCGGGCATGCAGCGCCGCCAGTTGCGGATTCCACCGCGGGGCCAGCTTGGCGGCCTCGATCAGTGTGGTTTGCAGCCAGTGGTTGCGCTGTTTCGAGATGGGACCGCGTTGCTGCTTGCCCGCCGAGGACTTCAAGGCGGCGGTCAGTCCGCAGTAACTCATGGCATCGGAGCAGGAGGGAAAACGCTGCGGATCGCCGACCTCCAAGGCCCAGGTGAGAGCGGTAATTTCTCCGACCGCTGGAATCGTCATCAACCGCTCGACCCGTTGCGCCAGTTCGGGAGCGGCGAGTAACTCGCGGATCAACCGCTTCTGCGTGTTCTCGAACATCTCCAGAGCGCCGCGGCTCAAACGCAGCAGATCGATCACCGATTCCGGCACTTCTTCGAGTTCTTCGAGCAGACCGGCGAAGTATTTCTTGCGGTGCAGCTTCTCCTTCACATAGAGAGCGCCGGTTTCCATCAGCAGTCCGGCCATCTTGTTCTTCATGCGTACCGCTTCGCTCACCACCAGGCTGCGATAGCGCAGCAGGCGACGCAGTTCGCGAATCCGCGGCGGCGCCACATAGCAGGCCGGTAATAGATTGCAGCGCACCAAGTCGGCGATGGTGCGGGCGTCGATGGTGTCGCTCTTCTTCTTGCCCGCGCTGATGGCTTTCATCTTGGCCGGATGCGCCATCTCCAATTGCTCGCCGTAGGGTTTCAGCGTGTCGTAGATCCAAGCGCTGAACAGGGTCGCTTCCATCGCTCCCCGCCAGGGTTGCGGACGGGCGGAGGCCCATTGCCGCAAGACCTCGCGTTGCGCCAGCACGCTGCCTTCTTCCACGATCTCGCCCGCAACGGTCTTGACGCAGAAACTGATGGCTTTTTTGTGAACGTCGAATCCGATATAGTGAAGGCTGTTCATAGGGTTCTCCAAGTGCGCTTTCTGAGCTGGCGCTTTCCTCGCCAGTCTCAGCATCGTAGCCGCTTCGAGAACCCTTCTTCATTTCACTTATGCATTCATACAGACGGGACGTTCCCCAGTTTTTCCTCCACAACATTTCATGCATCTATATGTGAAGTGCACATACGTACCCGGAGGGATTCATGCCGAATACACAGACGTTGATAGCTCAGGCCTACTCTGCCTTCAACCATCGGGATATCGACGGCGCCCTCGCGCTTATGAGTGAGAACGTTAGCTGGCCCAAGGCATCGGAAGGTGGGCGTGTCGTCGGGAAAGAAGAGATCCGGTCCTACTGGACCCGTCAGTGGAAGGAGTTTGATCCTCATGTGGAACCGCTTGAGATCATCGACCGGGAAGGCGGCATCACCGACGTCAAAGTTCATCAACTCGTGAAAAGCCTTAGTGGCGATGTCCTTTCTGACAGCGAGGTGTGGCACGTTTATACGATCGTGAACGGCCTCATTGAACGCATGAACCTCAAGGGCAGCGAAACAAGCTCGGACCTAACCCCATCTGCAGCATTCTCCACGCGCTAGCGCGGGAAGAAGAGGAGACATTCGCATCAGCGGTTGATGTGGGTTATGCCCCCGGGAATCCGAACATCAACCACGACTGATTGGCTACCCAATAACCGCCGGGGACGAAAACAGCGTCATATTGATCCAGGCCGGATGCGACGACATCCGAAATACGAGTTGGATTTTTGAGCCCGGTCAGGCTGTCGCGGAATTTCAGATAGTCCTGAAGCTTAGCCTCGTCTCCGCCGAAGAACTGGGCGATCGCTGAATTGACATCCAATTGCGGCGTGTTGCCTTTGGGGTTGGCGAAGGTGATTTCGTAGCCCTC
>JBAPQU010000087.1:0-8598 GCA_049280795.1 Candidatus Sulfotelmatobacter sp.
GTACTGCGGTACAAACATCGCCGACGGAGTACGCGCCGTACATAACGCAGCTTGTGGGTGCGCTTGCAGATGGCGCGGAGTGCGAGATTACAAGCGACCCTTCGCTGGATTTTTACCCGCAATATGTGCCGGCGCTGAACCAGTTGATTGTAGCGAGCTACCGGGGGTCGGGGCGAGCGGTGGCGCAGTTGCGGAATGCGGCAAGTGTCGCCTCGCTCGAGACCGATCCGGATGATGGGACGAGAGGCGCGGTACGGGTGGCGAAGACTCCGGGCGCGCGCACGGATGTGGATTGCGAGAATGCGGCTTTGGCGATTCTTGACGATGCCACGGGAACCGCGTGGTCGGGTACCTACGAAACGTGGAGCGATTTCTTGCCGGGTGCGGCAGCGGACATTTTTCCGGGCGATGCGATTGCGGTGAATGTCCCGTCCCGCGGGGCGTTGTTTACCGCGATTGTGCGAGAGGTAGAAATTAAAATTGCGGATCCAGCCGACGATCGGGGTTTTTACACCATTGGGTTCGCGAACGATTTGGCGGCGCCGTTGGCCATCGAATATACGGCCAGTTCAACCACAATTGCGTTACAGGATATGCCTCCACTACTGGAAACGAGCCAGGTGGGCGAGTACTACCAAATGGATCTGACGGAAGCGCAGATCACAGGGGATACCTCCACGACGGTGCAGGTTGACGCCGGAATGTCGCCAGCAAGCGGGTATGGAATTGAGGTACGGCAAAACGACTATGGATGGGGGCAGGCGAACGATCGCAATCTGTTGGGAAGGTTCAACACGCAGACTTTCACTTTGCCCCGGCTCGCGACGACACAGGATTATTTCTTGCGGCTGTACGACAGTTCGTCACCACCAAAATATTCCCGATACTCTGCTGCGCTTCATATTGACTATCCTCTGTAAGAATCTTCTCGTTATGAAGGGGTCGGGGCATGGGAGTTAGCGATAGAGAGTTGGCGCTAAGGGCAATCGACATTGAGTTCCAGCGAGAGGTGCTAGACAAGCTGGTGAGGCTGGAAACGAAGATGGACACGCTGGTAGGAAACGGGCAGCCGGGACGAGTGAAGCTGGTGGAGGACAAGGTGGCGGCGCTGGAACGGAACGACGTGCGGAACAGCATTCACAACAGAATCCTAAATGGGGCAATCAGCGCCGGGGTCAGCCTAGCGATCGCGCTCCATAAATACTGGCTGAAGTAAACAATTCAATGCAAACCAATTAAAGGAGAGCTATGAGCACAACGCCGAGCACGACAATCATCACCAATCTGAAGAGTGTAACTCTATCCACAGCGAACACCCTGAAGAACGCGAATACAAATGGAATCGACATGTCAGGGATGCTGGCCCTGGCGTTGGTCAAGGCTGCCGAATTGAAAGTATGTCTTACATTGATTGTCAGATCCACTGATAGTGCCGATGCAAATCTGACGGCGCTGGACGGTATTTTGGCTAGTCTCGCCTGAGGAATCCCGCCAGCCGCGAGTTTAGCTGCCGCCACAGACCGGATATACATTCCAATAATATGTCAAGGAGAAGGTTATGGACTTTCTATCTCAATTGCTGCGAGGAATCGCATTTGTTCCCGCATTGGTGAACGGCATAGAGGGGCTTTTTGTAAACAAGCCAGGAGCCGAAAAAAAAGATGCTGCGATGTCGTTCTTACAGAATGCGCTGTCCACAGTTGACGCTGTGGCGGCACGGGAAATTATTAATCCGGAGAAGTTCAAGGAAGGCATTTCAATGATCATCGATGGTACGGTAGCCTGCCTGAACGCATCGACTTGGTGCAGGCAAACGCCTGCCGTAAACAGCCAACCATCCGCCTGATCCGGGCTAACCGATCTCCTCGTTCCATCCCTCGAGCGACTTTTTCACGAGAGCCATGAATTGGTCGGCGACTGCGCCATCGATTAGGCGATGGTCGTAACCTAGCGTAAGGTGAACGACCGAGCGGA
This sequence comes from Candidatus Sulfotelmatobacter sp., assembly GCA_049280795.1. Taxonomy (GTDB): domain Bacteria; phylum Acidobacteriota; class Terriglobia; order Terriglobales; family Acidobacteriaceae; genus Sulfotelmatobacter. The sequence continues at coordinate 1,975 of JBAPQU010000087.1, forward strand.
TTGCGATGGAATCATTGCCTTCCCTATCTGTCATCACTAAAGGCTGCTTGGTGATTCCGCCAACGCCCATGATCGCAGAATTCGGCTGATTAATGATGGGCAGCCCGAAGACTGCGCCGAACTGGCCCGGGTTGGTAACGGTAAAGGTTGAGCCTTCGACATCCTCGGGCTTGAGCTTCTTGCCGCGGGCGCGCTCGCCGAGGTCTGTGATGCCGCGCTGCAGGCCAAGGAAGTTTAGGTCTCCAGCGTTCTTGAGGACGGGTACTATGAGCCCCCAGTCGAGAGCGACGGCGATTCCGACATTGATTTGACGGTGGTAGCGGATGTTAGCGCTTTCCATCGAGGCGTTGATGATTGGCCACTGCTGCACTGCGATAATCGCGGCGCGCACGAAGAACGGCATGAACGTAAGGCGAACGCCGTGGCGCTGTTCAAATGCGTTCTTGTGTTTGGCACGCAATGTAACGATGCGGGTGAAATCGACCTCATACATGCAGTGAACATGAGCGCTGGTTCGACGCGACTCAATCATGCGCTGGGCGATGATCTTGCGTATGTTGGTCAAGGGGACGAGGTCACCGGGATAAGCTGCGGGAGTGGGCGCAGCGGCGAGCCGCGACGGCGTGGCCGTAGCTGGAGTTTGCGGAGACGGCGCGGCTGATGCCGAAGTCGGGCGCTCGATGAACGCCATTATGTCCTGCTTGGTGATGCGACCGCCGAGCCCGGTGCCGAAAATTTGCGATAGGCTGACGCCGTGCTCACGTGCGATCTTGCGGACGAGCGGCGAGGAGCGCGCTTCTTCGTCCTCAGCCGACTCTTGCGCTGGGGGATGGCTGGCCGCGGTTGTTGCCGTTGTAATAGTCTTCGTCTCCTCTTTCTTTTCCTCTTTGGCTTGTGGTGCTGGAGTTGAGCTGGCCTTCGCGGGCGCGGCCGCGGCCGCGGCTTCGCCATCCACGGCGATTGTACCCACCACTGTGTTTACGCCGACTGTTGTTCCCTCGGTGACTTTGATTTCCTGCAGAACTCCGGAGGCTGGAGCGGGGATTTCCGCGTCGACCTTGTCAGTGGAAATTTCGAAAAGCGGTTCGTCGCGCTGGACCTTGTCGCCGGGCTTCTTCAGCCATTTCGTAATAGTGCCTTCGACGATGGATTCGCCCATCTGGGGCATGATGATGTCAGTCGGCATGATTTCCTTCCACGCGGCCCACGGTTGAGCACAAAGGCCGGATACAAACTAAGTATTATAGCGTTTGAGGGAGTTGGCGTGGAGGCGGGTTGGCGCGCGGAAGGGAAGCCCGCGCCAGCGCTCGATTGGTTTCTTTTTATCGTCTCACCAAATGCCAGTCCTCGCTGGGGTTTCCTATTTCCCTTCTTCACCAGTTGGGGCAGCGACGCCAAAGCTATTCTTCCAGTAGTCCTGTACAGCAGGCGGTAGTTTTTCCATGTGCGACAGAAGGCTGGTGATCTTCCATATGTCCTGCTCGCTAAGAGTCTTGTCCCAAGCGGGCATGCCAGTGTAACGGACACCTGTGCGAATGGTATAGAAGACGTGCCACTCGGGATCATCGGGCGGATCGGAGATGAAATTGGGCGCGGGCGGGTAGAAAGAATTGGAGAGCGAAGCCGGTTTGCGGTCGAGTCCGCCGTGACAGACAGCACAGTTCATGGTGTAAAGCTTCATGCCGTCTTCAAAGTTCTGGTCGTTGGGAGGCAGCGGATTTGTGACGTGGGGAGCGTGTCGCTCCATTGAGGCATCAACAGCTCCGTTGGCGATGCGGTGCTCAAGGTGTGGCGGCGCTACATTTGCGTTGGTGGGAAGGAAGCCCAGCATGGCGATGCCGAGGCCGCCAAGAACGATTACGAGAACTGTAACGATAACGCCGAGAATGAACTTACCCATGTGTCCCCCTCCGGGATTGACTATTGTGGCAGATGGAGTGGGTGGGGCGCTAGTTTTGGCCCAGTGCTGGAAGGCCTCCCTTGCTACCTCGGAATCAATATTTTTTTAATCGCTGCGCTTCGCGAACGACATCGCTCACCTTGGGCAAATAGTGCTCTTCCTGTGGTGGAGAGAAAGGAATCGCGGAATCCAAGCCGGCGATGCGAACGACAGGGCCATCGAGGTCGTCAAAAGCCTCTTCATTAATGATAGCGGCGATTTCGCCAGCCAGGCCTCCGGTGCGGGAATGCTCGTGCAGAATGATTACTTTGTTCGTCTTCTTTACTGTATGCGCAATGGCTTCGCGGTCGAGCGGAGAGACGGTGCGCAGGTCGAGGATTTCAACATCGATCCCGTCATTTTTTAGAACTTCGGCTGCCTCTAACGCCGTGTGGACCATCGCAGCATAAGTGATGATGCTCAGGTCGTGGCCTTCACGGACGATGTTGGCCTTGCCGATGGGGACGACATAATCTTCCGCGGGGACTTCACCCTTGATGCGACGATAGAGATATTTGTGCTCGAAGAAGATGCAGGGATTGTTGTCGCGGATGGCGGCTTTGATCAGGCCTTTTGCATCGTAAGGTGTCGCCGGGCAAATTACTTTGAGGCCGGGATTGTGGACGAACCACATCTCAGGATTTTGAGAGTGGAACGGACCGCCGTGGACATATCCGCCGCTGGGGCCGCGCAAGACCAGTGGCGCGGGTGCACCCCAGAGATAATGGGTTTTCGCAATCATGTTGCTGATCTGGTTGAAGGCGCAGCCGATGAAGTCCATGAACTGAAATTCGGCGACGGGGCGCATGCCGGTGAGCGAGGCTCCAAAGGCCGCGCCCACGATGGCGGATTCGGCGATGGGCGTATCGATGACGCGCTCGGGACCGAAGCGGTCGATGAAACCGTCAGTGACTTTGAAGGCGCCGCCGTAAATACCGATGTCTTCGCCGAGACAGAACACTGTCGGGTCATGTACCATTTCTTCCCAGATTCCCTGGCGGATGGCTTCGAGGTAGGTGAGTTGCATAAGGTCGAAAACTCTTTTCGCCACAGCTAGTTCTGGCTTCTATTTTTTGCCGCTAGGCGGCCTTTGTTTCTATTCGTACATCAATTTCGGCTACGCAGTTCTGCATAGCTGAATAGTTCGATGCCGTATGCCATTCTCCATGAGATTTTCTTACAGCCACGTAAGAGAGTTCCTCGATACGGAGGCAGCGCCAATTCTCGGGAGATCCGTCTGGCTTCAAACCGCCTCCGCTCTCGCCAGCAAATTGATACATCAGTGCGTATGGCGATCCTTTTGTCTTACCCAGAACATGCGGGCACATCTCGCGGACCGAACCTCGGTAGCTCACGGCTACAATATCTTTCGAAAGTATTGCCTGGCGAATCAGGCTGTAAATTTCTTCGACGGTTTGATTGTCCTGGAACATAACCTACTTCAAATGCACCGCAGCTTCTGTTTGCTTAAAACCACTCATTCCTTTTCTTACCTTGGGCATTCCATATTTCGGTTTGATTTCATGGCAGCCGTCTTCGCAGAAGACGCCGCCTTCGGCGGATTCCGGCGTCGGCATTGGAGAGTTCACCGCGATTTCACGCTCGGCTTCGATCACCCGCTCTACCTCTGAAATCAATTCAGCATTTTCTTTTGGCATCAGCCATTTCTTCTCTTTCACCAGGTAATTCTCGAACCGCCCAATCGGATCACGCTTCTTCCAAAACTCGAACATTGGCTTCGGTACGTACGCCGCGGCGTCGTGGATGGCGTGACCTTTCATGCGCATCATCTTTGCTTCGATCAGCGTGGGGCCTTCGCCGCAGTGGGCGCGCTCGACCGCGTCGCGGGCGGCGTCGTAGACCTGGCAGGCGTCGGTACCGTCGACGATTACGCTGGGGACGCCGTATCCGATGGCGCGCTCGGCGAGGTCTTTACAGCGGTACTGCATTTCCGATGGCGTGGAGTAAGCCCATTCGTTGCTCTCGACAAAAAGCACAAGGCCGAGATTCTGCACGGCGGAGAAGTTTATACCTTCATAGGTGACGCCGGTGGACTGGCCGCCGTCGCCGATGTAGGTCATGACGGCGACGTTGCGTCCTTGCAGCCGTGCGCCCAGCGCGACGCCGGAGAGCACGGGAATGAGATCACCCAGCATGGAGATCGGCGAGACCATGTTGCGCTTTTCGATGTCACCGAAGTGCGAGGTGCCGTCGCGGCCGTGCGTGGGCGAATCGGCTTTGGCCATGTACTGCATCATGGTGTCGCTGGCGCGAAAGCCGCGCACCAAGAGCGATCCCTGATTGCGGATCATGGGCGCGAACCAGTCATCTTTGTCGAGCGCATAGGCCGACGCGCAGGAGCAGGCTTCCTGGCCAAGACCGAAATAAACTCCACCGACGACTTTGCCCTGCTTATAAAGATTCTCGAGCGCGACCTCCATTCTGCGGTTGAGCAGCATGTAGCGGTAGATCTCGATGCATTGCTTTTTATCGAGATACTTGGAATCGCGAATCGGCGGAACCGGAGCATTCAGGTTACCGGTAACTTCATAGCGGATGTGCTCGACGCCGTCTTTGTCTTTCTCTATCGTCTGGCGGACGCTGAGGTCGGGATGCTCCAAACGCATGTCAGGAATGGAGTAAGAGCGGAGGCTGCTGTCAGACTTCGCTTGAGGCGCGCCGTTGCGCCGGGAATTACCGTTAGAGTTGTGCTTGGGACTTTTCTTCTTGATTGCCATGGTAAAGGCTCACGCTACAAGCGGAACTACTTATGCTATCGCAGAGTGGCACATTGGACCAGCGAGTGTCTGCCGTCAGTCCGTCCGATTTTTATCAAGCCCAGAACGCGTCATCTTCTTTGTGAATCTGTTGAAGCTCCGCCGGACGCTGCATTGGAACTCCGACCATGCGGCCGAGCAGGGCATCGACGGTGTCGACCCAGAGCATTTGGCTCGAAAACAATGTGCCGAAGTTACGGGAAATGGATTCAGCAACTGCGTTCAGATCGAGTTCTCTGCCGAGTTCTCTTTGCATCGAGGTCACAGGTTTCGCTGTGATGCCGCAGGGGATGATCAGGTTGAAATAGCTAAGATCGGTGTTTACGTTGAGGGCAAAGCCGTGCGAGGTTACGAATCGGGAGATGTGGATGCCGATGGCGGCTAGTTTGGCCTCGGAGCCGCGGTCGGATGCGCTCGCTTCGCTTCGTTGGACAGCCGAGGCGGCTGTCTCTACATGAGTGTCGCCGCTTTCTGTATCAGTCCAGACACCTGTTAAGCCTGATATTCGTTTTGTTGGGATCGCGAAATCCGCGCAGGTGCGGATCAGGACTTCTTCGAGGCGGCGGACAAATTCGACGGCGCCTAGCGTTTTGCGCTTGCCGTTGGGAGTGGCAAACCCTCGCAGGTCAAAGATTGGATAGCCGACGATCTGGCGCGGTCCGTGGAAAGTAACGTCGCCGCCGCGGTCGCATTCGAAAAGCTCCACGCCGCGCTGCGCTAGAAGTTCGGCCGGCGCAATTACATTCGCGGCTTTGGCATTACGGCCTAGCGTGATTACAGGTTTGTGTTCAAGCAGCAGCAGAACATCACCAATTTTTTCTTCTTTGCGCAAAGCCACCAACTGCCGCTGCAGACGCAGGCCGGTTGCGTAATCGATCGTGCCGAGTTGGACTAGAGAGATCAAACTAAGACCATTTCACCACGGAGACACGGAGGCGCAGAGAAAAACTTTTCATTTCTTGATTTCCTCCGTGTCTCCGTGGTGAGCTCACGTGTTGATCGCAATCCCATAAACACTATTCGCCGCGTCCAGCATGGCTTCGGCCAGAGTCGGGTGCGCGTGGATCGTCCACATCAAGTCTTCGACGGTGGCTTCGAGTTCCATCGCTGCGACCGCTTCGGCGATAAGTTCCGTTGCTTGCGGACCAATAATATGCACCCCGAGAATCTCGCCGTAATCGGCGTCGGAAATAATTTTGATGAAGCCTTCGTGCTGGCCAACGATAGACGCGCGCGAGTTTGCGGTGAAAGGGAACTTGCCTACCTTTACGTTATATCCCGCCTCGCGGGCCTTGGTTTCAGTTAGTCCAACGCTGCCGATTTCAGGATGGCAGTAGGTCGCTCCGGGAATGTGTTCGGGATTAATCGGCTTGCCTGGCTTGCCCGCAATCTTGGCCACAGCCACAATTGCTTCCATCGCACCTACATGCGCCAGTTGCGGCGAGCCCAGCACAATATCCCCAACCGCATATACGCCTGGCTCTACGGTCTGCATCCAGGAATCGGTCTTGATGAATTCGCGATCAGGTTTGATCTTTGTACGTTCGAGACCGATGTTCGCCGTGCGCGGCTTGCGCCCTACCGCTATCAGAATTTTATCAGTGTCAATCTTCTGTTGCTTGCCGTCCACCGTGATGGTGACTGCAATTCCAGATTTCGTTTTCTCAACTTTATCTACTTTCGCGTTGGTGTGAAAGTTGATGCCACGTTTGCGGAAGACGCGGGCCAGTTCCTTTGAGATTTCCTCATCTTCCACGGGCACAAGCCGCGGTAGCATCTCGACAATCGTCACTTCACAGTCAAACGAGCGATAGATCGACGCGAACTCCACACCGACTGCTCCAGCACCAACGATGACGAGCGACTTCGGCATTTCCTTCAGGCTAAGAATCTCGATATTAGTAAGAA
>JBAPQU010000088.1:0-33843 GCA_049280795.1 Candidatus Sulfotelmatobacter sp.
ACGCTGGGGGAACTGGTGGCGTGGATCATTGGGTGGGACTTGATCCTGGAATATGCATTCGGCGCGGCCACAGTAGCGGTGGGTTGGAGCGGCCACTTGCGGGCGTTCCTGCACGACATCGGTTGGAGTCTGCCGGCATTTCCTACTTCTGATTTCACTCTCTTCGGAATGCCCGTGCATTTGAAGTACGACTATGTCGGGTTTATCGTGATCATGATGATTACCACGATCCTGGTCGTTGGGATCAAGGAATCGGCAAATTTCACCACCGCCATCGTAATTATGAAGGTAGCAGTGGTATGTATGTTCATCGCTCTTGCCACGGTGTTTTTGTACTCGCACGCATGGAAGCCGAACTACTGGCACCCGTTCATCCCCGCAAATACCGGCGAGTGGGGACACTTCGGGTGGTCGGGGATCTTGCGGGGGGCCGGAGTGGTCTTCTTCGCCTACATCGGCTTTGATGCCGTTTCAACGGCGGCGCAGGAAGCCAAGAATCCGAAGAAGGATATGCCTCTGGGTATTCTGGGCTCCCTCGTCGTTTGCACCGTTCTCTATATCCTGGTTTCCGGCCTGCTCACCCACATCGTGCCTTACCAGCAGCTCAACGTACCCGATCCCGTCGTAGTCGGTGTGCGCGTCGCCGGACAGCAATGGGCTACGTTTCTGGTAGAAATCGGCGCGCTGGGAGGCTTGGCGACCGTGATGCTGGTGATGTTGCTTGGCCAGTCGCGGGTTTTCTACTCCATGTCGCGTGATGGTTTGCTTTGGCCCTGGGCGGGCAAGATTCATCATCGCTTTCGCACGCCCTACCTCAGTTCCATTGTGGTGGGTATTTTCGTCGCCATCCTGGCCACAGTGATCCCGCTGAATGTATTGGATGAAATGACCAGCGTGGGCACGCTGCTCGCCTTTGTGCTGGTGAGTGCGGGAGTTTGGGTGATGCGCCGGACGCATCCCGAACTCAACCGGCCATTCAGGACGCCGATGGTACCGCTGGTTCCGATCCTCTCGATTCTTTTTTCGGGAGCGCTCATTGTTTTTCTATCCCCGGCCACGCAGATCCGGCTGGTGGTGTGGCTGGTAATCGGACTGGCAATCTACTTCACCTACGGACGCAAGCACAGCAAAGTGCAGCAGGCTCTGCGATCCGCAGCGCAGCCGAAGAGTACGCCTTAGGCCGAATGCCTTTACTGCGGGCTCTCCGCGCAACGCGGAGGGCCTTTTTGTTTTATAGTCGGAAGCAAGTGGCCAGTGGCCGCTGTTCCTATGAGAATCGTTTCAGCAGAAGAGCTGCGTACGATTGATCGCGCCACCAGCGAGCGCTTCGGTGTGCCTGCGCTTACGCTCATGGAGGATGCCGGTGCTGTGGTTGCCGATTATGTACTTTCACATCACGCGGCGGCGAAGCGCGTCGTGATTTTTTGCGGCAAGGGAAATAATGGCGGCGACGGTTTTGTCGCCGCTCGACGACTGCATCAGCAGGGGAAAAAAGTTCAGGTGATCCTGCTGGCCGACCCCAGTGAGCTTAGGGGCGATGCGGCGGTTATGTTTGGCAAATTGCCAAGTCCGGCAATCGCGGTACATTCCAGTGACGAGTTGAAGAGCGAACGGGTGCGGCTCTCGCTGCAGGGAGACGTTTACCTGGATGCCGTACTGGGCACGGGTTTCAAGCCTCCAGTGAGTGGACTTTATGCGGAGGCAATCGCGATCATGAATGACGGCTCGGTTCCGGTGATCGCGGTGGACATTCCTTCCGGCGCAGATGCCGACGCGATGCATGCACAGGCCGGGACCATTGCCCGCGCCGATGCCATCGTCACGTTCACTGCGCCGCGTCCGGCGCATGTGTTCAGCTTGCTGACTGCGGGGCCAACTTTTGTGGCCGACATTGGCTCGCCCGACGAGGCGATTGTTTCGGCGCTGCAACTGAACGTGATTACGGCGCACGATATTGCACGGTTGGTTGCTCCGCGTCCCGCAGAATCGAACAAGGGGACTTACGGAAGCGTGCTGGTGGTGGGCGGATCGCTGGGCAAAGCCGGCGCGGCGGAGATGGCGGGAATGGCCGCGCTGCGCACGGGAGCTGGGCTTTCAACGGTGGCGACGGCGAAGTCGGCGCTAGGAACCGTGGCTGGATTTCATCCCGAGTTAATGACCGAGCCTTTGCCCGAGACGGATGCGGGCGTGATCTCGACTGCCGCGGAGGGTCGAATCGCTGAGCTCGCGAAAGGCAGGACAGTGCTCGCGATTGGGCCGGGTATTTCGCGCGATCCGCAGACGGCACAGTTGGTGCGGAGTTTGGTGGCAGGACTTCAACTTCCAATGGTGGTGGATGCTGATGGGCTAAATGCTTTTGATGGGCGCACAGAGGGGTTGAACGGCAAGGGCCGGACGCTGGTGATCACTCCACATCCGGGAGAGATGGCTCGACTGGCGGGATCGAGCATCGCTGATGTGCAGAAAGATCGTCTGGGTGTGGCGCGAAAATTTGCGCGCGAACACGAACTGATCGTGGTGCTCAAGGGAAATCGCACGCTGGTGGTACGGCCGGATGGCGATGCGTGGGTGAACACTACCGGTAATCCTGGAATGGCAACCGGGGGTACCGGAGACATCCTGACCGGAATGGTTGCGGGAATGATTGCGCAGCATCCGAAGAACGCATTCGAGGCTGTGCTAGCGGCGGTGCATCTGCATGGACTTGCCGGGGACGTGATGCGCGAGAGTGTGGGCGAGTATTCGCTGATCGCAACCGATTTACTGCAGGGTCTGCCGGAAGCATTTCGGCGCGTGGGGAAAGCGTCCCAGGAAAAGCTGACGCGTTGGTGAATGGTGCGATGTCCTTTCGGACGTTAACAAATTGGTAAACATTATACAGCGCGTGGCAGGAGTTCGGCCTTCTGCTTCCGTAACCTGTTACCGCATCCGGGGTCGTGCGATAGTTCAGTCACCTTATGACCCACTTCCCCCAACCGCACCCATCGAGGCGCGCGGCCCGGGTCCAGCTAGGGGCTTCTGTCCTGGCTGCGATTCGCCTAGAAGACGGCCGGCGTACGAAAGCAAAACTCCAAACCATTTCAACCACGGGCGGACTGTTGCAACTGCCGTCACCGCTGGGCAACGGCGCGTTCGTCGAGCTCGCGTTTCAAACGCAATCGGGCCCAGTACACGGCATGGCTGAGGTACTCAGCCCGCAGCGCAAAACAACGGCAGGAGTGCTGCAGCCGTTCCGCTTCATCGCGCTCGAAGACGATGACCACCGCCGCTTGCGGACATCGCTCGATCAAATGGTGGACCGAAGTCTGCTCGGCTTGAAGTCGTCTGCGTTCACCACTCCGCGGACGATTTAGGCTTCTCGGACGCTTCGTCACCTCGCGTGCGCTCTCGCTATACTGGTCGAGATGACGCGAGAGACCATCACACACTCGCCTGAAGAGACTGTCGCTTTTGGGCGCACACTGACCGAGTTGCTGACGCCGCCGAAGCTGGTGCTGCTGCGCGGCGATCTCGGCGCCGGTAAAACCACGCTGGTCAAGGGAATCGCCGCGGCGTTCGAGGCGGCGGAAGAAGAAGACGTCACCAGCCCTACCTTTACGCTCATCCACGAGTACCGCGGTCCGAGAGCCAATCTCTATCACATTGATCTTTACCGCATCGACACCCAGCGCGAATTGGAGACGCTGGGCCTGGATGATCTGCGGGCCGAACCTGGCAGCATTTTGCTGATCGAATGGGGAGAAAAGTTTTCGCGGTTGCAACGAGAGCGGGATGTGGAGATTTCTCTGGAACGGGATGGGGAGAGTGGACGTAAGATCAAAATCGTGAGTTAGGCCATCTGTGAACAAATTATGAAGAGCCTTGGCACCTTGTTCCTCACAATGCTCCTGGCAATCTGTCTAACACCGTCTCTGGCTGCCCAACAGGCAGAATGGTGCAAGAAACTGCCTCGCCCTGCCTACAGTAAGTTGGAGCGCATTCCCAGTGCGGACGCCTGGTTTGAGGTATATAAGATTCGGCCCGGCGTATTTGCGATCTACGAACCGCGTCAATTGGAAGAGGTCATTTCGTATCTGATCCTAGGTAGCAACAAAGCAGTGCTGTTTGACACCGGCATGGGTATCAGCAATATCCAGGCAGTGGTTGCAGGATTGACCAAGCTTCCTGTGAGCGTGGTGAACTCGCACACTCACAACGATCACGTCGGGGACAATTGGCGGTTCAGCGATATATACGGCATGGATACGGACTTTACGCGGACCAACGCCCGCGGCTCGAAAGAAGATGCGCAAGCGGAACTTGCTCCAGGCGAAATTTGTGGAGCCTTGCCCGCGGGATTCGATGCGAAGGCGTACGCTACCAAACCGTTTCACATCGCCCACTGGCTGCACGACGGCGACAAGATTGACCTGGGTGGGCGCACGCTGGAGGTAATCAGTACGCCCGGCCACACGCTTGATGCGATCGGCCTGCTGGACGAGGCAAACGGCCTTTTGTTCACGGGAGATAGTTTCTATCTCGGCCCGATCTATCTATACCGCCCGGAAACGGATTTGGATGCTTATGTCGCGTCGATGCAGAAACTGGCTGCGCTGGCGCCCCATCTTCAACTTCTCTTGCCCTCACACAATGTACCCATAGCCGATCCCAGCTATCTTCCAAAGGTAGTTACCGCAATACAGCAGGTTCGCCGCGGGGAAGTGAAGGCGGTTCCTAAAGACGGGAAGCATGAGTATATGTTTGAAGGTTTTTCTTTCCTGATGCGCTAAGGAAGTTCGCTCAGTAAGGTAGAGTGCGCCAAGTTCGGGGATTGGTCCGTTGCTGTAGCTCGGAGGCAAGAAAGATCGTTCTCGCGCATGCGATGGGCGCGCTCCATTCACGCACCATCGAGAAGAGGATGGCGGCAGCGAAAACGGTGAAAATGAGCCTGTTATTGCGCATCATCTATTACGCCTCATTCGATTCTCTCACGGTGCATCTATGATCTGGATGAGGATGTCTGAATGAAACAAAATATCGTCGGATTTTATCAGGACGAGCAAACCCATTGGGTGGCAAAGCTGCTCTGCGGCCATACGCAACATGTACGCCATGATCCGCCGTGGCAGAGCCGGCCCTGGGTAATGACCGAACAGGGGCGAGCGTCGAAGATAGGAAGCACGCTGGAATGCAAAAAATGCGATGAGGAGAATCGTTAACTGAACTAGTCTTTACGTCGTGCATCTTGAGGACAAAACACTAAAACCCCATGATGTTGTAACCGCAATCGACGTAGATGACGTCGCCGGTAATGCCGCTGCTGGCGTCCGATGCGAGGAAGACGCCGGTTGAGCCCACTTCAGCAATTTCGACGTTGCGACCGAGCGGGGCGTGGTCGGCATGAGCTTTCAGCATGTCTCCAAATCCAGAGATGCCGCGCGCAGCAAGGGTTTTAACAGGTCCGGCGGAGATGGCATTCACGCGAATCTTCTTCTTGCCTAATTCGTAAGCGAGATAACGGACCGAACATTCAAGCCCAGCTTTGGCGACGGCCATCACGTTGTAGCGAGGCACGACTTTCTCGGAAGCGTAGTAAGTCATGGTGAGGATCGATCCGCCGTCTTCCATGAGAGGCGCGGCAGCACGGGCGACCGCGACCAGTGAATAGACGCTCACATCCATCGCAATGCGAAAGCCTTCGCGCGTGGTGTTTACAAATTCTCCCTTGAGTTCGTCGGCGGGAGCGTAAGCGACCGAATGCACCAGCGTGTGCAGCTTGCCGTGGCGCTCTTTCAATGTGGCGAAGAGGCGCTCGATTTCTTCGTCCTTGCTGACGTCGCACATGTAACCTTCTGCGCCAGGAAGCGAGAGGATGAGATCCCTCGCTTCCTGCTCGAGGCGCTCGTTCTGGTAGGTGATGGCAAGCTTCATGCCGGCGGCGTGCAGTCCCTGGGCGATGGACCAGGCGATTGAGCGCTTGTTCGCGACTCCGAAGACGACGGCGTTACGGCCTTGCAGATCAGAGGACATGAGTGCTCCTTGGAATGGGAAAGGATAACAGCAGGGGGATTCAATTACCAAGGAGACACGGAGGCACAGAGGAAAGCAAAAGCTTAAACACAGAAGGACACAGGGTTACACGGAGGAATGGTTTCAGTGTGCGGCACTGACTTCTTCGACTGCAGCGGGCGTTTTCACCGGCCAACTCGCCGCCACGAACGATAATCCATACACTGCGGACAGAATGGCGAACGCCGCCACGAGGCTGACTTTATGCGCGACTGCGCCAACGGCGAGCGCCAACACAAGCTGCAAGAATGTCCCGAAAAAATAAAATGAGTTTTGTACGCGGCCCATCAGGTGGTTCGGGACCATCTCCATCAGGCTGGTGTTCATGGCGATGCCGCCAACGCCGCGTGCCGAACCCATAACACCGTAGAGCAATATCGCGGCTACGAACCAGTGCGAGACGGGAGCGCAAACCACGCACGCGGCGAGCAGCGCCATGGAGAATGCAACCGAGCGGCGTCCACCCAGGCTGGCGATGATGGCTGGAGCATACAACGCACTGAAGAACGCGCCAGTGCCCCAGCCCGCATTGAGCCATCCGTAGCCCACGGCGCCGGCATGGAAGATGCGCTCGCTGAGCGACGGCGTGACGACCACTCCGGTGATCATGGCGCCAAGAAATAATGCCCAACTGATGCCGAGCAGCACGATAGCGCGATGGTCGCGAAGAAAATGCAGGCCCTCGCGCATCTCGCGCCAGAAGCGCTGGAGTTGAGTTTCAGCGGCAAGGATATCGGCGCGCAATTCCTCCGGACGCAGCACGACGTGGCGTCCCTTTCGTACGGCGAGATAGCACGAAAACGAAACCACATAAGTAGAAACGTCGATCAGGAGCACGCCACCCAGGCCGATGTGGTTGTACATGAATCCGACAATCGATCCGGCGATGAGCCATCCTCCCTGGACGCCGGCCAAAAGGAAAGTATTCGATTGAACAAATTCACCTTCGGGCGTGAGCTCCTGGATGAGCGCAGTGATGGTCGGCCAGAACATCCAGAAGCCGGCGGCCACAAGAGTATTCATCAAGTAAAGTTGCCAGATCTGCACGCGATGCTTGAACGCTAGGATAGCCACGGTCACGATGATCGCGGCGCGTACACCGTCGAGCCACATGACCAGGATGCGGCGGTCTTCGCGGTCGATAAGGACGCCGGTGAAGGGAAGCATCAGCATGGCGGGAATGGTCTGCAGAACGGCAAAGGTGCCGAGAGCCATTTCCGAGTGCGTGGCCTGGAGGATGTACCAGGCAACGGCGGCCGAATTCATTCCGCTGCCCAACATGGAGATTACGTTGGCGGCAAAGACGAAACGCAGCGGACGTTGGCCGAGGATGGCGCGCATACTCTACTTTAGCCGAAGTGGATGTGACACAAGAGTTACAAACGGGGCGCTACGCGATGGCGGTTAATCTTTCCGCTTCTTCGCGAATTCTTTTCCATGCGCGCTCGACGTGCCTGGCTTGTGTATTCGTCTGGCCGACGCAGAGGCGCAGCGTGAGTTTCCCATTCAGCTTGGTGTGGGTGAGGAAGAGATCGCCGCTGCGGTTGAGGCGGTCCATAATGGTTTGGTTCGCGGTGTCGCCGCCTTTGTGGCGGAAGCAAATTAGATTCAGGGGCACGGGTGCAGCGAGTTCGAAATGTTTGTCGTCGCGCACCCATTGGGCGAATTGTTGAGCGAGTCGCACGTGCTCGCGAATGTGGTGCTGCAAGCCTTCGATGCCGTAGTGGCGAATCACGAACCACAACTTGAGCGAACGGAAGCGGCGACCGAGTTGAATGTGCCAATCGCGATAATCGATGACCGCGCCCGATTCCGTAGCTTGGTTTCGCAGATATTCCGGCAGGATGCTCAGCGTCTGAATGAGCGCTTTGCGGTCGGCGACCCAGAAGCAGTTGCAATCGAAGTTGGTGAACATCCACTTGTGCGGATTGAAATTGTAGCTATCGGCAAACTCGACTCCGTTTTGCAGATGGCGAAATTCCGGGCAGAGCGCGGCGGTACCGGACATGGCTGCATCGACGTGTAGCCATAAATTTTGGTCGCGGCAGACTTGTGCGATCTCAGCGATAGGATCCATCGCATTTGAAGATGTAGTGCCTACGGTTGCGCAGACGAAGCAGGGAATCAGGCCGGCTCGCTTGTCGGCTTCAATCTGGCGGGCGAGAGCGTCTGGGCGCATAGCAAACTTTTCGTCTACTTCAATCAGGCGCAGATTAGAGACGCCAATGCCTGCGATCATGGCAGCCTTTTCCAGAGAAGAATGCGTCTGCGTCGAGGCATAGGCGATGAGGCGGCCATCGCACCCTTTTTTATTGCTGGAATAATTCGTGGCGCGTTCGCGGGCGGATAACAGCGCGCAGAGTGCGGCGCTTGAGGCGGTATCTTGAATCACACCGCCGCCGGTGTTTGATGAGAGAAATTTCTCCGGCAAGCCAAGCATGGGTACGAGCCAGTCGAGAACATGCGTTTCCAGTTCCGTGCATGCGGGGCTGGTCGACCAGAGCATGCCTTGTACTCCGAGGCCGGAGGAAAGAAGATCGCCGAGAATTCCAGGGCCGGATGCGTTGCAGGGAAAGTAGGCGAAGAAATTCGGCGATTGCCAGTGGGTGACGCCGGGCAGAATTAAATTCTCGACATCTTTCAACAAGGCGTCGAATGGCTCGCCCTCAGCCGGAGGATTCGCGGGAAGCGATGCGCGAATCTGCCCCGGCTTTGCTTGCGAGAGCACCGGAAACGATTCGAGGCGGGAATGGTAGTCGGCGATCCAATCGATCACGGCGTGGCCGTGGCGGCGGAATTCGTCGGGCGTCATGTGGAAGGATTTTTCGTCGGACATTGTTTTCACTACGCTTTTCACGAGACAAAATCAGATGTGAACTTATAAAGATGCTATGGCAATTGCCGCAGCTGCCCAAAATATAGGCGCGTCTTGTAATCGAATGCGGCCCGCCCATCGACAGCGCAGGCATCGAAGATGCGTCGCAGTTCTTTTAGCATGGGCGCGTGCTGCGGATGTCCCGGCCCCGGTGCATATGACGACGATAGCAGGCGGCCTTCTATTCCGGCGTAGTCGAATTCCTGGCGCAGATTGAACACTCGCTCTTGATACGGCGCTGGATCAAAAAATTCATTGACCACATCGGTTGTATGTTCGTGGCGAATATCCTGATAGTCGGTGCCGTATGTGAGCAGCAACTGTTCGTAGTCGCGAAGGAACTTTGTCGAATCTGTGACGCGCTCGTTCCACAGAAGCACCAGCCAGCCGCCGGGTTTCAGAATGCGGACGAATTCGCGCCGCGACCGCGCTCGATCGAACCAGTGCGCGGCTTGCGCGGCCGTGACGAAGTCCACGCTTTGATCCGGCAGCGTGGTAGCCTCGGCAGTTCCTGCAAGGGTCGTGAACTTGGGAAACTCTGACAGCAGTTGTTCGCCTGCGCCGCGCATCTCGGCATTGGGCTCGACGCCGAAGACCGGGTTGCCATTCTCCAGCAACGTGCGAGTCCAGATGCCGGTGCCGGAGGCGATATCGGCAACCACGTGGCTGGACGCGAGGCCGCACTCAGCCTTCAGCGTCTGCATAACTTCCGGCGGATATCCCGGCCGGTAGCGAACGTAGTTTTCTACGCGATCAGAAAAACGGCTGGTGGCATTGGAAGCGGGCATGTCCTGTTCAAAAGTGCGTCAGTCTTTTACATCTGGTTAAAAAGCCATTTTAACGTCTTCCGGTTAAGTGCGATACCATTCCAATGACGCAAGAAAATTTCTATTGCATGAGAGTTGTGATCAAAGTCGGCACCAGTCTTATCGCTCCGGGCGGCCAGATCGATGCGAACTTGTTGCGCGCCATGGTGGATCAATTCGACCTGAGCAAGAATGAATACCTGATCGTCACTTCCGGCGCGATCGCGGCGGGCATGTCCGGACTTGGATTGCACAAGCGGCCGAGCGGAGTTCCCGGCATGCAGGCCTGCGCGGCTGTGGGCCAAAGCAAGCTGATGCACACCTACGAGCGGTTGTTCTTCGGCAAAAAAGTCGTGGCACAGCTTCTGCTTTCGAGCGACGATTTCACTTCGCCGGTGCGCTACCGCAACCTGCAAAACGCGCTGGCCGAACTGCTTTCGCTGGGCGTGATTCCGATCGTGAATGAAAATGACAGCGTCAGCGTACGCGAGCTGGAAGGCGCTTTTGGCGATAACGATGAACTGAGCGCGCTGTTGGCTACCGCGGTGAAGGCCGACTGGTTGCTGCTGTTGACTAACGTCGACGGATTTCTTCTTCCCAACGGACGCAAGAAGCCGAAGCTGCAACGCGTGGTGCGGAAGCTGACTCCGGCGATGGAAGCGCAGTGCAACGGCAAGAGCACACTCGGACGCGGAGGCATGATTTCCAAATTGCGCGCGGCGAAGCTGGCGAGCGAAGGTGGCGTGCATGTGGCCATTGTGAACGGACGGCATCCGTGCGGGATTGTGCTGGGAATGGGACGTAAGATTGGAACTTATTTCCCTCCTCAGCGGAGGCGAAGCTAATGGCGGTAAGCATTGCCAGCTCGGTTTCCACGCAGGAAAAACTCTTACGCGCGCGCGAGGCGGCCACGAAGCTGGCGCTACTTTCCACGACCGAGAAGAACACGATACTGCTGGCGATCGCTGACGCGATTGAAACTCAGGCGCAGACGATCCTGGCTGCGAACCGGGAGGATATGGAAGATTCCGGCCTCGAAGGCGCGATGCGCGACCGCCTGCTGTTAACTCCTGAAAGAATCAAGGAGATGGCGCAGGGAGTGCGCGAAGTGGCGGCGCTTTCTGATCCTATTGGCGAGACTCCGGCGGAGTGGACGCGGCCGAATGGACTACGCATCCGGAAGGTGCGCGTGCCGCTCGGCGTGGTGGGAATTATTTACGAGTCTCGACCGAACGTTACCGTGGACACGGCTGTGCTTGCTCTGAAAACCGGGAATGCAATTGTGTTACGCGGAGGTAAAGAGGCAGCGCGCAGCAATCAACGGCTGGTCGAGATTCTTGCTGCCGTGCCCGGCGTGCCTGAGGGGGCAATCGAGCTTCTCGATTCGAGTACGCGGCAGTCGGTGCAGGAGCTCATCAAAGCGCGCGGGCTGGTGGATGTGATCATTCCGCGAGGCGGCGCGGGGTTGATTAGTTTCGTCATCGAGAATTCCTCGGTACCGGTGATCGAGACTGGAGCGGGGAACTGCCATATCTTCGTCGATGAATCTGCCGACTTCGAGATGGCCGACAGAGTCGTGATCAACGCCAAGACACAGCGGCCGGCGGTGTGCAATGCAGCGGAAAAGCTGCTGGTGCATGAACGGGTAGCGGCGGAATATATTCCGCGCATCGTGAAGAAGCTGATCGATGCTGGTGTCGAAGTCCGGGGGGATGGGAAGTCGCGCAGCCTTGCAGTTGGGCTGGGCGGATTAAAGATCGGACCGGCTGAAGAGCAAGATTGGTACGAGGAGTATCTGCGGCTGTGCATGGCGGTGCGTGTGGTCGCCAATGTGGAAGAAGCGATCGCGCACATCAACCGCTATTCGACGAAGCACTCCGATTCGATTGTGACGCGCGATGAAGCGAATGCCCGCAAGTTTCTGCGCGGCGTGGATTCCGCCGCGGTGTACTGGAATGCTTCGACCCGTTTCACCGATGGCGGGGAGTTTGGCTTCGGCGCCGAAATGGGCGTTAGCACGCAGAAGCTGCACTGCCGTGGGCCCTTCGCGCT
This sequence comes from Candidatus Sulfotelmatobacter sp., assembly GCA_049280795.1. GTDB lineage: Bacteria > Acidobacteriota > Terriglobia > Terriglobales > Acidobacteriaceae > Sulfotelmatobacter. The sequence continues at coordinate 11,782 of JBAPQU010000088.1, forward strand.
GGCGGAGCTTACTTCTTCGAAGTATGAGATTGTGGGGACGGGGCAGGTGAGATAGGTTGTTCAACTTCTGGAGCGGGCTTGCCTACGATTGTCGCTCGGCTTAACGTGAAGTAATAGTCGTGGTTCTCGCTCACATTGCTGAGACCACTGCCGTGTTCCGGAGTGATCTTCAAGGGCTTGAACTTCTTTTGCGCACGCTTCACCAGTGTGGAGTAGCACTCCTTGTGCTACCTTACTAACTTTCACTACGAGAGAAAAATGAGACTGTTCTCACCAGTTCTTTCATCGGCGGTTCTTTTTTTTCTTCTATCGTCCGGCGTCAGCGGCGATGTGTCCGAATCTTCGGGTGCCGTGCCGTCCGACACGCCTCAGTCCATCTTCGGTTTTTGCAACTCTGATGTGGAATCCGCCACCGAGGCTCGTTTTCTTGCCGTACCCGACCCAAAGCTGGCGGAAGAGCACTTACGCACGCTGACTCAAGCTCCGCATATGGCCGGCACGCCTGAAGACAAAGCCACAGCCGACTATGTGGCGCAGAAGTTTCGGGCTGCCGGGCTCGATACCGAGATTGTCGAATACAAAGTGTGGATGAACTATCCCCTGGAAATTAGCGTGGACATTACCGCGCCTTCTGGGGTGGAAATGCACGGGCCCACGCGCGAACACGTGGATGGCGATCCCTACGACAACGATCCGCGTGTGGTGATGCCGTTTAACGGCATGTCGCCCTCCGGCGATGTCGAGGCGGAGGTGATTTATGCCAACTACGGTACGCCGGAAGATTTCGAAAGGCTCGAGAAGTTGAAGATCGATGTGCGGGGCAAGATCGTGCTGGTGCGTTATGGCCAGAACTTCCGCGGAGTGAAGGAATTTATTGCGCAGGAGCATGGCGTGGCGGGTGTGATCATTTATTCCGATCCGTTCGACGATGGCTGGCGGCGCGGGGATAAGTATCCCGATGGACCGTGGCGGCCGGATACCGGTGTTCAGCGTGGGTCGGTGGGATACATGTTCGAGTTTCCCGGCGATCCCACCACGCCCGGATTCGCCTCGCTGCCAACGTTGCCTGAGAGCAAGCGTGTTGCTCCGGCCAAATCCGCGCAGATGCCGAAGATTCCCGTCACGCCGCTTTCTTATCATGATGCGGCGCCTATTCTTCAGCATCTCGGTGGACCCGATTCGCCACGGGAGTGGCAGGGGGCGTTGCCTTTTACTTACCACGTGGGCCCGGGGCCGGTGCGGGTGAAGATGCATCTCAAGCAGGACTATCAATTCCGCACTTTATGGGATGTGATTGGCCGCGTGCGTGGCAGTGAATTGCCGGGCGAGTGGGTGATTGCGGGCAACCATCGCGATGCGTGGGTGTATGGCGCGGTCGATCCGAACAGCGGCACGGCGGCGATGCTCGAAGCGGTGCACGGGGTCGGCGAGTTGCTCAAATCAGGATGGAAGCCGAAGCGCACCATGGTATTTGCCAGTTGGGACGGCGAAGAAGAAGGCCTGATAGGTTCCACGGAATGGGCCGAGCAGAATGCGCCGGAGCTGGCCAATGCGCCTGCGTATTTCAATGTGGATGTGGCTGTTTCAGGGCCGAAGTTTGGGGCTTCATCGGTGCCGAGCCTTAAACAGTTTTTGCGGGATGTCACAAAAGCCGTGCCCAGCCCCAAGGGCGGGACTGTCTTTGAGGCGTGGGAGAAAGGCGATCAGACCAGCACTCCTTTGACGCAATCGCCAGGTGAAGCGATTGGAGATCTTCGCCGCAAACCCGTAGCGTCTTCCCCCGGGTATGTGCCAGTCGGCGACCTGGGGAGCGGTTCTGATTACAGCGTGTTTCAACAGCATTTGGGTGTGCCTTCGACTGACATTAGTTCGAGCGGCCCTTACGGTGTTTACCATTCAGTATTCGATAATTTTGCCTGGTTTAAGAAATTCGGCGATCCGGATTTCGTCTATGTGCAGGAGATGGCAAGAATATTTGGCCTGGAGGCGGTTCGCATGACCGAGGCCGACGTACTGCCGTTCGACTATGAAGAATATGGCAAGGAAGTTTCTGCCTATCTGGATGCGGCTGGGAAGCGGGCGGGGCGAAAGTTCGGGGAGCATGCACTTGATTTAAGTGCAGTGAACGCCGCGGCCAAGCATTTTCAGGAGGCGGGGACAAAGATCTTATCGAAGCAGAAGAATCCGCCGCGGGATGCCGTGCGCTTGAACCAGGCGCTGCGCGGGGCTGAGCGTGCTCTGCTGGTGCCTGAGGGCTTGCCGCACCGTCCCTGGTTTCGCCATGCCATCTATGCTCCGGGCGAATATACGGGATATGCCGCGGTCGTGATTCCGGGAGTGAATGAGGCGATTGATAAAGGGGACGCGGAACGGGTGCGTCAGCAGTTGGCGGTGCTGGCTGCGGCGCTGGAGCGCGCGGCCAAGGTGTTGGAAGGATATCGTTAGGCGTATTGACTAGTCATAAGACTAGTCATATAATCGCCTCGAGGTGTATTGTGAGTTCCTGGCAACTACAAGACGCTAAGGCCCGCTTTAGCGAATTTCTGGATGCCGCTCTTACGAAGGGGCCGCAGGTAGTGACTCGCCGCGGTGTTGAGGCCGCGGTGCTGGTGCCTATCGAGGAGTGGCGCCGGCTTCAGCAATCGAGCCGCCCCAATATTAAAGAATTACTCCTCGGCCCGGGGCCTCGCTTTGACATTGTTCTGCCCAAGCGAACTCGGTGGAAGCGTCGACCGCCAATTGACTTCACGCACCCGGACTACAAGTGACGCGCTATCTGCTGGACACCAACGTCATTTCCGAACTGCGCAAAACCAGGCCCCACGGTGCAGTTGTGGCCTGGCTGGAAAAGCTTCGCGTTGAGCAGATTTTTCTTTCGTCTGTAACGATGGGGGAATTGCAAATGGGCGTTGAGTTAACGCGCAGGCAGGATCCAGCCAAAGCTCACGAGATCGAGTCTTGGTTGACTTCGGTGGAAATGTCTTTTGCCTTTATTCCCATGGATTCGGCTTGTTTTCGGGAATGGTCTCGGATAATGGCTGGGAAGCCTGCGGGCCTGCGGGAAGATGCCATGATAGCTGCGACTGCTCTAGTCCACGGGCTCACGGTCGCCACGCGCGACGAAAAAGACTTCAAACACTTTGGAGTAGAGATCATAAACCCATTCAAATCCAATTAACCAATGACTCCCACCCACGCTCTCGGACAATTCCTGCGCACGCTGCCACACTCGGCTGCGGCCACGTTTCTCGCGCTGTTTCCTATCGTTGATCCCTTTGGCGGAATTCCCATCTTCTTTAGCATGACTTCTTCGTGGACCGCGGAAGAGCGCAGGAACACAGCTGTGAAGACCGGGCTCTGGGTTTTTGCCATCCTGGTTACTTTTCTGTTCTTTGGTCGCTTCGTGCTGTATTTCTTCGGCATCTCGCTGCCCGTGCTGAAGATCGCCGGTGGACTGATCGTCGCTAACACCGCCTGGGGCATGGTCACATCACATGCGCGCATCACGCCGGAAGAAAGCAACGAGGCGCAGGGTAAAGAAGACATCTCTCTGACTCCGCTAGCCATGCCGCTCATGTCCGGCCCCGGAGCCATAGGGGTGGTCATGGCGCTGGCGGCACACGTGGATAGTTCCGCGTCATACCTGGGTATGGTCATTGGGATCGCCGCGATAGCGCTTTCTGTATTGCTGTTTTTTTGGCTGGGAGGCCCTTTGGTGCGGCGGCTGGGACCAAGCGCGGTCGGAGCCATCAACAAGATCTTCGGTTTTCTGATTCTGGCCATCGCTGTCCAACTGGTGTGGGATGGCGTGGCTGACTTCCATAGCTAGTAAGTAGAACCTTCTGCCCGGTTTCCAGGGTCGAGCAATAGTTGCATCTCTCAAACTGACGGCTGGATCTCAGGCGGTCGGCCCCTTTTGAATAGTTTTCTTCCATCTTCCTGAACGTATTCCCATGCAAGACACTGTTTCTAAAGGGAATGGAAAGGAGGCATCAAAACGCAAAAAATAATCCGCAAGAAAATGCTTGCATTTTATCTAGTGTTGTAGTTAACTACAACACAAGTTAACATGTAACACCAAAATTTTAAGGAGAACAATGACATGAAACCGCGTATCGCACTTTCCGTCGTATTGGTTCTGATCGCCGCCACTGCTTTCGCAGCCGACACCGCCGTCACACAGTCTGACGCACAAAAATCCTTCGACAAACTAAAAGCTCTCGCGGGTTCATGGGAGGGTAAAGTAACTACGGTCCCGCCAATGGATGGGATGGGAAATGGGGCTCTCCTGCAGGTTTCGCTACGAGTCACCTCGCGGGGAAACGCGCTTGTACATGAAATGAAGGCGGCTGGGTCGCCTGACGATCCGACGCAGTACGACCATCCGGTTACGATGTTCTATCTGGATGGCGGTCGGCTGATCCTGACTCATTATTGCGACGCCGGCAATCGGCCGCGCATGGCGGCCAGAACGTCGCCCGACGGAAAGACCGTGGAATTCGATTTTCTCGATGTTGCCGGTAGCACGGAGAACGGACACATGCAGCACGCCGTATTCACCATCGTCGACGACAACCATCACACCGAGGACTGGACTTACATGATGCCCGGGGACAAGCCGATGCATGCGCACTTTGACCTGCAGCGCGCCAAATAGCGGTAGAGCAAGAATAGTCTGGAACCCTTATGGATCGTGAGTGGAACGACAGTCAGCCGATTTACCGCCAGCTTCGCGACCGGGTGGTTGCGATGATACTCGACGGCGTGCTCAAGGAAGGCGACCCGCTGCCTTCCGTGCGCAATGTCGCGGCCGAATATCGGGTTAATCCACTCACGGTTCTGAAGGGCTATCAACAACTGGTCGACGAGCATTTGGTAGAGAGCAGGCGAGGTCGCGGAATGTTTATCAACGCAGGTGCGCGCAACTTGTTGCTGCAGGGCGAGCGCCAGAAGTTTCTCGAGGAGCAATGGCCTGTGGTTCACGCAACTATTCAGCGGCTCGGCTTAAAAGTGGAAGAGTTGCTGAATTGTGCCGGCAAGCCATCGTTGGATGCTCCGTCGAAATCCGAAGAAGAGGAGCCGAAGTCATGACAGTGATCGAAGCGCGCGGCCTGCGCAAGGCTTTCGGCACGACCATAGCGCTGGATGGCGTTAATTTGCGTGTTGAAGAGGGACGGATTCTTGGACTCATCGGCCCCAATGGCGCAGGCAAAAGCACCGCGCTCAACGCGATTCTCGGCCTCACTCCGTATCAGGGCGAACTGAGGGTGCTCGGGCGCGATCCCTGGACGGAGCGCGATCAGCTCATGCGCGATGTCTGCTTCATCGCCGATGTCGCCGTGCTGCCGCGCTGGATGCGGGTTTCACAAGCGCTTGAATACGTGGCCGGAGTGCATCCGCGATTCGATCGCGCGAAGGCGGAGGGTTTTCTGGAGAAGACCGACATCCGGCGCACGAGCAAAGTCAGGGAGCTATCAAAGGGCATGGTCACACAGTTGCATCTCGCGCTGGTTATGGCGATTGACGCAAGGCTCCTGGTGCTGGATGAGCCGACGCTTGGCCTCGACATACTCTACCGCAAGCAGTTCTACGATTCGCTGCTGAACGACTACTTCGATCGCAGCCGAACCATCATTGTGACCACGCATCAAGTGGAAGACGTGCAGCACGTCCTCACCGATCTCATGTTCATCAATCGCGGCCGGATCGCGCTGGATTGCAGCATGGAAGAGTTCGAATCGCGCTACCTGGAAGTAATGGTGCATCCCGAGCAGATTGCGGCGGCGCGGGCGCTCAAGCCAATTCACGAACGGCAGGTGCTTGGCCGCAGCATTCTGCTCTTCGATCTGAAACTTAACCACGTCGATCGTCAGCAACTCGCCGCGCTGGGCGATGTGCGCACGCCCAGTATTGCCGACCTATTCGTTGCCGTCATAGGCAATAAGGGGAGCCAGGCACAAGGAGTGGCTCAATGAATACTCAATCGAATGCCCCGCCGGAATCCCCGCTCAATCCGCAAGCGGCAGCGTCCGCTGCGATGGTGGAGACTCGGCCGCTGTACTGGTCGGTGCGGCGCGAATTGTGGGAGAACCGTTCTATCTACATCGCGCCTTTGGCAACCGCTGCCGTCTACCTGTTTGGCTACTTGATCAGCTTGTTTTGGGTGCCGTACAGCATGCGGGCCATGGAGGCGTCTCACTCGACGCCTCAACTCATCCTGCTGGCCATGCCTTATGCCCACGCGGGGATGCTCACCACCGTGATCGCATTCATCGTTGGGATCTTCTACTCGCTCGATGTGCTCTACGGCGAACGCCGTGACCGCAGCATCCTGTTTTGGAAGTCATTGCCCGTTTCCGATCTCACCACGGTGCTTTCCAAAGCCATCATCCCTTTGGTAGTTCTGCCGCTGTTCGTCTTCGCCATCACCGTCCCGCTGCAATTCATCATGCGCCTGCTGAGCATGGCCGGCGTGCTGATCAGCGGCGGTAGTGCCGCAGCTATCTGGAGACAATTGCCGCTGTTCGAGATGCAAGTGGTGCTGCTCTATGGCCTGATCGTTCTGGCGCTCTGGCACGCACCGATTTATGCGTGGCTGATTCTCGTCTCGGGTTATGCGCGCCGGGCACCCTTTTTATGGGCCGTACTACCCCCGATCGCGATCGGCGTTTTCGAAAAAATTGCCTTCAACACTGTGCATTTTGGATTGCTCATGCAAGATCGGCTTTTTGGATTCTCTGCGGCCGCTTTCGATCTCACTGATAAGAACGGCGTCCCGATCGACGCACATTTCATTCCACTGGCCCAACTCGCTCCCGGCAGATTCCTGAGTAGTCCGGGTCTGTGGCTGGGGTTGATCGTAGCTGCGGTGTTGCTTATGGCCACGGTACGGCTACGCCGCTCTCAAGGACCGATCTAGCTCGTCTTAAGCCAGACGGGCGTGAATGTCGAGAGTTTCAGCAACTTTACGGAGTCGCTTGTCTCTTGTCCACAGAAGCGTGGAAGCATTGATGAAGACAGATGCGATCAGGTGTGCGTCGGTCAGCCCGATGCCGAGACTGTGCAAATGACGGACCTCGATCGTGAGCCGCACCTCGCTTAGCTGTGCGACGCGTACTTGGGGTAACAGATCCAGCAGTGCAAGCGTGCTGGTACGCTCTCGCAAGGATCCGATCGCGAGTTCCGCAATGATGAAGGGATGAATCACAATCTGCCCCTGGTTGAGATGCTTGCGCAGTTCTTTGTTTCCGGAACGGAAGTGGTCGACCCAGATCGACGTATCCGCGAGAATCAATTCTGCCCTGCCCTGCGGCGTGGAACGTTCTTCAATCCGGGCATCGTGCCTCCCAGGGAGGCTAATCTGCGAGCGCTTTCGCGCTCGATGAGGGCCTTGAGGGCTTCACGAATCAACGCTGTTTTCTCTGCTACCCCAGTGAACTCCTGGGCAACACGTACGAGATCGTCATCCAAAGCAAGGGTCGTTCTCATAAAAAACTATAGGCACTAATTATAGCATCAAATGATGCTAAATTATGTGCCTCACGGATTATCAACATTAAGCGTGGACGGGCAGCAGGTCGAGAACGAATCCGCAAGTGAGCTCGCTAACATAGCGGGCCTACAATATCCGCACCCCTCGTTCGTCTACAACTGCAGGTGAGGGACGTGGCAAGCCTGGAGCTAATGGCGCTGCAACAGGACGGGCGGATCTCCGAAGTGGTGAAGAGGGAGCAGTCCCGGCTGCGCAACTTTATTCGCGGGCGCGTGCCCGATCCGCGCGACGCTGAGGATATTCTGCAGGATGTCTTCTACGAACTGGTGGAAGCGAACCGCCTGCTGATGCCGATCGAGCACGTGACCGGCTGGCTGTTTCGCGTGGCGCGCAATCGCATCACCGACCTCTTCCGCAAGAAGAAGCCGGAGAGCTTTAGCGATGCCGCAGTGACCGACGAAGACGACGAACTGTTGCAGTTCGAAGACCTGCTGCCTTCGCCCGATGCCGGCCCTGAAGCGCTTTACCTCCGCAGCGTGCTGCTGGATGAATTTGAGTCCGCGCTCGACGAACTGCCGCAAGAGCAGCGCGAGGCCTTCATCGCGCACGAATTTGAAGGGCGCAGCTTCAAAGAAATGGCTGCCGCGACTGGAGTGAGTGTAAATACGCTGCTCTCGCGCAAACGCTACGCGGTGCTACACCTGCGCAAGCGGTTGCAAAACGTCTACGACGAATTTACGAAAGCATGAGGAACTGAATATGAGATGGAAAATGATTTTTATCGCTCCGCTGGCGATTCTGGCGATGGCGCTATTCGCCTTCATCGGTGGCGAACTGGTGCTGCACCTGTGGAACTGGCTGCTGCCGCCGTTGTTCGGCTGGCGACAGCTTACGTTCTGGCAAGCGCTTGGACTACTGGCTCTGTGCCGGATTCTCTTTGGTGGATTTGGATTCCATGGTCGCGGTCGCTCTAGTATGCGCGGCCGCATCAAAGAGCGCATAGCAGGCCGGTGTGGCCGTATGACGCCGGAAGAGCGGGAACGATTCCGCGCGCGCATGCGCGAAACCTTCGGGGTTGATTCAACGGCGGCTGAGAGCTAGCGCGAAGTAATATAATTTCGGGATGGAGGCATCAGGTATGACAAAAGCGCGGACGCTCGCCCTACTAGTTGTCGCCGCACACTGGATCGTCGCCATCGGGCACCTGTTCCTAGCGGCTAAGGTTCTTCCAGCCCCAAACAACCACGTCAGTTGGCTAGCCATCGTTTTGATGACGTCAGGGCACGCGGTCGTATCAGTTCTGTTATGGAAGCTCAGCGATAAAGTTGCCGGGTTTGTCTCGGTGCTTTTCTTTTTGGCCGCCATGAGTGCCGATCTTTATGAGCACTTCCTGCACGCCTCCCAAAACAACGTTTTCATGGTGGTGCGCGGCGATTGGACCTCCATCTTTGACGTAAGCGTCTTCATCCTGCTCGCGCTGGAAATTGTTGGATGCTTGCTTGGAACGATGGTGCTCGGTGGCAGGACCAGGAGCAACAAATCAACTCCGGGACTCAGTTCAAAATTGAGGAGGCAGAGCCCCAAGCTTTTTTCCAGACGCGCTAGCCTGACGAGCTAACCGGATCCGCCCAATACGGAATTGGTTTGAACCACTTATTTTCTGACGGCCCTAGAACCGCGACAAGCTGGTAACCCTCTTCCGTCGAGTTGTCGAATAGGATGGTGTGGTCGGCGCGCTCTCGCGCTATCGGAAGATTCTTGAAGCTTCGCTGATAACGCCGCCGGACATCGCTCTCAGGGACATCATGGCCACCCGCGAGAACTCGATTTCTGATTCGAGCCAGGTTGATCTCAACATTTTCCGTCCCGATGTAGACCAGCACGACGTCGAAACCACGAATTCGCGCATCAACCATCATTTGCAGATAACTCTTGCCGGAGAGCGTGGTTTCGACCGCAAAGCTTCCATGCTTGCTGATATGTTCTTTCGCAGACGCCAGAACCTGACGTGCGGCTGCTATCGGAAATGCTGACGGTGACCTCGACTGCAATGTTCTCGCAATTGCGTCTGGATCTAGCACGGGCATCGCGCGGAAGACATTCGAGTTCCAGCCTGTCAGAGTCGTCTTGCCGGAACCATTGGCTCCAGCGACGATGGTCAGCCTAGGACGATTCAACGGGAGGGCGAGGAAGACTGGGATTGCCGTTTGCGCTGTCGCTCAGCAAGTATTTCCTGCAATCGCTTTCTTTCAATAGCCACGCCGGCGCGAGCAGCCTGGGCCATCTTCTGTGCGAGTTCGATCCAGTTCACAGCCATACTCTTAGCATACGCCGATCATGTCCCGATTGTCGGTGTCTTGAGAAGAGTGCGATCCTATTTCTCGCAAAGGAGGCGAGGAACAGGGTACCCCGCTTGATCATAGGTCTAACTCAAGCTCGCGAGCATGCTTTCTGACCTCACGCTCAAAGCGCGACTGGCCTACTAGCAATGGCGAGAACGACACCGGTCGACCTCCGTTCCGACTCTTCACATAGGTGGTGCCCGTGTTGCGTCCTCTCTTCACCCAAGCGATCTCGTTCCATGCGATGACACGATCTTGTCGTAGCCATCGACGCTGATGGATGCCCTCATGGTCGGTTAAGACTGGTCTTGGCTTCGCGAGAAGAATTGCAATCAACACCAAGAGTGGAATCAGAACTGCATAAAATCCCTCACCGTTTCGGATCGTTTCAAATACTACCAGCGCCGTGAAGGCCACTAGCAGCACGATGACGATCTCGATGAGTACAAGCATGCGCGGAGCAAGCGAAAACTCGATCGAAGTGCTGTTTTCATGCGGCTGGAGCTTTCTCGCGGAGCGGCGAATCCACCAAAAGAAAAGCATGAACGGAGAGACGAACAAAAACCTCAGGAGGACCGCACCGAAGATTAGGGCGATTGCCTTCATCTGGGACAACTGCACTATTTCTCTTTAACCTTCCCTGCCAATTCGCGAAATTCTTTGGCTAGCTTGTGGCTCGCCTTGATTTGCAACTGCGCGAGCTGTCGAGAGTTTTCGGTCGTCAGGATCGGCACCAAGGTTTCCAGTTCCGTCGCTACTTCGCGTGCGTGATCGGCCTCTTTCAACATCAAATGTTCGAACTTCCGGACTGCCTCGTGGTGATCCATAGACCTCGCTTAAGTAGATTTCGAGTGCGCGTTTACTTCAGCGAAACCAGCCGCTCTACCAGTTCCGAATAATCCTTCTTCTCGATTCCATGCACCTGCTTGTTGTACTCATCTACCTTCGACGAATAATTCATCGAGCAGAATTTTGGGCCGCACATGGAGCAGAAGGCTGCTTCTTTGTAGTAGTCGTCGGGCAGGGTTTCGTCGTGCATGGAGCGCGCCGTCTCAGGGTCCAAAGACAAAGCAAATTGCTTCTCCCAATCAAACTTATACCGTGCATAACTCAACGCGTCGTCGCGGTCGCGGGCGCCGGGACGTCCGCGGGCGATGTCAGCGGCGTGCGCGGAAATCTTGTAGGCGATGATGCCGTCTTTCACGTCTTTCTCGTTTGGTAACCCTAAATGCTCTTTCGGCGTGACGTAGCAAAGCATGGCCGCGCCGTACCATCCAATCATGGCCGCGCCGATGGCCGACGTAATGTGGTCGTAGCCGGGAGCGATGTCGGTAACTAGCGGGCCGAGCGTGTAGAACGGGGCTTCATAGCAGAGTTCGACTTCTTTTTCGACCTGCTCCTTGATCTTGTCCATCGAGACGTGGCCGGGGCCTTCGATCATCACCTGCACGTCGTGCTGCCAGGCGATTTTCGTTAACTCACCCAGCGTCTTTAACTCAGAAAACTGGGCTTCGTCGCTGGCATCGGCCACGCAGCCGGGACGCAGGCCGTCGCCGAGCGAAAAGCTGACGTCGTATTTCTTGAAAATCTTGCAGATGTCATCAAAGCATTCGTAGAGAAAATTCTGCTTGTGGTTGTAAGCCATCCATTGCGCGAGGATTGCGCCGCCGCGGCTGACAATCCCGGTAATGCGCTGCGAGATCAGCGGCAAATACTGGACGAGCACGCCGGCGTGAATGGTCATGTAATCCACACCCTGCGCGGCTTGCTCTTCGATCACTTCCAGCATCACTGTGGCGTTTAGATCTTCGACGCGCTTCACGCGAGCAATCGCTTCGTAAATCGGCACGGTGCCGATGGGGACCGGAGAGTTCCGCAGAATGGCTTCGCGGATGTTGTGAATGTCGCCGCCGGTGGAAAGGTCCATCACGGTGTCCGCGCCGTAGTGCACGGCGGTGTGCAGCTTTTTCAACTCCTCTTTCACTTCCGAGGTAACGGCCGAGTTGCCGATGTTGGCGTTGATCTTGCACAGCGAGGCCACGCCGATCGCCATCGGCTCCAACTCCGGATGATTAATGTTCGCGGGAATAATCATGCGGCCGCGGGCCACTTCGTCGCGCACCAGTTCGGGCGCAAGTTTTTCGCGGTGGGCGATGTAACCCATTTCTTCCGTAACAACGCCCTTGCGGGCATAGTGCATCTGCGAAAAATTACCGTCGGTGTTCTCGTGCTTGCGACGGGCAAGCCACTCAGCGCGGGGTTTGGGAACGCCGTGACCGTTGCTGCCGTTGCCGTTCGAACCGTTGGTGGGAGTCATGACCGGGTCAGCCTCGTTGGATCTCATCAACGGATTATACCCGTCTCCGCGCGCGCTGGTGTACGGGCCGCTTAGCTATTGCGTTTGCAGCGCGCATTCCACCGAGGTGCAGCCACCGGGGCCCTGGGTGCGAATGTTGCCAATTGCATTCTTAACATGAATTGTGGTCATGGCGAGAGGGTAGGCCCACCAGAACTGGCGGATGACGCGGTTTCCGGGCAGCCAGGAGTGGCGTTTCTTCAGTTCGTAAGCTACCAGAAATTCGCTGCTATACAGCGCCAGGTCCTTGGCGATGATTCCGCGGTTCGAGGGCACGCTGGTCACCCAGGGAGCGCCCGCGTCAAACTCGCGGTCCAGCACCAGCTTGCGCGTAGTAAATCGCAGGCTTTCGGCCGCTCCCAGCGATCCCATCACTGCGAAGAACTTCTTATCGAATACTCTCTCTGGTTTTGACCGCTGTGGTTGCGCAGCAATAGTCATCGGTACTGAAGCTGATGGAAGTTCTGCCGCAGTGATTTTGTTGGAATCCAGGGTGTGATTGGCGGTACTCTGCGCGGCAAGCTGGCCTGCCAGCAATAGCGAAAGGATGAGAACACGAACTGCGGTCAAACATTAATCTCCTGGGTCTCAGTTAGGTGGGCGGTTCATCCGAAGGCGAAAGTCCCAACTTGGATTTGCGCCGAACCTGATCCACACCGAGAGTAGGAGCAACCCTTTGTCCAAATTTATAGATAGGGTTTTTCAGGGAGATGCGCTTGTTTTCCGGTCGATGGCGATGCGGCTTACGGCTTCGAGTGCAATAACTTTCGTCGAGGGTATGTCTAATATTTCCCAGTCGCTACGATTATTAGAGAGCGCGATTTATTGGAAAGAAGAATTATTAGAATGAAACGCCGCAACACGAATGCAGTGATTTCTGAACTATGAGCGCGGTCACGGAAGTCGACTCTGCTTGCCCATATCGAGTGTCAGGCTTAGAATTTCATCCGTTCTCGAATAGGAGAAGTCTGATATGCGAGTGTTTCGTCTCTTGCTGGTCTTGTTACTTTTCGTGGCCGTCAGCGGCTTTGCCCAATCCGCTCCCGCCAGGCCCGCGCCCGGCTTCAGCCTCGATACCATCGACAAAACCGTCGATCCCTGCGTGGATTTCTACCAGTACGCTTGCGGCAACTGGATCAAGAATTCCCAGATTCCGGCCGACGAATCGTCGTGGGTGAGCTTCGTAGAGCTCCGTGAACGTAATCTCGATATCGAACACGAAATTCTGGAGAAGGCCGCAGCCGGCGGCGCAAGCCGCAATCCGATCGATCAGAAAATTGGGGATCTCTATGGCTCCTGCATGGATGAGAAGGCCGTCAACGCAAAAGGTATTGCCCCAATAAAGCCGGAGCTCGATCGCATTGCGAACGTGCCGGACAAGAGCGCGCTGATAGATGAAATGGCCCACCTTCACGTGATTGGCGTCCCATCGCTTTTCAATTTCTACTCGGCATCCGATCTGCATAATGCCGACCAGATAATTGCCTACATTGACCAGGGCGGCCTGACGCTGCCCGACCGCGATTACTACATCAAAGACGACGCCGATAAAGTTGAGAAGCGGCAGATGCTGGTCGATTACGCCACGCAGTTGTTTACCCTGGCGGGTCAAAATCCGCAACAAGCAGCCCATTCGGCGCAAACCGTGCTGGTGATCGAAACCCTGCTGGCGGCCGACTCGATGGACCGAACCAAGCGCCGCGACCCCAAGAACCGCGACCACAAGATGAGCCGCGATCAGGCCGAGGCACTCGGACCCAATTTTTATCTGAATCGTTATTTCACGCAGGCGGGCGCTCCCTACTTTACGCAACTCAACGTCGTCAACCCTGATTTCTTCAAGCAGGTGAACGCCGTGCTTGAGGCGGAGCCGCTGGATGCCTTGAAAACATATGTCAGCTGGCATGTTCTGAACGATGCGGCTCCGTGGCTTTCGCAGCCGTTTGTCGACGCCAACTTTAAGCTGCAGCAGAAGCTCACGGGGCAGGAAGAAATCAAGGCGCGATGGAAGCGCTGCGTCAGCCTTACCGATGGCGAACTGGGCGAGGCACTGGGACAAAGATATGTGGATGTAACCTTCGGCCCGGACGGCAAGCAGCGCATGCTCAAGATGGTGGACGCCCTGGAGAAATCGCTCGCGAATGACGTTCAAAATCTTTCCTGGATGAGCGACGAAACCAAGAAGCAGGCCAAGGTGAAGCTGGATGCCATTCGCAACAAGATCGGCTATCCCGATGTGTATCGCGATTACAGTTCTGTCGTGATCAAGCGCGACGACCTGATGGGCAATGTGGAACGCGCTGATGAATTCGAAACGAAACGCGTCATCGGCAAGATTGACAAGCCTCTCGACCGCAAGGAGTGGGGCATGACTCCGCCCACGGTGAACGCTTATTACAGCGGGTCGTTTAACGAAATTGTGTTTCCGGCGGGCATCCTACAGCCGCCGTTTTTCGATAAGTCGATGGATGATGCCGTTAATTTTGGCGGCATCGGCCTGGTGATTGGACACGAACTTACGCACGGCTTCGATGACCAGGGCCGCAAGTTCGATCCGCAAGGCAATCTGCACGACTGGTGGACGGCGCAGGATGGCAAGGAGTTCGAGAAGCGGGTTAGCTGCGTGGCCGACGAGTATTCGAACTTTGTGGCCGTCGACGACGTCAAGCTGAATGGACGCCTCACGCTCGGCGAGAACACCGCCGATAACGGCGGCGCTCGCATTGCCCTGGCTGCGCTGGAGCGGATGATCGCGGAGGATAAAACCGGCAAAGAAGGTCAGAGCATCGATGGATTTACCCCCGAGCAGCGCTTCTTCCTGGGGTTCGCGCGCGTGTGGTGCGAGAAGCGGCGTCCGGAGTTGGCACGGACAACCGTCCTTACCGATCCTCACTCGCCCGGCAAATACCGCGTGGATGGCGTGGTGCAGAACATGCCGGAATTCGAGAAGGCTTGGGGATGCAAAGCGGGGCAACCCATGGTGGCCGAGAACGCGTGCCATGTTTGGTGAGTGTTTACCAAATGCTCGAATAAAACTGTTTGAAATAACGGAGGCCCGGAAGATTCGGGCCTCCGTTATTTCTTCCCTCAGTGCTTCTGATCTCAAGGGCCGCCGTATTGTCTCAGTGCTTCTCTGTAGTCTTGAAACCCTTGCGGCGTTGTTCGCTGTAGCGGTGCAGCGCGTCGAGGATGATGGGAGAGGCTTCGCCAGCGGGGCGGATCTCGTCGACCTCGACGGCTTTCCCTTCGAGCTGTTTGTAATCCTGAAAAAAGCGCCGCAGCATGAGCATGCGGTGCGGCGGCATTTCCGCAGCCTCGCGGTAGGAGTTGAATTCGGGATCTTCGGTGGCGATGGCAATGATCTTATGGTCCTGCTTGCCGGCGTCGATCATGGTCATCAGCCCAATCGCGCGGGCGTGAATGATGGTGAGCGGCACGACCGGCTCCTGGCAGAGCACGAGCACATCGAGCGGGTCGTCATCTTCGGCGAGAGTTTGCGGGATGAAACCGTAGTTCGCAGGATAGTAAACCGCGGAGTAGAGAATACGATCCAGCTTGATCAATCCGCTGGCTTTGTCGAGTTCGTACTTCACGCTCGATCCGAAAGGGATCTCGACCACGCAATCGAATTCCTGCGGGAGCTTATCGCCGGGTGTCACGTCGTGCCAGGGATGAATCATAGGGTTTTGGGGCTGATGCCATTCTAGCGGAGGAAGACAGTTCTCAGTTCTCAGTTGTCAGTTCTCAGTTGTCAGTAAAGTTCCGCGCGAAGTGGATTTTCCGGAACAAATATTCTTCTCAGGCGGACTTGGCCGGATGAGCATTTCATTCGTTTTGGGGCGTACCCTCCTACTACCCGCGGTATTGCAATCATCGGCTTAGCGGAAATTTGCGAATTGATCCTAGGGCCACAGCAGTTTACGGGTAAAATCTTGTGCGTAATGAACTTGCGAGCCGCATTTTTCTAGATTGATATTCCGTCTGGCTGCATGATGATGGACTGATTTTGAGTGGGACGCAAGGTTGGATGTCACAGCGGGTTGTGGGAAATTTTTTGTGAGCGAGAGAGGATTTGACTTTGGAGCATGCTACCTGTTTCAAGAAAGTTTTCAGGATGAGAGTTGTGCTGCTTGCTTGCTCGTTGTTGACCTGCGGACTGGCCCCAATGCAGAGTGACGCGCAGAGTTCGGAGCAACGCCCGGTGCTGTTTGATGCGGACGCAGGCGCGGCGCAGGCGAGAGTGCAGAGCCAGCTTCTGTCGCTTTCGAACCGGATGATGGAAGCCCAGTGGTCGGTTCGCGAAGGCAAGCTGACGGGGCTGAAGTTCGTGATCCGCGGGACGGGAGCGGAAGTGGAGTTGCCGCGCGATCCATTTCTTCTGCTTCTCAAAGATGGGAGCGCGGTGCGCGCCTCGGAGATGACGTTGACAGATGGCCCGCGAGTGGAGGCGCTGCGTGCAGACCCGGCCGCGTCGCGTGCCGCGGAACATTTCGCCGGCCAGGTCATTCGGGTGACGCTGCAAGACCCGGCGGGAAAAGTTTCTGTAACGTGGCGCGCAATTCTGCGCGACGGTTCGAACTACATTCGGCAGGAGATTGCGATCGCCGCGCTGAAAGACGATCTGCCGATCGCCGAGGTGCGCTTGTTCAATGGCAATTTGCCCCGTGCCAAAGTGATCGGGAGCGTTAAAGGCTCTCCTGTAACGGTGGGAGATTTGTTTCTCGGTTTTGAAGATCCGCTCTCCCAATGCCAAGCGAAAGAAACTGTGACGTGCGGCATGAAGAGGGAGTTGCCGCTCCGGAAAGGCCAGGCTGTTGCCTATTCGCTGGTGATTGGAGTTTCGCCGCCGGGGCAAATGCGGCGGGCGTTCCTTAACTATGTGGAACGCGAGCGGGCACATCCTTACCGAACATTTCTGCATTACAACACCTGGTATGACATCGGATTTGGAAAGCCCTACGACGCCGCAGCGGTGATCGACGTCATTGACGCATTCGGAAGCGAGCTGGTGCGCAAGCGTGGGGTGAAGCTGGATTCTTTTCTGTTGGACGACGGGTGGGATAATCCGCAGTCGACCTGGCAGATGAACGCGGGGTTTCCGGGTGGGCTGGCTGCCGTGAATCGCGAGGCGCGCGCCTACGGCGGGGCTATTGGTGTGTGGCTCTCGCCGTGGGGCGGCTATGAGGAGGCCAAAGCGCAGCGGATCGAGTTTGGGCGCAAGAACGGCTTTGAAATGAATGAAGGAGGGTTTGCGCTCTCGGGTCCGAAGTACTATGCGAGGTTCCGGGAAGTATCGCTCGATTTCATCGGCGATGGAGTGAATCAGTTCAAGATCGACGGCACGGGCAATGTGGACAGTGTGTTTCCGGGAAGCAATTTCGACAGCGACTTTGCGGCGGCGATCAGTTTGATAAGCGACTGGCGGGCGAAGAAGCCGGATCTCTATGTCAATCTCACCACGGGAACGTATCCTTCGCCGTTCTGGTTGCGCTATGCCGATTCGATCTGGCGAGGCGGAGACGATCATAGCTTTGCCGGAGTCGGGAGTTGGCGGGAGAAATGGATCACGTACCGCGACGCACAGACGTATCACAATATTGTGCAGGCCGGTCCGCTGTTTCCCCTGAATTCCCTGATGCTGCATGGGCTGATCTTTGCTAAGCAAGCCGAGCACCTCGAAGACGACCCGGGAAATGATTTCAGCAATGAAGTGCATGACTACTTCGGCACTGGAACCCAACTGCAGGAGATGTACATATCACATGCGCTGCTATCGCAGAAGAATTGGGACGTGCTGGCGGAGGCTGCGAACTGGTCACGGCGTAACGCGGAAGTGCTGCGCGATACGCATTGGATCGGCGGCGACCCGGGCAAGCTTGAAGTTTATGGTTGGGCGGCCTGGTCAAGCGGAAAAGCCATCCTCACGTTGCGCAACCCCAGCGACCAGCGCCAAAGCATAACGCTCGATGTGGGCCGAGCCTTCGAACTGCCGCCGGGAGCGCCGCATCGATTTCTGGCGAGCGTCCCGTGGAAAGAACACAAGGATGCGCCGCCGGTGCGGTTGGCAGCGGGTGAGGAACACGTCTTTGCGCTGGATGCGTTCGAAGTGCTCACACTTGAGGCCTCGCCGACACGTTGATAGGCATTCTCGGATTAAATCTCCCAACTTTTGAGTTCTGTAACTTACTGATTCCACGAAGGGAATGGAGTATAGAGGGTTGGTTTTTGACAACTTCACATATTGTGAAGTAATATGAATGAGTGCATATCGTCACGCGTAGGCATCTGAGTGAGGCGATGGAGCGCTACCCGGATGCCGCGAACGAAATTAAATCGTGGGTGGGAATCGTCGAGGTGGTCCGGTGGCGCAATCTTGCGGAAGTGCGCGGCACGTTTAAGGATGCCGATTCTGTGGATGGCTACGTGATCTTTAACATCAGACAGAACCGGTATCGGTTGATCACCGTCGTCCACTATGCAAAGACGACGGCTGAAAAGCAGACCGAAGGGCACGTCTACATCCGATCTTTCCTGACGCACAAGCAATATGACAACCGCAATAACTGGGATCGGAGGTTTGGAACAAAATGAGTACGGTACTGGCAAAACCTGCGGAAATGATTGCGAAGGGCGCTCCCCGCGTCATCCACAATGACGCGGAGCTTGAGGCCTATACTCACGCTCTCTTCAAATTAACGGCGCTGGAAAACCCCTCCCGCTCTGAAGTGGAAGCCATCGAGCTCCTGACCTTGCTGGTGGAACACTACGAGCGGGAGCATTACCCTATTCCCGCGGCTGATCCGGCTTCAGTGGTTCGGTTTCTTATCGAACAGCAGAATCTCACGCAACGTGACCTGATTCCTCAATTTGGCACGGAGAGCGCGGTTTCAATGTTCTTGTCAGGGCAGCGGAATCTGACCGTAGAACAAGTGCGGAAATTGAGCACCCGGTTCAAACTTCCTGCGGATGTGTTCATTCCCAAGAAGGCTGTGGGTGCAAGAGGATAATGCTCTGAGTTGTGCTCAACCTTGCTTCCGCAATCTTGATTCCCAGCTTGGGGAAGATTAGAGTCATAGACGCACGATGCCTGTGGGGTGTTCCATGTCCAGTCAAGCGAAGACTTATCTCAAGTTCGGGTCGGCGGTGGTAGTAATCATGTTGCTTCTTGGCTACCTCGCCTACACCGGGGTGCAGGATAGCAAGAGCTACTATGTCACCATCAGCGAGCTGCATAAAATGGGGAATGGGGCTTACTCCAAGCGGTTGCGGGTAGCGGGGAATGTGCAGCCGGGGTCGATCAAGCGGACGGGAACGCACGTGCAGTTTGTGCTGATGGAGCAGGATCAGTTGCTTTCGGTGGATTACACCGGAACCGAAGCGCCCCCCGATACTTTCAAAGACGATTCGCAGGCGCTGGCCGATGGCAGCTTTGGACACGATGGCGTTTTCCATGCCAAGGGGCTGCAGGCCAAGTGCGCATCGAAGTATGCGCCTAAGCAGCCGGGCAACTCGATGCAGGCTGCTCCGGCCATAACGCAAGTCCAGACACGCTCCGTCACAACGAACTGAAGGTTCGATTACGGCGCTGACACACCGCATCGCTTCGTCGATCGTCTTCCCAACCTGAGCTTAGTGGCCCGGTTGAGCCACCACCAGCCCGATAGTTCCATTGACCGCATTTTTGTACAGCTGCTAAGGTGTCCGCGAGTCCTTACCTGGACTCGACCCTGGGCGCAACATCAGAACAAAAATCTAAAATTTTGAGGAGATTCCTATGCAGCCATTAGTGTGTTGTCGTGTCGCTGTTCCGAGGAAGAGAACAGCCATGCACGCCGCTCGTAGTTTCACCTTCGCTTGTCTCGCCTTGCTTGCGTTTGCAGCACTCAGCGGACAGGCTTTTGCGGGTAACGTCGCCGTCGGCCTCTGTGCGGCGCAAGGCACCCACTACCTAACCATCCAGGCTGCGGTAACGGCGGTAGAAGCGCAGACCCCTCCAAACGTAGTGAGAGTTTGCCCGGGCTCCTATCACGAGCAGGTCACGATCAGTTCTCCACTTACTCTCGAGGGCGTTCAATCTGCCACGCCGGCTCCGCTTCAGGATGCCGTCGTGATTTTGTCTCCCTCCGGAGGCGCGACCCAGAACACGACCGATGTGTGTATTTATCCAAATGCAAATTACTGCAGCAACGGCTTTCCCATCGCAGCTCAAATCCTGGTAGAGAATACAACCGGGGTCACGATCAGCAATCTCACAGTCGACGGCACAGGCAACGGGCTCTCTAGCGGCTGCAGTGTCAATTTGGATGGCATCCTGTTCCAGAATGCCTCGGGCACGGTGAGTCACGTCGCCGTGCGCAACCAGTTGCTAAACGACGTCCTAACCGGTTGCCAGACTGGGGACGGCATCTATGTGGAAAGTTCGAGCGGCTCTTCCAGCGTGTCGGTCGTGGCTAGTTCGGTTCACAACTACAACAAGAACGGAATCACGGGACGTTATGCCGGCACCACGCTGACGGCAACCGGAAATTACATTCAGGGACAGGGCCTGCAGGCTGGGCTTGCTGCTGCGAACGGCATCGAACTCGCCTTTGGAGCTGCGGGCACGATCACGACCAACACCGTGATCGACAATGTCTATCAGGATCCAACATCCGCTACTGCGGCCGATATCCTGCTCTTCGATACGGAAGAAGACGTGGGGATCGAAGTCAACTCGAACACTCTCGGCAACAGCCAGGTTCCCATCGGGCTGTATACCGATACTGCGGGCACTTATGGTGACGGCGTTTTCGTTGAAAGCAACAAGATCTTTGGCACGGGAGCCTACGATGCCATCGATGTCTGCACCAACGGGAATATCGTGAAGAGCAACACGATATTTAATAGCGCCGAATCGGCTGTGCATTTTGACGCATCCTGTGGCGGTGGAACTGGCAACAGCGCAACCGCCAACATCATTGTGGAAAGTGCATGTGCTGGCATTCTCGTCGACAGTGGAGCCAGCGGTACCACTACCCCCGACACCGATTGGACAGTACCTTTCCCAGTTGCGACCTCAACCTCTGCGTGCACCATCCCTGAATTTGGAGGGGCGGCGGGCATTCGCGCTAAGGCCACACACAAACACCCAACCCCATAAAGCAGCGTTAGATAAAACGTCAGTGTCGGAAACAGCGCCGGGGATCAGATTCCAGATTCCCGGCGTTGTTATTGCCGGATGAAACACTCTCCACCTTTGCAAAAAAAATGGAAAATCCATAGATTCTTTGCTGTGCCCGGCAGCGGACAAATTCTCGTGGCGTGCTCCTCTCTGTGACGAACCTTCCAATAGTGCCCACCGGAGCGCCGATCGTGGTGGTAAACGGACTCATTAAGCAGTTCGGGCGCTTCGCTGCATTGCGGGGAGTTGATGCGGAGTTTGACGCGAGCCAGTTCTACACAATTCTCGGCGACAACGGGGCAGGGAAGACTACGCTGTTGCGCGCGTTGGCGGGGTTGGCGCATCCCACGCGCGGTACGATTTCCATTCTGAAGAAAACTCCGCGCGAGGCTTGCCGCGAGATCGGCTACATGGCGCACCCCTCGCTGCTCTACGACGAGATGAGTGGGATGGAAAACTTGCGCTACTTCGCGCGGCTTTACGACATCGTCGGCGACGGGCGTTGTGAGCAGGTAATTCGGGCGGTGGGGCTCGACCCTGAGTTGTCACGGCCGGTGGGACAGTATTCGCAAGGCATGCGGCAGAGGATGTCTCTGGCGCGGGCTATCCTGCACGATCCGAAAATTCTTTTGCTGGATGAGCCGTTTTCCAACGTGGATGTGCACTCGGCACGGGAGATGGTGGGCTTGCTCAAAGGCATGCGTGATGCGGG
>JBAPQU010000089.1:0-8029 GCA_049280795.1 Candidatus Sulfotelmatobacter sp.
CGCTCGTTCGCCAATGATGCGATTCAGCTGAACGTCGAAGGTCCGGCGGAAGTCATTGGAGACAACCCTTTTGCGCTCGTCGGTGGAACAGGAGCCGTGTGGCTGCGAGCGAAGGAACAAGCGGGAAGAGTGAGGCTTACGGCCGTGCATCCTGTTCTGGGCAAAAGGCAGGTTGATTTCGAAATCGCTGTTGCGCCGCCGGAAGCCGTGTAGGTTGCTTTATCGCAATAAGAAATATATCCATGAAGTTTCGCCGCTACATCTATTTCCTCGGTGCATGGCTGTTGCTTTTGCCCTATCGAGCTCCTGCACAAACTAACGCGACTTTGCAGCCGTTCATCATCGACCACCGCAAGGCACAACTCGTGCACTCGCCGGTAGACGTTTCGTTTCTCCTCGATGCTCCGGCCGGCAAACACGGATTTGTCCGAGCCCAAGGCGCTCATCTCGTAACCGGTGATGGAAAGCGGATTCGTTTTTGGGGTGTGAACATCACCGACTGGAGCAAAGGCTCGGTGATGATTCCATCCAAGGACGATGCTCCGCTCTGGGCTGCTACCCTGGCCCGGTTTGGGGTGAATTGTGTCCGCCTGCAATTTCTCGATCTGCCTACACCGCGCGGACTCATCGACGGAAAGCGCGATGACACGCGCGCGCTTGATCCGGAGGCGTTCGACCGAGAAGATTTCTTCCTCGCAGAGCTGGAAAAACGGGGAATCTACATTAATTTCAACTTGCTCGTCGGCCGCCCATTCAAAGCGGGCGACGGCGTACAGGACTACCAGAAGATACGCGAAGGCGCGAAGGGAATCAGTTTGTATGATCCCCGCATCATTGAACTGCAAAAGGAGTACGCGAAGGAACTGCTGGCTCACTACAATCCCTACACTAAACTCGAATACCGTAATGACCCGGCAGTTGCAATGGTCGAGATCAACAACGAAAACGCGCTCTGGGTAGGCGCTCACGGCCCTACACCTTATTACGATCACGAACTTGCCGATCTCTACAATGCCTGGCTCAAGAAGAATCTCGACGCGGAAGATCTGAATAAGCTGAAGGAAATCGCTGGAATGGCCGGTAATGATCCCGCCCCTCTGCTGCAAGGCAGGAAAGAAATCGAGACCGCTCCGAAGCAGCGATTTTATGCGGAGTCCCGCTTCTTCCTCGACACCCAGCGCGGCTACTGGGAAGACATGCGCGATTATCTGACAAAAACTCTCGGAGTGAAGTCGCTGATCATGACCACCGCCGATCACGGCCACACCAGCAGCGGATATCCTTTACTGCTCGCGACTTCATCATTCGATACCAACGACGGCCACACCTATTGGCAACACGACTGGGAAAATAAAATCAAAGCTCCGATGGTGAACGACCCATTCAATTCGACCGTCGTCGAGTTGTCCCGCACGCCGGTTGCGGGCAAACCCTACACCGTAAGTGAAGTGAACAATCCATTTCCCAACGATTGGGCGAGCGAAGGCATTCCGATTCTCGCCGCATACGGCGGCTTCCAGGACTGGGATGCCATCATCTGGTACACCTTTGAGCCCAAAGCATCGCCCGATTGGAAGCCTTATATAGGAGACGCATTCGACATTTCGCTCGATCCCGTCAAGATGCCGCAGCTTGCCGCAGGAGCCTTAATGTTTTTGCGGGCAGATGTGGGCGCGGCAAAATCGATCGTCGAGCGCTCTTACACGCGCGACCATGTTTTTGATAGCGCGTTGCTGCTGCCTGCAACGGACCGCCCCTATTTCACGCCGGGGTTCCCGTTGGCTGTGCCGTTGCAGCATGGTTCGCGCATTCTCTCGCTTGAGGGCGCGCCCGCCGAGCCGGTCGCGGTGCCCGAAATCTCAAACCCGATTGTCTCTGACACGAATCAATTAGCTTGGTACAACTCGTCGACGATGACCGGACTCGTGACCGTGGATACGCCGCGATCCCAAGCTTTGATTGGGTTCGTTAAGGCGAACGGCAAATCTGTTACGAATCTTTCGGCGGATGTGGGAAACCGATTCTGCGCGATTTGGCTTACGTCACTCGATGCTGAGCCGATTTCTCACTCGTCGAAATTGCTGTTGACACTCGGATCGCGGGTCGAAAACGAAGGGATGCGCTGGAACGACCGACGCAGCAATTTGTCGGAGTGGGGCGGGCCGCCAACACTGATTGAACCGGTCGTTGGCCAGATCACGCTCCCAGGCCTGGAACGCGCCCAAAATGTTTCCGCGCAACCCCTCGACGGCTCTGGTCAGGCGATGGGCGAGCCGGTTCGTGCCGAGAAGATGTCCGAGGGATGGGAGATACCGGTGGGCAAGCCGGTTACAACCTGGTATGAAGTGACAGTCACGCGCTAACGAGATTCTGCAGGTGTCGACGATTTCGCTGACGGACTCAGCCGCGGATCCGTAATGATCAAGTTCACAATGCTGTCAACCGATTGACTGACATCAATCCCAAGCGCTTCGGAAGAGTCTGGCTCTTCCAAGTCAGCGAACTGACTTTTCAAAAGTGATTCGGGCATGAAGTGTCCAGCGCGAGTACGGAGCCGGCGATCGATCTCCTCAAACGTGCCCTTGAGATATACAAAGCGCACAGACTCCTGGTCGGCGACTTCTTCGATTAGCGCCTTACGATATTGTTCACGCAGCGCAGAACAAGCTAAGACTACATTGCGCTTATCCGCGATCCACGCGCGGATGGCGCGATTCAGCGCTTGAAGCCAGGGCTCACGGTCCGCATCGGTGAGCGCTTCGCCGCGGTGCATCTTTTCAACGTTTGCAGCCGAATGCCAGTTGTCAGCGTCTTCAAATATCCAGTTCAAGCGCGCGGCGAGTGCCTCTCCTACAACGGTCTTGCCTGATCCGGATACTCCCATGACCACGATTACCATAGATTCTGCATCATATTATCTCGTCGCGCCTTAGCAATGGGCGGATGTTCGTTGCCGAGTTTTATCCTCCCGCGGATGGTCCGGGCTATAATGCACATCGCGAAGGGCAGGGGATCTTACATGGATTGCGCGCGGGGCTTAGGTTTAGCGTTAAGCATATGCGTGCTCTCCGCAAGCGTGTGGGCTCTTAGCGACGCGCCGATCAACTACACGTCGCGCACCTGGCAGATGCAGGATGGCCTTCCCGAGGAGACCGTTCAATCCTTCGCGCAAACTAAAGACAGATATCTTTGGATCGGGACTACAGGCGGCCTGCTTCGCTTTGATGGCGAGCGCCTGGTTTTGTTCGATCGCGATAACACGTCCGCTTTTACCGACAACAATGTTTTCAGTCTGACCGTCACCACCGACAATGCCCTGTGGATTGCGACTGAAGGAGGTGGTCTCATCCGCTATAAAGACGGCGTGTTCCGTCACTTCTCCGGGAAGGATGGACTGCTGAACGACTTTGTGCGGGCGGTTTACCAGGACCGTAAGGGACTGATATGGATTGGAACCGATAACGGATTGTTTCGAGTCGTCGGAGATCGGATCGAACGCGTCGACAACACCAATAGCATTCCTCCGATCGCCGTGCATGCTATTCATGAAGACAATCGAGGGCGCCTCTGGGCCGGTGGCTCGAAGCTGTTCTGCCTTAGCGGAACCACGTATCAGGAATACCGGCTGGCCGAAGAGGGAAGTCAGAATCGCGTTAAATCCATAACACAAACCCGAGATGGAACAATGTGGGTGGGCACTATCGGCGGCCTGTATAGCAAAGTCTCGGGGTCCGATTCTTTTCGCAGAGTGCAGGAAATCAGCGGTACCGTTCGTTTTCTCCAGGAAACTTCCGACGGCACTCTCTGGATTGGTACGATTGGTCACGGAATTTATAAATACTGGAAACATGCGTTCTCTCAGATGACTGCGCCGGGAAGTCTGCCCAGCAACACAGCCTTGAGCCTGTTCGAAGATATCGAGAACAACATCTGGGTGGGAACGCAGGCGGGAATGATGCGCCTGAGCAAGACGCCGATCCGAACCGTCGTGCTACCCGATGCCGGCGACTACGATGCTGAAACCGTCTACGAAGATCGCAACGACGATCTTTGGATCGCGGCCGCCAATCTTTTTCGATTCCACAACGGCCAGGCCACACGAGTGAATTTTCCTGGAATTTCCGGTGTACGCGTCCGCAACGTATTTCGGGACAATCAAGGCGCGCTCTGGATCGGAACCGAAGGCAGAGGTGTCTTCCGGCAGAGTGGTGGCAGGTTGGACCACTACATGGTCAAAGATGGCCTGGTAAACAATTTTGTTCGCGCTTTTCTGCAGGGCCGTGACGGCAGTATATGGATTGCCACCGATGAAGGGGTGAGCCGCTGGCACGACGGCCAATTTACCAATTACCAGGAGCGCGACGGCCTTTGTTATTTCAGCACTCGAACATTGGCGGAAGATCGTAATGGAGACATATGGATTGGAACTGACCGCGGAGTAAGCCATTTGCGAGGCGCAAGCTTCGCCAAAGACGCGGTTACCGAGGGGCTTCGGCACGAAAAAATCTGGGCGATTCGCGAAGACTCAGACGGTGGCCTGTGGTTCGGAACCAGAACCGGCGGGCTCTATCGCTGGCGTTTTGGAAAGCTCACGCACTTTACAACTGCGCAGGGGCTTGCCAGCAACAGTATTTACGAGCTGCTCGAAGACCGACGGGGAAATTTCTGGATTAGTGGTCCCAACGGCATATCTGTAATCAGCCGAAGGGAACTAGATATCATTGCGGAAGACCCATCGCACCCGCTTTCTTTAACTTTGTATGGCATCTCCGATGGTTTGGAAACAACCCAGATGTACGGAGCAGAAAAGCCCGGTGGTGTTGTCACGTCACTGGGCGAAGTCTGGTTTGCCAGCAACAAAGGTCCCGTCCGGGTCTCGCTGAATCCCACTCCGCCGGTGGGTCCGGCCCCGGTGGTGATCGACTTCGTGCTGGCCGACGGTATCCAGGCTCAGGATCTCCGAAAAATCTCTCTCACTCCCGACAATGCCAAGATCGAAATGCACTACAGCGTGATTCAACTTCGCTCACAAGAGCAGGTTCGGTTCCGATACATGTTGGAGGGCTTCGATAAGACCTGGACCGATGCGTCCTCACGCCGCGTGGCTTACTACACGAACCTTCCGCCCGGACGTTATCAATTCCGCGTGGCTGCGTTCGAGATGAGCGACCCGCGGCAGATCGCGGAAACTTCCGTCGAAATTATTCAGAAGCCCCATTTTTATCGCACCGCATGGTTCATGGGCTGTTGTCTGTTATTACTTGCCGCCAGCGTATGGGGAGGCTACAAATTCCGCATGCGCCAGGTGCACTCCCGTTTTAAGGCTGTCCTGAACGAACGCAATCGGCTGGCGCGGGAAATGCATGACACTCTCATTCAAGGTTGTGCCGGAGTCTCGGCGTTGCTCGAAGCGCACTCAAGTCTTGGCGAGAGCGAAGCCTCCGCCAAAGAAGATCTATTGAGCTGTGTACGCACTCAGTTGCGCACCACCATCAACGAAGCTCGCGAAGCCGTTTGGGATCTCCGCCACGCCGATGGTTCCGCTACCGCGATTGGCCCTATACTCGGCGATATGACTCAGCAAGTCAGCCACGAGTTCGGAGTGCCCGTCGAATATCGCATCTCAGGAAGGCCGTTCGATCTGGATCAATCGACTGCGCACGAACTGCTCATGGTGGTCCGCGAGGCCCTGCACAATGCAATTCGTCACGGCCAGCCGAAAACTGTGCACGTAGACATCGGCTTTGAGAACAGGGAATTCAAAGTACAGGTGCGCGACGACGGATGCGGGTTCGATCCGGAAGCGGCATCGTCGCAGTCGAACGGCCACTACGGCTTGGTTGGAATTCAGGAGCGCGCTAAGCGGATTGGTGGAATACTCGTTTTGAATAGCTGGCCCGGAGCCGGTACGGAGTTGACGCTCTACGTCCCGCGCAAGGCCTCGACCGCAGAAGAGGAAGTCCCGAGCATATGAATACGGTCAACAGCGAAAAAATAAAAGTAATGGTTGTGGATGATCATCCACTGATGCGCGTCGGCGTGGCTTCAATTGTGAATGCGCGCGTTGACATGACGGTCGTGGCCCAGGCCGGTACCGGAGAAGAAGCAGTCACACTTTTTTTCAAGCACAAACCGGACGTGACACTCATGGATTTGCGGCTGCCAGGCATGAGCGGAGTAGATTCCATTCGCTCTATTCGTGGAACGCACCCTCACGCCCGCTTTGTGGTACTCACAACCTACGAGGGCGATGCCGATATCCACCGCGCTCTGGAGGCGGGCGCACAGGGCTATGTCATTAAAGGCATGCCCTACCAAACCTTGGTGGAGGCGCTGCAGCGCGTGCACAAAGGTGGACGCTTTCTGCCGCCGCCAGTTGCCCGCGCCCTGGCCTCGCGCATGCCTGACTCCGAACTCAGCGCGAGAGAGCAAGAAGTGCTCTCTCTGCTTGCCAGCGGAAAGAGCAATAAAGACATCGCCGCCAGTTTGCACATCACCGAGGCCACCGTGAAGTGTCACGTCAGTGCGATTCTGCTGCGGCTGAACGTCAGCGACCGGACTGAAGCCGTAGTCACGGCCCTGCAGCGCGGCCTGGTCCACCTGGAGTAAACCCCATCCACGACTCATATCCCTGTTGTCAAGATAAATACTTATTTTCTACTATCCAACTTTTGGCGGATTCGCGGATCGTCGCGTCATCATAGGATTCCTCGTCGGTGATATAGGCATAGTTTCAAACTCTGTGTCGACGGTGGTCGTGCGCCCGATGTTCCCTGACGACTTCGGACGCACTGGCGGGCAGAGTTAACTCTAGGAGGCTCCGCGATGAGGCTTGGGATGGTTCGCCACTTTGTGCATATTTGTGTGCTGTTGGTCGCAGGCCTGGCAGCCACGTTTGCTTTTGGACAGAACGCGAACACTGGAGAAATCAAGGGCACGGTTCAGGACTCCACCGGCGCGATGTTGGCAGGCGTCAAGGTCACAATCACCAACGTGCAGACCGGTGTGAACATCGTCTCGGTCACGAATTCCGCCGGTATCTATGATGCCCCTTCGGTTCCAACCGGCGAGTATACGATCAAGTTCTCGAAGGCCGGATTCAAGGAATTCGTCCGCCAGGGCCTGACCCTCGCGATCCAAACCATCGCCGTCGATGGCACGCTGCAAGTAGGCTCCGTCAACGAACATGTGGTGGTGACAGCCGAGACGCCGCTGGTGGAAACGGAGACCTCCGATCAGCGCGTGGACCTTAACACAGCGGCGATTCGCGCGGCGCCTATCGTTGGTACGGACTGGCGCGCCGAGATGATTCAGCTTATCCCCGGCGTGAATACCGGCGGAGGCGCAGGCGAAGCCAACGGCCAGGCAGCCGGAGTCAACGGCACCCAGTCCTACAACATAATGTTTTTGTCGGACGGCGGACCGGCCACCGCTCCCAGAGATTTCAACGGCAGCAATTACTACATGCCTGTTGATGCCATCGGCGAGGTAAGCGTCAATTCCGCCAATGCACCGCCGGAGTACGGCGGCGGTCTTACTTCCGTAAACGTGATCACCAAGAGCGGCACGAACCAGTTTCATGGCAGCGGGTACGAGTACATTCAGAATACGGCGTTCAACTCCAGAAATTACTTAAATCCTGCGCCCGACCCGAAGTCTGTAGAGCATTGGAACACTTACGGCGGCAGCATCGGTGGCCCGATTATCAAGAACAAACTCTTCTTCTTTTTCCTGTACCAGCACAACCCTTCGTCCTCTCCAACCTCCGGACTCTATACCTACCCGACCGCTGCCATGGCGGCCGGAGATTTTTACGGAGTCAGCGGCTACAACGCAAACTCAACTTTCTTCAACCCCACCACTGGCGCGCTGCTAGCGCCTATCGATCCAGTGGCCTTGAAGCTTCAGTCTTATTTCCCCGCCGCAACTGCCAAGGGATGGCTCGCGGGTTGCCCCGGTCCTGTAAATGTATCGGCAAGCACTGCGCAAACCTGCCCGTCGATTAATAACTTTGTATTCAACGGCAGTA